>NZ_CP138990.1:0-372500 GCF_044594915.1 Winogradskyella sp. R77965 | reverse complement strand
CACATTATGAAAATAAGGTGCTTTTAACACAAGATGATATTGATTTAACAATTGCCATATGGCGCACTTACTGTGGCAAAGATCATAATATTTTAAAGCCGTACATTGTTACAAAATCTAGTTTTAAATATCTAACTAATTGTTTAAAAGCCCATTTAAAACGTTTTCCGCACTATCAAAGTGGATTAGGAACACTTGAAGCACATATTTTGAATCTTGTAAAGCAAAATAACGTAAAAAACGAAAACCATTTATTGGGTTATTGCTTAAATTATCAAGGCTATTATGGTTATGGCGATATGCAACTAAAGCGTAAGATTAAAGAATTACATATGTTTTTTAATATCTCCGAAAATGAAATTATTCTTAATAGAAAAGGCCATGAAGCCTTATTAAAACAACATAATTTTGCAACAGAAGTTAACAATAATATGACTTATGGAGGTATAAATCGTTTAGAATTTCAGTTTAGCGAAGACCAAAATAAACTTATTAAAACGGTGTAAAATGTCGATTACAGATTCAGAATTAATCCTAAATCCAGATGGAAGTGTTTACCACTTAAATCTAAAGCCTGAAGATATTTCGGATACCATCATATTTGTTGGTGACCAAGATCGTGTTGAAAAAATCACCAAACATTTTGAAAGTATTGAGTTTAGTACTCAAAAGCGAGAATTTAAAACACAAACAGGTTATTACAAAGATCGAAGAATTACAGTTTTGTCTACAGGTATAGGACCAGACAATATTGATATTGTATTAAATGAATTAGACGCACTAGTTAATATTGATTTAAATACACGAAAGCCAAAAACAGAACTCACCAGTCTTAATATTATTAGAATAGGCACTTCAGGTTCTCTACAAAAAGATATCCCTGTTGATGGGTTTTTAATAAGCACACATGGACTTGATGTTAATGGTATGCTGCATTTTTATCAAATAGATGGTATAAGTAATCCCGAAATAGAAGATGCTTTTATAACACATACAGATTGGGATAAAAACAAAGCACGACCAATTATAATTAACAACAGTAAATACCTTCAAAAATATTTTGAAAGTGATAAGGTTTTTCAAGGGATGACTGGTACAGCTGGCGGATTTTATGGACCACAAGGACGTGTCTTACGATTACCACTGCATGATGCAAACTTAAATTCTAAATTAGATAGTTTTAGTTATAAAGATTTCAGAATCACAAATTTTGAAATGGAAACTTCTGTAATTTACGGATTGTCTAAGTTATTAGGACACGAAGCTTTGTCTTTAAATGCCATTATTGCAAATAGAGCAAATGGTGATTTTAGCAAAGACCCAAAAAAGACTGTAGAAAAGTTAATTTTATATGCCCTAGAGCGTATTGTAAATATTTAATAAAATACCGAAACAAGTTCAGCATAAATGAAGAAAGTAAATATAGGAGGCGTACCAGAACATTTTAATTTAGCTTGGTATTTAACTCTTAAAAATGGGGAATATAAAGCCGAAGATATTAACCTTCGTTGGCACGACTATCATGGTGGTACTGGAGCAATGTGCAAAGGATTACGCGATGGAGATATAGATATAGCCGTTATTCTTACTGAAGGTATAATAAAAGATATTATAGATGGTAATCCATCAAAGATTGTTCAAACTTTTGTAGAAACTCCTTTGATTTGGGGAATTCATGTTGCCGAAAATTCAAAATTCAAAACCACTACAGATATTAAAGGCACTAGAGCGGCCATAAGTAGATATGGTTCGGGATCACATCTTATGGCGTATATTAATGCAAAAAATAATGGTTGGGATTTAGAGAAAGATTTAAATTTTGAAGTCATTAAAAACTTAAATGGGGCTATAAAAGGGCTCACAGATGGTGAAGCAGATTACTTTATGTGGGAAAAGTTCACCACAAAACCATTGGTTGATGATGGTATATTTAGACATATAGATACTTGTCCTTCGCCTTGGCCATGCTTTGTTATTGCTGTTAGAGAAGAATTTATTGAAAATAATGAAGACGATTTAAAAACCATTTTAGATATTATTAATCAAACAACTTCAGAATTTAAATCTATTCCGAGCATCGATAAAACTATTGCTAACCGTTATGAGCAAGAATTAGAAGATGTGCAGGAATGGTTGTACTTAACAGAATGGTCGCAAGATGTTATTGACAAAAAGACTATTGAGTATGTACAAGAGCAACTCTTTGATTTAAATATTATTCCTAGAAAAGTAGAATACTCAGAACTAATTCATAAAATTTAAATATTAACACCTGTTCTAAAAGTAGGAATAATACACTTTATCCTCAGAACTTTTTCTATTTCAAAAATTTAACTATATTTGAGATAGCCGATTGTTAAGCTATTAATACATCCTCCAGATTAATATGATTATTAACATTATTCTGATTTTATTTTCTTTAGTTGCTTTCAACTTTCTATTGTTAATTTTTAGTTGTAATAAAACATCTAAAAAGCTCGATGAAAGAACACCACCTTTTGCAAAGGCAGAAAAGAAACCTACTACAGTTTCCACTCAATTGCCGACAAGTCAACTTGCTCCAACAGGGAGTTAGTTTTACTAAAATGTTTATTACCAAACCAGTAACCTCGATTAGCACTCAATGGAGATGGATGACCAGTTTCTAAAACAAAATGTTTTGATGTATCAATAAGTTTCTTTTTCTTTTTGGCAAAACCTCCCCAAAGTAAAAAAACAATATTGCTTTTTTCTTTACTTATAGTCTTAATTACAGCATCAGTAAATAGCTCCCAACCTTTGTTTTGATGACTAGCTGCTTGGTGAACTCTAACAGTTAAAGTTGCATTTAAAAGTAATACTCCTTGATCAGCCCACGGCATCAAATTACCATTCTTTGGATAAGAAACACCTAAATCTTGCTCAATTTCTTTGAAAATATTGATTAATGAAGGAGGATGTTTAATGTCATCGTTTACTGAAAAACACAAACCATTGGCCTGACCAACTCCATGATATGGATCTTGACCAATTATTACAACTTTAACATCGTTAAAGGTACAATGATTAAACGCATTAAAAATTTGAGAACCTTTTGGAAAACATTGATAAGTGCTGTATTCTGATTTTACAAAATCAGTTAAATCTTTGAAATACGGTTTTTCAAATTCAGGTTTTAAATATGGTTTCCAGCTTTGGTGAATATCAACATTCATTAATTACAAGTTTTAATCAAAAATAAGAATTACAAAAGTAATTTTCGGTATTAGGCATATCACAGTAATTACCCTAAATTTGCAATTCTAAAATTTACAATTCACCCATGATACGTATTCATGAAAAAACTTTAAAAGACCTTGAGTTTTTTACGGTTTTAGATCAAGTTAGTGAACATACCATTACAGCTTTGGGCAGCAAAGCAGTATTGAGTATACTTCCTATTGAATCGGAAGAGCAGCTTATACTTGATCTTGATTATGTTAATGAATATCTATCATCATTTGAGAATGATAACAGAATACCTAATCACGGATTCGAAACTATTGCTAAAGAATTAAAGCTTCTTAAAATTGAAAACACCTATCTCGAAGTTTCGAGTTTTCAAAAATTGGTAAGTATCTCACTAACTGCTAATGCAATTTTAAAATTTTTAGAAAAATTTAATGAGTATTATCCGAAGCTTAGTCAATATGCCAAGAATATAGAGGTTACCAAAGCTATTATAGAACAAGTCGATGCAGTTGTAGATCGCTTTGGAGACATAAAAGATGACGCCTCTCCTCTACTTTCTCAGCTGAGACAATCTATCAATAAATTAAAGGGAAAGATTAATAGTAGTTTTTCTTCAGCACTTAACACCTATCACAACTTAGATTATCTCGATGATATTAGAGAATCTGTTGTAGATAACAAACGTGTACTGGCAGTAAAAGCCATGTACCGACGCAAAGTGAAAGGTGCTATTATGGGCGGGAGTAAGACTGGTAGTATCGTTTATATAGAACCCGAAACTACGCTACAGTATTCTAGAGAACTTAACAATTTAGAATATGAAGAGAAAGAAGAAGTTATTAAAATTCTTAGAGAATTAACAGATTATGTCCGATTGTTTTCACCTCTTTTAAGGCAATATCAAGATTTTTTAACTAAAATCGATGTCATATCTGCTAAGGCAAAACATGCCAAAAGCATGAATGCCATTTTGCCAGAATTCTCTAAAGAACGTAGTATGCATCTACGAGATGCTTATCATCCACTACTTTATTTAACCAATAAAGAAAAAGGAGAAAAGACATTTCCCCAAACCATTGGATTAGAAAAAGATAGTCGAATTATTGTAATTTCTGGACCAAATGCAGGTGGAAAAAGCATTACCTTAAAAACCGTTGGATTATTACAAACAATGCTTCAAAGTGGTATGCTAATTCCTGTTCACGAGAGAAGCACTGTATGTTTATTTGATAGAATTCTTAGTGATATTGGAGATAACCAATCTATTGAGAACCATCTGAGCACATACAGTTATCGTTTGAAACAGATGAATTACTTCTTAAGAAAGTGTAACAATAAAACCTTATTCTTAATAGATGAATTTGGTACAGGAAGTGATCCAGAATTAGGAGGTGCTTTAGCTGAAACCTTTTTAGAAGTTTTCTACGAACGTGAAGCTTTTGGTATTATTACAACACACTACTCCAACTTAAAATTACTGGCTAACGAATTACCATACATGGTTAATGCTAACATGCTTTTTAATGAACGAAGTTTAGAACCAATGTACAAATTAGTTATTGGACAAGCTGGTAGTTCTTTTACGTTTGAAGTTGCACAGAAAAATGGAATTCCTTACAGTTTAATCAACAAGTCTAAAAAGAAAATTGAACGTGGTAAAGTGCGATTTGATGCTACGATTGCCAAACTTCAAAAACAGAGAAGTAAACTCGAAAAAACAGAACGCTCACTCAAAGAAAACGAGAAAAAGAAATTATCTGAAGCCGATAAACTAGAAGAAATTAATGCTAAAGTTCAGAAGAAACTCGAAAGTTTTCAAGAGTTATATGACAGTAATCAACGCCTTATTTACTTAGGACAAAAGGTTAATGATATATCTGAAAAGTACTTTGAAAATAAGAAGAAACGTGAATTAATGGCTGAGTTGTTCAAGTTAGTTCAAATTGAAAACTCAAAGCGAAAAAAACTATCGGCAAAACAAAAGCGCGCTGAAAAACATAAAGAACAACAAGTAAAAGCCGAGGCTGAGAAGAAGGTTGAAGTTATTAGAAAGAAGAAAAAAGCAGCAAAGAAAAAAGAAGTTGTTGTAGAAAAACCTAAACCTATTCTAACAGTTGGTGATCGTGTACGCATGCATGATGGCAGAGCTATAGGTAGTATTGATTCTATTGAAAAAGGAAAAGCCAATGTGAATTACGGCACGTTTACAACAAATGTAAGCTTAGATTTATTAGAGTTGGTAGAAGCAAAAAAGAAATAACGACTAATTCCATTTTAATCAATATGGTCGTATCTTTGTATTGTGATTAAAGACATTCCAAAAGACAAGCAATTAATACTATTTGATGGTGTTTGCAATCTTTGCAACTCTAGTGTGTTGTACGTTATTAAAAGAGATAAAAAAAATAAGTTCTTATTTGCTCCATTGCAGAGTGAGATTGGAGAAGAAATCATTAGCAAATTTAATATAGATACTGATAAAACGGATTCTATTTTACTATATAAGCCCGAGACCAATTCTTTAAAATATAAGTCCTCTGCAGCAATGCACGTTGCAAAGCATTTAGGTTTTCCATCAAACTTATTGGTAATTTTCTTTATAGTTCCAACTTTTATTAGAAATTGGGTTTATGATTATGTAGCAAAAAACCGTTATAAATGGTATGGTAAAAAAGACGCTTGTATGATTCCAACTCCTGAGTTAAAATCTAAATTCATTGTATAAAAAAAGCCTTTTAGCATCCATTCTAAAAGGCTTTTCTAAATTAACAACTTACTTAAAACTTAATTTAATTTTTAAACAAAATTCAATTCATATTTTGAGGGAAAAATAATGAATTGGTTAATAGCACATTATTTTGTTTTTATAAATATAAGTCACTTAATAATTTCAGCAGAAAAAACTCGATATAAGACAGTTTATTATTGATTAAAAATGTTAACGTGCAAAAAACGTCTATAACATGTAAAATATAATTGGTCAATACCTATACTAAACGAAATAACACATTGACTTACTCAAAAAACCAATACACTCAGTATTGGTTTTTTTATGCTTTTATCAGTGATACTTTAGTTGTGAGCTTTTTAGTTAATGGTTAAAGCTTAGGTTGGTAATGAACCTCAAGGTGAGATGATGTTAGTTTGACCCTAACTTCAGTTAGTTAGGAATGAGTCGAATTCTGTAAAAGAGAATTGTCTAAACTCTTTTTAGTATCAATGAAAAATGATAGACAGAACAATTAGCTTTGAGGTTTATTTTTTTTAGGATTGCTATTTAAATATACTGTCACTTGAAACATAGTAGAGTTGATTATAAGTATAGATTATAAAAAGGTCTCGACTACGCTCGACCTGACAGAATTATTAATTCTCCTTACTTTAAACTCTTTAAAATAAAATCTAAATTCGGATTGCTATTATTATTTTCAATATAAGCATCTGTATAATACTTCGGTGGCAATGCCAGTCCAAGATTCTGCATTTTAGCTATTGTTGGGATATACTCCATAGTAACTTTACCAGTTAATAAAACACCTAAATCTTCACCTGCTTGCGCATATTTATAAACGTTTCGCAAACCTCTTAAATATAAATGGTCTTTAGTAAAGCCTCCACCTCTATGCACTCGCAGTGTAATTACAAATGCCTTATCTCTATTGAGTTTATGCTGGCTATGTAATAAATGAAACGTGTCTGAAAAACTATGACCTTTATGCAAGCTATCTGTGGCAATAACTCTAAATGCCAACTCTTTTAAACGTTCAATCGTTAAGCAACCACTCATAAACTCAGAATAAACAGCTAACCCTTCTTGAGTTTCTACATTATTTGGAAAACCATTTGAAAACACTTTTAATGGTTGATCTAAACCGTTGAAAGTGGTTACCATATGTACACCGATTTCGTGATTGGTAAGTACTTTGAGCTGATTTAAACTATACTTATGACTTTTTCGTAATACTAATGTTTGTGTATTGTTCAAAACCATTGCTGCCGCAGAGAGGTTATTAGAAATCTTAATATTATACTTAAAATCGTAGCGCTTAGAAAAGTCATCAAAATAGGTCCTTGCTTCTTCAGCATTATACATTGGCAACATTTCCTCATCAAACTCTGAGTCATCAAAACGTAAAATAAATTTAGCGTTCTCAATATCCTTTTCAGTTGGTGTTCCAAAGCTTTTTAAGCTATTAAAATAGAACTTTCTACCGTGACCAATGGTTTCGATACATTCTATTAATCCAGAATATTCATAGATAACATCCTCGTATAATTGCCTTATATCTTCATCTTCTATTCGCTCTAGACGTTGCGAAAAAAACAAGCGGTGTAATTTGTAACCATTGAATTTTATCTTTCTGTATTTAAACTCTGGTTCGTAATTGTACTTAGAAGAATAAAACTTCTTTTTTTCTGAAGCTATATTTAAAGGATTTACATAATTGAGCAATTCAATATTTTTTACTAATCGATTAAGATTACTATCTATATCAAATAAGTCTTGAAACGCTTCTGTTTTTTTTATTTGGGACATTAGTTTTTAAACTTGGTATAAAATTCTTTTGCATGTTTTGGTAAAAGTGACTGTAATTGTTGTTCTACAGCTGCAACTACCTCAGGATAATTAATCTGCTTATATTCATCACAATACACCTTCGCAATTTCGGTTGCCAAAACTAAGGTATTCTTAAAGTTATTGGTAATATATTTTAAGAAATATCCATTCCCTTGAAACGTATCATTTATTTTTGCAGTTTGCTTAATACCATGTGGTAATTTAATACTCGCTAAAATTTCTCGCCATAGTTCAACTTGCTCACCAAAACGCTCATTATCTATATTAGAGGTTCCTAAATTCCAGGTTGGCACTTCCCTATCCCAACGCTTCCAATTGTAACTATGCATATCATAAACTATACACACTCCAAACTTCTCTTCGATTTTAGAAATTAAAGCATGGACAACTTTATAAAAATTGGTATGCTTTTGAAGACTTATTTCTTTTTCTTCTTCTGCTAGTGGTTGTTTCCAGAGTTGTTTTCCCCAAGCCGTTTCAAAAACCGCTTCTTCAGGAGTTCGGTTTAAGTCATATTCAAATCGAGAATCGCAGCCAGCAATTAATATAGGATGAGAAATCACCATATTTTTTGTTTCAGGATCTTCTTCGTACCATCTTTCGTATTCGGTATGTAAGCAATTTTTCCAAAGTTCCTTTCTAAACTGATGTCCATCGTGGACTGCACCACAGACATATGGTACATATTTATCGATCTTTAATGTGAAGGAATAATCCTCCGAGACTGCATGAAACGTTTCTTCAGCTTCTATTTTAGATATAATTCCATCGATTGAAAGTCTTTCCATCATAAAGTTTTAAATAAACGCTCTAAAGATTTGAGCATATTGCGTTCATTTATATTAAACTCACCATCTGAGAAAAATAATGTTTTAATATCCGCCATTAATACTTCTACATCATCTTTGTCGTAATTATGTTGCTTAAGACTTGTCATTATTTTCTGAATACCTTGGTAATCATTATCATTATCAAACTCATCGTGGATATCTTGAAACGTATATATATCTACTTTAGAAATAATAACGTTTCGCTCCTTATTATCTTCTTTAAAATCTGAGTTTGCTGCAAACAATAATATGTATGCAACGAGTTCATCTCTTGTCCAGTCGATTGTATTCATTTGTTTTTAGGTTAATGTTCCATATTCTGTCCATGAGCCATCATAGATCATAAGATTTTTATAATTACAAATTGAAGCTGCTAGAGCCAAGATACAAGCTGTAATACCAGACCCGCAGCTAAACACTAATTTTGTTTTTCCTTCTACTAAGTTATTAAAGATAGTCAAAAGTTCTCTTTTTGTCTTCATTATATTACCATCGAATAACTCTGTATAAGGCATGTTTTTTGAATTTGGAATCGTACCTCGTCGTAATCCTGCTCTAGGTTCATCAACTAAACATTCAAAACGTGCTTTTGATCTTGCATCTAAAATTAAAGTATCAGAGGAACTAGAAACCTCATTAATACCTGTAAAATCTGTCATTAATTCTAAATTTTGTTGGGCTACAAAATTTCCTTTAAAATAAGTTTCGTCAGTGTAGTTTTCAACTTCAAATCCTTTAAGCTGCCATTCTGGTAACCCTCCATCCAAGACTGCTACATTTTCGAAACCAAAAACTTTAAATAGCCACCAAGCTCTAGCACTAGAGTAAATGCCTTTGTCATCGTAAACAATAAGAATAGAATCTGTGTTGATTCCTAACACTCTGGCTTCGTTTTGAAATTGCTCTTTTGAAGGTAGTGTACTTGGAAAAGGTGCGTCTAAATCACTAAATTTTTTCTTGATATCAAAAAATCGTGTCTTAGGCAGTCTTATTGCTGACGCGTCTATCACTTTATTTATTGTGGCATCTAAAACTATGATGTTCGAAGTTTCAATATTTTCATTCAGCCATTCTACTGAAACTAATGAAGAATTTAGATGAATTGTTTTCATTTTTAGAAGAATAGTATTGGTCGTTACTGCATATTTAGGACTGACTAAGCTTCATCAACCGCTTTTCGTAACCTTGTGCGCCTATCAAAAGCTTGAAGTTGATCTAATACCTTGCTCTCTAAAAAGTCAATGACCTTCTCTTCTACTTTTGTCTTGTTTTTATAGACTTTATTGATGTAAGTAATTCCACCTGGTGACATTACATTCACTTCAACCAACTTTCCACCAATAACATCTATGCCGACAAAGTAAAGTCCATCTTTAACTAATTTAGGACCTATTTGCTTGCATAAGGCTTTTTCAGTCTTGGTTAATGAATGCTTGGCTATACTTCCACCAGCTGATACGTTAGATCTGTGATCATCACTACCTGGAATACGCCTCATGGCTCCAACAGGTTCACCATTTAGTAATAAAATACGAACATCTCCTTGATCTGCTCCTTCAATATAATCTTGTAGAATCACATAATTAGACTCTCCATCGCCACTTGTAATGTAAAAATCTAAGAGTGAGTTAATATTATTCATAGCAGATTTTTCAATAAGAATCACTCCAGAACCACCGAAACCATTCAATGGTTTTAATATCATTTTATCCGCCTTAGATTCTTTAATCTGTTGTACTAAATATCTTTTGTTTTTAGATACGTGTGTGTTGGGAATGATGTTGCTATGCGCATCACCGAAAGCGGCTGTATAGAGCTTGTTGTTAGCTTCTCGCATACCTTGCAAAGAATTCACTATAAAGACATCATCTTTAACAGAGTCTAGAAAATTTAGCATTATTGGGTCTAGAGGTGGATTAGCCCTAAAGAAAATAGCATCAAAACCTGCTAGAGGTAACATTTCCTCTCTAAGTTTTGCTTTATTGTAAAAAGATTTGAGTGTAGATGGTACTTTTTCCATTCTACCAACAACATTACAAAAGGCATTGGTAACACTATCTCTAATGGTTAAATTAGCAGGTGTACACAAGGCTACACCATGTCCTCGTTTTACACACTCTTTAATTAAAGCCAGACTTGTGTCATTTTCGGCATCAATATCCTCCCAAGGATACATTATAAAGCAAACATTCATTCTATTATAATTTTTGGTTGGTAATATCTAATACTAAATGTAGTGACTTTTAATGAGGATGAAAAATTATTTCACATCATCATAATTGTCATCCCAATTCTTCACTTTTGGTTCACCTAATTTGCCTACAGATTTTGCGACAATCATTGATACTGTTCCGTCACCAGTAACATTTACAACTGTTCTACACATATCTAAAGGTCTATCTACAGCAAAAATTAATGCTAAACCAATTGGTAATAATTCTGGTGGAAGACCTACAGATTCTAATACAATAACCAACATTACCATACCAGCTCCAGGAACTGCAGCACTACCAATTGACGCTAATAATGCCGTTAAAACAATTGTTATTTGGTCTGCAAAAGTTAAATCTAATCCTAAAGCCTGAAATATAAATACAGCGGCCACAGCTTGATACAAACTGGTACCATCCATGTTAATTGTTGCTCCAACTGGCAATACAAAACTAGACACTTCTTTGTCTACACCTATATGCTCTTCTACACGTTCCATAGTCACAGGTAATGTTGCGGCACTACTACTAGTAGAAAACGCTAGTAATTGCGCAGGACTAATTTCCTTTAAAAACCAAAATGGGTTTTTCTTTGTAATTGTAGCGACTAGAATACAATAAAAAACAATCATTAAAGCCAAACCTAAAACGACCACTCCAGAATATTGTAATAATGCGTACAGAATATCTGGATCATCAGAAGACACAACAACATTAGCCAATAATGCAAAAACTGCATAAGGAGCAGACAACATAATAAGGTCAACCATTTTTAAAACCACGTCGTTTAAAGAATCAAAAAAGTCTTTTAATGGTGCCGCTTTTTTCTCGCCAATTAGCAGTAAAGATATACCTAAAAATATAGCAAAGAAAATAACTTGAAGCATCAATTTATTGTTACTTAATGCATAAACCGCATTATCCGGAACCATATCTTCTACGAATTGTAAAGGACCCGAATCCATTTGCTTGGAAGCCTCTGCAATTTTAGCTTTTACACTACTATTTTCTGAATATGTATCTGTGAGTTTGGCAATAGTTTCCTCTGATACACCTTCGCCTGGTTGTAAAACATTAACTAATGCCAAACCAATTGAAATGGCTATTACAGTAGTCACAATATAAACTCCAATGGTTTTTAGGCCAATATTTTTAAACTTGGAGATATCTTTTAAATCTGAAATCCCCTTTATTAGTGACGCTAATATTAATGGAATTGCAATTAGTTTTAATAGCTTAACAAAAATAGAACCAATAGGTTTAATCCAATCAGCAACGAGGGCTTTACCTCCATCTACCTGCAGCATAATATAACCAAAGATTAGTCCTAAGACCATACCTATTAAAATCTTCCAATGTAATGCTAGTTTTTTCATACGCAATATTCCTGCGAAAGCAGAAATCTCATAATTAATTATAAATATTTTACTCTGTTACCAAATTACAATTAAAAAAATAATTGCAAAAACAACTGCATAGAATGCAAATCCATAAATGCGAGCTTCTTCAGATTGTTTTATTTTTTTATTAAATCCGTATTCTTGAAATCGTTGATCTTCAACCTTATTAAATGTATTTGTATCCAAACCTTTTTGAGATTCAAAAGGAAAAAAGAAAAATGTTAACCACTCTTCTCTTGTCAGTAGTATTTCCTTTCTTTTCTCTTCATTTTCTTCTTCTAGATTCAAATTATACTTTGGCTACCATTCCTGAGACTCCTGCCTGCGCAGGAGTGAATAATCTGCTAAAACCAATGCAGCCATAGCCTCTACAATAGGCACCGCCCTCGGCACAACGCAAGGATCATGTCTACCTTTACCTTGCATCTCAACAGTTTCTCCTTTACTATTTATTGTGTCTTGTTTTTGCAATGTAGTTGCTACAGGTTTAAAAGCAACTCTAAAGTAAATATCCATTCCATTACTGATACCACCTTGCACTCCACCAGATAAGTTGGTTTGTGTAGTTCCGTCTTCATTAAACTTGTCATTGTGTTCGCTTCCTGTCATTGCTGCGCCGCAAAACCCACTTCCATATTCAAAGCCTTTTACAGCATTAATAGATAACATGGCTTTACCAAGTTCTGCATGTAGCTTATCAAATACAGGTTCACCTAAGCCAACAGGAACATTTTGTAGTACACAAGTTATGGTTCCACCAATGGTATCACCTTGTTTTTTTATCTCCTGTACTTTAGCTATCATTTTTTCAGCAGAAGCTTCATCTGGACAACGGATAATATTAGATTCGATTTTTGAAAAATCCAAGTCTTGGTATGGCTTATCTATAAAAATATCACCAACAGAAGATGTAAACGCGTTTATTTTTACTGAAGCTAATAATTGTTTAGCTATCGCTCCAGCTACTACTCTACTCGCAGTTTCTCTGGCAGAGCTTCGTCCTCCACCTCTATAATCACGTACACCATATTTTTTATCATAGGTGTAATCTGCATGACTTGGACGATAAACATCTTTGATATGCGAATAGTCTTTTGATTTTTGATTGGTATTATGAATCACAAACCCAATTGGAGTACCTGTAGTTTTCCCTTCGAAGATTCCCGAATAGAATTCTACTGCATCTGGTTCTTTACGTTGTGTAACAATTTTAGATTGACCAGGTTTACGACGTTCCATTTCATTTTGAATGGCGTCAAAGTCGAGTTGTAGTCCAGCTGGACAACCGTCTATAATTCCACCTATGGCTTTTCCATGCGATTCGCCATAAGTTGTAAGTTTAAATAATTTTCCGAAGGAATTTCCTGCCATTAAAACATATTTTATGCTAAAGTAAATCTTTATACTAAAAAAACGAAAATTAATCTAGCTTTTCACTGTGTTACACCTATGTTAACTCTATTTTTTAATATGACTTTTTTTGTAACAATTTCATAACAATTTGCTGATAGTTAATTAACTATCCATTCACAGTAAGTTAATACTAAAATAAGTTCTTTGCATATATAGATTTTACGACCTTGAATTTAAAACGAAAATTAGAAATAGTAGTAATCTCAGACGTTCATCTTGGCACTTTTGGCTGCCATGCAAAACAGCTTTTAACTTATTTGAATAGTATTGATCCTAAAACACTGATTTTAAATGGTGATATTATTGATATTTGGCAATTCAAGAAACGTTACTTTCCGAAATCGCATTTGAGCGTCATAAAAAAAATCATGGATTTCGCTGCTAACGGAACTGAGGTCATCTATATTACTGGAAATCATGATGAAATGCTTCGTAGGTTTACGGATACCGAAATAGGAAACATTTCCATAGTAAATAAACTAGTTTTAAATCTAGATGGAAAGAAAGCCTGGTTTTTTCATGGTGATGTATTTGATATTTCTATTCAAAATGCAAAATGGCTTGCAAAGCTTGGTGGTTGGGGTTACGACTTACTTATTCTACTCAATCGTTTTGTAAATTGGTGTTTAGATAAACTCGGAAAAGAACGTTACTCATTATCTAAAAAGATAAAAAACAGTGTAAAAGGGGCTATTAAATATATTAATGATTTTGAAAAAGTAGCCACAGACTTAGCCATTGAAAATGGCTATGATTATGTAGTTTGCGGACACATACATCAACCAAAGATGATAGTTAAAGAAAATAAATATGGTAAAACCACCTATTTAAATTCTGGAGATTGGATAGAAAATTTTACGGCTTTAGAATATCAATTTAAACGTTGGAAAATCTATAATTACAATAAAGACAAACTTTCAGCTTTTTTTGCTGATGAAGACTTAAAAGAAATGGACACCAAAGATTTAATTGCTGCCATTACCATTGTTGAGCAACCCAAAAAAGAGAAAAAAATTAGACCAGAGCTTCTTTTAAAATAGTTATCGGATGCTTAGCAATTCTACCTGTTCCATCCTTAATCTGATGCCTGCAACTTGTGCCATTTGCAGCTATAATAGTATCATTAGAAGCTTTTCTGACTGAAGGAAATAAGGTTTGTTCTCCTATTTGCATACTTACATCATAGTGTTCTTTTTCGTAACCAAAGCTGCCAGCCATTCCACAACAACCACTTGGTATTATAGTAACTTTATAATTTTTAGGCAAATTAAGCACATCAAAGCTCGATTTCTGATTGGATAATGCCTTTTGATGACAATGACCATGAAATTTAATGGTTCTCTCCTCCAATGTAAATTGTTCTGGCTTAATATTTTCTAATGCAATTTCTTGTTGAATGAACTCTTCAATTAAAAAGGTGTGCTTTGCTATGTCTTGAGCAGCTTCTTTATCATCTGCTAGTTTTAGATATTCATCTTTAAAAGTTAGAATTGCAGATGGCTCAATTCCCACTAAATTAACATCACTATTAAGTGCGTTTTTAAGACGATTAACATTGGTGTTAGCAATTGTCTTAGCTTCTTCTAAAAATCCTTTAGATAAAAATGATCTTCCACTTTCTAAATTACTAATTGTTATTACATTATAATTTAAATACTCAAGTAATACTTTAGTATCTAATGCAATGTTAGATTCGAGATAATTGGTGAATTCGTCCACAAATAGACATACCGTCTTTATTGTTTTTTGATCAGCTCCTACTGCTTTAAAAGCAGATGATATTTTAGTATATGACTTAGTTACTTTTGGAAAACTTCGCTTGGAATGAATACCAAAAGCTAACTTCATATAGCCAGATAAAAATTTTGTCTGAAACAGTCCATTGAACAACTTTGGAGCACTGGAAGCTATTCTATTATACTTAGTAGAATTAGCAAAAAATTTATCCTTGAATTTAAAACCATTTGCTTTTTGATATTGATACTGAAATTCGGCTTTCAAACTCGCCACATCCACACTACTTGGACATTCAGAGGCACAAGCTTTGCAACTAAGGCATAAATCGAAAACATCTTTAAGTACATTATGATTGAACTTATTCGCTTTATCAGTCCCGATAGCTGTCGGAATTGATAAGTATTCACGCAAGGCGTTTGCTCTTGCTCTTGTGGTATCTTTTTCATTTCGAGTCGCTCTATAACTCGGACACATAGTACCACCAAATTCTGGAAGTTTTCTGCAATCACCAGAACCATTGCACTTTTCAGCTTCTCGCAAAATCCCTTGTGAACTTGAAAAATCTAAAAGCGTTTTAATCTTTGGTTCATTTCTATCAACTTCATAACGCAAATTTTTGTCCATAGGATAAGCATCGACGATCTTTCCTGGATTAAAAATATTCTCAGGGTCGAAAGTAGATTTAATTCGTTTTAGAATTTGATAATTTTCTTCTCCTATCATCAATGGAATAAACTCAGCACGGACAATGCCATCACCATGCTCACCAGACATAGAGCCATTATATTTTTTAACCAATTTGGCAACATCTGTTGTTATAGTTCTAAATAACTTTACATCTTCAGATTGTTTTAAATCTAGTATTGGTCTTAAATGCAACTCACCTGCTCCAGCATGTGCATAATACACTGCATTCTGGTTATAAGATCTCATTAATTGCGTGAATTCAGAAATGTAATCATCTAAATCTTCTAATGCCACTGCAGTATCTTCAATACAAGCTACTGCTTTTTTATCGCCTATAATATTTCCTAATAACCCTAGGCCTGCCTTACGCAACTCTAAAGCTTTACCAATGTCTTCACTTCTTAAAACCGGAGCTGCATAACTTAAATTTAATTGCTTTACAGTTTTTAAAAAACCATCAATCTCAGTTTGCAGTTTTTCAGTAGTATTGGCTTTTAGTTCGCACATTAAAATAGCTACAGGATTGCCTTCAATGAATTGTCTATTTTCTTGTTGGGTTTTATTGTGCTTCGTGAGATTTAAGATAGAATCGTCCATCATTTCACAAGTGTGCAAATTATGCTGCATTACTGTTTCAACAGACTTCATGCACATCGCTATGCTTTCAAAATGCAATGCTACCATAGCACTTTCTGAAGGTGGTAATTCATCTAATTGCAAGGTGATTTCAGTTGTAAATGCAAGTGTACCTTCGCTTCCAGCCAAAAGGCGACACATATTAAATTGCGAAGTCGAACTTGAATCTGAAATTGAATTTGAAAATATTTCAGATTTCAATAATTCATCTATAGCATAACCCGTATTTCTACGATGTATTTCTGGCTTAGGAAAGTTGTTGTGTATTTGTTTTTGGACAGCTTCAGGTCTTAATGCTTCATAAATGGTTCTGTAAATATGACCTTCAAGCGTTTCTAACGTTTGTTTTTGTTGAAATTGTTCAGCCGATACATTAGAAAATTCAACTTCACTTCCATCGCTCAACAACGTCTTTAAACTCAAAACCTTATCGCGCGTTACACCATATTGAATGGATGTCGTACCAGAAGAATTATTGCCAACCATACCACCAATCATACAACGATTAGATGTTGATGTGTTTGGTCCAAAAAATAAACCGAAAGGTTTTAGGTAATTATTAAGCTCGTCTCTAACAACGCCAGGTTGAACAGTTATTGTTTTCTTAGCCTCATTAATATCTAATATTTTTGTGAAATATTTTGACACATCTACTACGATGCCGTCACCGACACACTGTCCTGCTAAAGAAGTACCTGCTGTTCTAGGTATTAAGGAGGTGTTATTTTTTTTTGCGAATTCAATAAGCAGCTTAATGTCATTTTTGTCTTTTGGTATTGCAACCGCAAAAGGCAACTTTCTGTATACTGATGCATCTGTAGCATAGAGTTTTAGCATTAACTCATCATCGTAAAGTTCACCTTTGAGATTGGTTTTTAATTGATTTAAAGCTTTATCTTTATGCATTAACGTTTATAATAATGTGTATAAAACTATAAAGAAATCTAATATAAATTGAGTTTTGGCGTTATTTTTGCAAACATTATTGAAATCAATAAAAAAACGTAATACAATGAAAAAATTAATTTTAACAAGTTTTGCAGTTTTTGCAAGTTTTGCATTTATGAATGCACAAAATATAGCAGACAATGCTATTGGATTAAGACTTGGTTTTAATGACAATATTGGAACCGAAATTTCTTATCAACGTGCTTTAGGTGATAACAATCGATTAGAGATTGATTTAGGTTGGCGAGGTAGAAAGGGATATGACGCCTTTAAATTAACTGGAATTTACCAATGGGTTTGGGAACTCGATGAAAACTTTAATTGGTATACTGGTGCTGGTGGTGGACTAGGTTCTGTAAGTTTTGATAATAACAGTCTTGACAGTGAAACCTTTTTCTTTTTATCAGGAGATTTAGGTGTTGAATATGATTTTGACTTTCCATTAATATTATCCTTTGGTATAAGACCAGAAATTGGCTTTGCCGACTTTAACGATGGTATTGATATTGATGTTGCCTTAGGTATTAGATATCAATTCTAAGCTTTAAAAATAATTATAAAAGCCACCTCAATAAGGTGGTTTTTTTATGCATTTTTTGGATTTACATATGAATCATAAGCCATAAAATTTATGTAATTTTGCACATCTCTAAATTAAAAATCATTACTAATGAAAGACACTGCATTATCCTCTACTCACATAGCACTTGGTGCTAAAATGGTTCCTTTTGCTGGCTACAATATGCCTGTACAATATGAAGGTGTAAACATAGAGCACGAAACCGTTAGGAAGGCTCTTGGTATTTTTGATGTATCACATATGGGTGAATTTTTAATTGAAGGTCCCAATGCGTTGGCTTTAATTCAAAAAGTATCAAGTAATGATGCGTCTAAATTAGAAATTGGAAAAGCACAGTACAGTTGCTTACCGAATGACGATGGTGGTATTGTAGACGACTTAATTATATATAAAATAAAAGACGAAACTTATCTTCTTGTAGTTAATGCGAGTAATATTGAAAAAGACTGGAACTGGATTCAGTCTAAAAATGATGTTGGTGCGGAGATGCGCGATTTAAGTGAAGCCTATTCCCTATTGGCTATACAAGGACCAAAAGCTGTTGAAGCCATGCAGTCGTTATCGAGTGAGGATTTATCAGCTATAAAATTCTACAATTTTGTGGTAGGTGATTTTGCAGGTATTGAGCATGTTATTATCTCTGCAACAGGATATACTGGCAGTGGTGGTTTTGAAATTTACTGTAAAAACTCAGAAGTCAAGCAAATTTGGGATAAAGTATTAGAAGCTGGTGCGGATTTCGGAATAAAACCTATTGGCTTGGCAGCAAGGGATACGTTGCGTTTAGAAATGGGTTATTGCTTATATGGTAATGATATAGATGACACTACATCTCCTATCGAAGCTGGTTTAGGTTGGGTTTGTAAATTCAATAAAGACTTTACCAATAGTGAAGCTTTACAAGCTGAAAAAGAACGTACACCAGAACGCAAGTTAGTAGCGTTTAAATTAGACGATCGTGGTATTCCTCGTCAAGGTTATGATATTGTTGATAGTAGCGGAAAAACCATTGGAAATGTAACCTCTGGCACTATGAGTCCGATGTTAGGAGTTGGTATTGGTTTGGGTTATGTGCCAAAAGTATTCTCTAAAATTGACAGCAAAATAAACATTCAGGTTCGTAAAAAAACCATACCAGCAACAGTTGTTAAATTACCATTCTATAAAGGCTAAATAGCTATTATTTGCGTTAGGAAGATTAATGAAGCACGGAGAACAAAAACATCGCATTTTAATACTAGGAGCTAGCGGTTATATAGGCCATTCTATATACAAGGAACTAGGACCTTATTTTAGAGTTTTTGGAACCTATCGTACTCCAAAAAAAGAATTTGAGAGCAACAAACAATTTTTTCAGTACAACGTAGAAGAAGATGATGTTTATGAAATTCTAGAGGCTTGCAAACCTTCCGTAATTATTTCTGCGCTCCGTGGAGATTTTCATGCACAGACCATAGCACACCAACATATCGCTGAATATGTTTTAGAAACGGATTGTAAAATCATATTTCTGTCCTCAGCCAATGCCTTTGATGCCTATAGTAAATATCCGAGTTATGAATTGGACAAAACTTTGAGTCATAGTATTTATGGCCATTTTAAAATTAAGATAGAAAATTTATTGCTGCGTTTGCCCAAAAAACAAGTTGCTATTATAAGACTTCCTATGGTATTTGGGATTAATTGCCCTCGAATTCAAGAAATGAAACAATTGATCTCAGATAGGGAATCTGTTGAGATTTTTCCAAATCTTATTATGAATGTGACGCTAGACAAAAAAGTAACTCAACAAATCCATTATATCATTAATCGAAATAAATATGGAGTTTTTCATTTAGGAAGTACAGATTTAGTGCATCATGATGAATTTATGAAAGATATTATCGCTTTTATATCTAAAGAGAAAGTGAAGCTAAAACATGTATTTACCACTAATGATGATCGCTATTTGGCCGTATTACCCAAGTTTAATAAGTTACCAAAACATCTTCAAATAACCAGTCAGAAAGTTTTGGAAGAACTTCAGAAATAAGCTTGGCATACTTCTTATTATTTCTTAATTTTCCAATAATCAATATGATATTATGAAGTTAGACGCATCAACAATAGAAAAAAAATTATTACACTTTCCAGAATGGGATTATTACGATAATGCCATACACGTGGAATTAGAGTTCGATAATTTTAAAGATTGCTTTAGCGCCATGAGCAGAATTGCTTTTGAGTGCGAAGCACAAAACCATCATCCTAATTGGAGTAATGTGTATAATGTTTTAAAAATTTCATTATCAACACACGATGCAGATGGAGTAACCCATAAGGATTTTAAATTAGCTGAAGCGATTGAGGAGATTGTTGAAGCCGACGAATAAATGAGTTTGCAGAATTTTGTAAAAGAATTATATTTGAAATCAGCTGTACTTTTTTACAGCTATAATGTTTAATAAGTTTTCCATGTGCATGGGAACAAAAATAAATTTTTGATGGGAAGAGCTTTTGAGTTTAGAAAAGCAAGAAAAATGAAACGGTGGTCTGCAATGAGTAAGGCCTTTACACGTATAGGAAAGGATATTGTAATGGCAGTAAAGGAAGGTGGTCCAGATCCTGATAGTAACTCCCGCTTAAGAGCAGTAATACAGAATGCCAAAGCTGTAAACATGCCAAAGGCTAATGTAGAGCGCGCCATAAAAAAAGCAAGTGAAAAAGGACAAGGTGATTATAAAGAAGTCCTTTTTGAAGGCTATGCACAACACGGCATTGCTGTACTTGTAGAAACTGCAACTGATAATAACACACGTACAGTAGCCAATGTACGTTCTTACTTTAATAAAACGGATGGAAGTTTAGGTACGTCTGGTTCTGTTGTGTTTATGTTTGATCATACCTGTAATTTTAAGATTAAAGGCGAAGGGTTAGATTTAGAAGAGTTAGAATTAGAATTGATTGATTTTGGTGTTGAAGAAATTTTTGAAGATACAGACGAAAATGAAGATGGTGAAGAAGAAACAAGTGTATTAATTTATGCACCATTTGAAAGTTTCGGAAACATACAATCTTATTTAGAAGACAACAACATTGAAATTATTTCCTCTGGATTTGAGCGTATACCACAAGTCACTAAAACCTTAACAGCAGAGCAAGCCGAAGATGTAGAAAAACTATTAGAAAAGCTCGAGGAAGATGATGATGTACAGAATGTGTATCATACTATGGAGGAAACTGCAGAGTAATCTGTATTACATATAATTTTGTAAGAGGGCTTCTGCCCTCTTTTTTATTAGTGTTTATTAAAGTGTGTCTAAAGGGCTACTAATATTCTGTATACTTCTATGAGAAACTTTAGTATATATCTGTGTCGTTTTAATAGAATGATGTCCTAATAGCTCTTGTATAAATCGCAGATCTGCACCAGATTCTAGCAAATGTGTGGCATAGCTGTGACGTAATCCATGAATACCTATTTTTTTATTAATACAAGCTTTTGCCATCGCCTTTTTAAATATAGACTGTAAACTACTTTTAGAATACATACCGCCATATTGTCCTTCAAAAAGATACTCTTTAGGATTATAAACTTTATAATAATTTCTTAGCTCGTCTAAGATTGACTCTGGTAATGGCACATACCTATCCTTTTTGCCTTTAGCACCAACAACATGCACTAACATTCTTGTACTATCTATATCGCAAAGCTTAATATTTACAACTTCAGAAACACGTAAACCCATACCATAGCACAATTTAATAGCTGTTCTGTGTTTTAGGTTTATGGTTACCTTAATGATTCGTTTAACATCTCGCTTGCTCAATAACTTAGGTAATGATGCTGGCTTTTTGGGTCTAGGAATATCAAAAAACATTTTGGGTCTATGTAATACTTGCTCGAAATAAAATTTTACAGCATTAATTTTTCCATTGAGTTTACGTTCTTTCATTTTCAGCTTTTGAACACAATAAAGAAAATAATCTTTAAGCCGTTTAGCATTTAAATTGTCTACATGATAATCGTTTAATAACTCTAATAATTCGGCAAATTCAGAAAGATACATGCGCTGTGTATGCACACTATACGCTTTTAGATGTAACTGGTCTCTATACGCTATAAATGCATTTTGATTAACAAAATGAATTCTCGATAATAATTTTTGACCTATTAATTCTTTAGTTAATCGCAATTGTTCTCTAACGGCAGGAATATCTGGTAAGTACCAACATTTATTTGTGGCACTATATTTAGCAGAAGGAAATCTTTCTCGAAGTTGTTTTTGAAGAATAGTATTGTATGGAAACCTAATAAAAATTACATCTTTATCTCTATGCTTTGCTGTAACAAATCTGTAATTGACCAAGTTCATTTATTCTTCATTTTGTATATAATAATTTAAAAATAATAAAATTTGATATACAAAATAACGAATTGCGTGTATTTTTTAATATGAGGTGATACAAGGCTTGTAAATAGATTTAACTATATTATTATGCAAATGATTAATTGGTTATATTTACGTGTTAACTACAATAAGCTACATCAGGTCATCTATTTCTTTTTCCACATTAGTCCAATAATGTAAGTCACTCAAGTCTTTACTTGGTATCTTATTTAATTCAGTTATTACTTCTCTTGCACAAAGCAAAGAGCAAACCGTTGCAAATTCTTTAGCTTCTGCATTCATCAAAACATCTGTTAAGTGAGAGTAGTATTTATCAATCATACTCTTTGCTTTTCCTTTTGGTGTCATAATCTAAGTTTTATGCCCTTTAACCGCTTACAGTAGTTAACAACGTGTATAGTCTATTGCTAATTTCTGTTATTTCAAAGGCTTGTTATTGTTAATTTATTTAGTTTTTAATCCGATAATTTCTGGCTGTTTATACGCAACACACCATACACAAGTACGGTTGTGCATAATGCGGAAATCGTGCTAAACATCAACATTTGAACTAAAAAAGCCAACCGCATAAACAGCACATTTATTTTTTTCCAGCCACAAAAAGCCAACGCTTAAAAAAAATAAAAGAGCTGTTTTTAGCCAACGCTCAAAATGGAACGCAAAACAGAATTAAGAAATGACTTTGCAATACCATTGCATTAATAATTCTCTATCTTTGTGCCAATGAAATTTATCACTATCATATTATCTTTATTAATACTTGTTTTGTCAATAAAACCTTGTTCCGACGGAAATAATGCCGAAGACCAACACCAAGACGAAATAACTGCTGAACACAATCATCAAAATGATAGTGATGATACTTGTCCAATAACTTGTATTTGTAATTGTTGCGGAATCGCAATTACATATCAACCAATTCAAACTTTTAATTTAGGTTTAAACAAACAAATTTCTACAGAAATTCTATCTGTTTATCAATCAATCTACAGATTTAATTTTCATTCCAACATCTGGCAACCGCCTCAATTGATTAGCTAATTTATCGACCACAAGTCAAAAATTTTTAGTTAATTAATTTTTACATTTTCAATGAATAAATACATATTGAGCGCAATGCTCACAATCGTAATGTGCTTTTCTATAAAAGCGCAAACATCTGATATACAAATAAAAGTAGTTTCAGAATCCGAAAACGAACCGTTATTTGGAGCAACAGTATATTTTGAGGAATTAGAAAAAGGAGCAGTAACCGATTTTGACGGAATTGCAACTTTTACAGAAGTTCCAAACGGAGAACATATTATAATAATTTCATTTTTAGGTTTTGAAACCTTAAAAACTACTATTCTAATCCCAAATAATTCAGATTTAATTTTCAAATTAAAAAGTGGCGGAAACGAATTGGACGAAGTTGTTTTACAATCATCAAGAAGTACGAGAACCGTTAAAAAAATTCCAACAAGAATAGAATTTATTGGAGCAGAAGAATTGGGAGAAAAAGCCATTATGAACCCAACAAATATTTCAATGGTACTTCGTGAAAGTACAGGAATTCAAATGCAACAAACCTCTTTAAGTAGCGGAAGTACAAATATTAGAATTCAAGGACTCGATGGACGTTACACGCAACTTTTGAGAGATGGATTTCCTCTTTACGGAGGTTTTTCAAGTGGTTTGAGCATATTACAAATTCCACCTTTGGACTTGCAACAGTTTGAAATTATTAAAGGAAGTTCTTCAACACTATATGGTGGAGGAGCAATTGCAGGATTGATAAATATGGTATCAAAAACACCTGACGAAGAACCAGCTTTAGATATTATGTTAACGCAAACCCAAGCATTAGGAAGTACAGCAAATGTATTTTACAGCAAGCGAAATGAGAAATTTGGTGTTTCACTTTACGGTTCTGGTCATTCTCAAAAAGTATACGACCCAGAAAATGATGGTTTTAGTAATTTGCCAAAAACAACTTCTATTTCATTCAACCCAAAATTCTTTTATTATCCATCAGAAAAAACAACGTTTTGGATTGGTTTAAATGGAACTTACGATGACAGAATTGGTGGAGATGTAACAAAAATTGAAAGTGGAGAAAATGGAATTCATCAATATACAGAAGAAAATATCTCAAAAAGAGTAAGCAGTCAAGCAGTTTATAAAACACAAATAGATTCAATAAGCTCTTTAAACATAAAAAATAGTGTTTCCTTTTTCGATAGAAACCTTACTATTCCAGATTTTAATTTTGACGGTAAACAAATCAACACGTTTACAGAAGTTACCTATCAAAAAGCAACTTCAAAAGCTGATTGGATTTTTGGAGCAAACTTATATACTTCAAACTTTGATGAGAATGATAATGCAACTTTACAACGTGACCAAACAGATATAACTTATGGAATGTTTGCAAACAATATTTATGACCTTTCAGATAATTGGATTTTAGAAACTGGATTGAGAGCAGATTACAATACGGATTTTGGGTTTTTTCCTCTTCCAAGAATTTCATTATTGTATAAAAATGACAATGGATTTTCAAGCAGAATTGGTGGTGGTTTAGGCTACAAAATACCTGATATTTTCACAGAAGAAGCAGAATTTATAAATTTCGAAAATGTACTTGGTATAGATAAATCAAACTTAAAAGCAGAACGTTCTTATGGTTTAAATCTTGATTTTAATTATAAAACTCGTCTATTTGAGAGTATTAGTTTTTCTATTAATCAGCTTTTTTACGTTTCTGCAATAAACAACGGTTTATTATTAAATAGTACAGATAATGGATTGTTTGCATTTGAAAATGCAAACAATGAAATTTTAAGCAAAGGAGCAGAAACAAACATAAAGTTTTCCTACAAAGACTTTAGATGGTTTTTAAATTATGCGCTAATAGATACAAAATTGAACTATTTGGCAGGAAATCCGCAAAAGCCCTTAACAGCAAAACATAACGCAGGAAGCGTGTTGATGTATGAATCTGAAAAATGGCGAATAGGTTATGAAACATTTTATACTGGAAAGCAATTTTTATCAAATGGAACTGAAACAACAGACTTTGTAACAATGGGTTTACTATTAATGCGTAATTTTAAATTTGGTAGTGCATTTGTGAACTTTGAAAATTTCACAGATAGAAGACAAAGTAGGTTTTCACCATTAGTTTTACCACCACACGAAAATCCTATCTTTCCAGAAATATATGCACCAACAGATGGATTTATATTTAGCGTAGGCATAATAATTAAACCATTTGGAAACGAAGACCACGATTAATTATGCAAACAATAGAAGAATTATTAGAATCTAAAAATATTCGTGTAACAGCAATGCGTTTGTTAATCTACAAGTTCCTTGCAGAAAAGCAAATTGCTGTTACATTAAGCGATATAGAAAATGCTTTTGAGAAAGCAGATAGAACAACGTTGTACAGAACCGTCAAAACATTTGAAGAAAAAGATATTGTACATCAAATAGACGATGGTACAGGAATTACAAAATATGCTTTGTGCGAAAAGGGATGTAATTGTGAACTTGAAACCGATTTGCATTTGCATTTTCATTGTAACAACTGTAACGAAACTGTTTGTCTAACAGAGCATAAAATCCCTCAAATTAAAGTGCCTGATGGGTTTGTTTCAGAAAATGTAAACTTGGTAGTAAAAGGAATTTGTGATAAATGTAGTGGTCAGTAATTGCACTTCCATTGCATTGTTTTTTAGAGCACTTTTGTATCAAATTGGAAACTATGTTATTATTCGCTTACCTAATATTATATTTTTTATTGGTGTTTGTTTTAAGGTCTGTATTGCTTTGGAAAAAGACAGGAATAAATCCTTTAACGTTTAAAAAAACAAATAACGCTCACGATTATAATGGTAAGGTTTTTAAATTTATCACAGCTTTTGAACTTATTATTATTGGAATCTATGCTTTCAAAAATGAATGGTATGAATATTTACTTCCGTTTTGGTATTTAGAAAATCCTACTTTACAAAAAATTGGTTGGATACTTTTGTTTGTATCATTGATTGTGGTATGGATTTCTCAAAGCCAAATGGCAAGTTCTTGGAGAATTGGAATTGACGAAAAGAACAAAACTAAATTAGTAACAAAAGGAGTTTTTTCAATTTCAAGAAACCCAATATTTCTCGGAATTATGATTGCAAATATTGGATTGTTTCTTGTCATCCCAAATGCGTTTACTTTACTAATAATCTCATTATCTACTTTAAGCGTGAATACACAAATTAGATTAGAAGAAGAGTTTTTAAAGCGTGAGTTCGGAAATGAATATACCGAATACGCAGAAAAAGTAAGACGATGGATTTAGTTATAGAATTAAAATACTTAATCGGAATTGCCAACGCTCAAAGCCATACACATTTCCAGTCGCATCATCCACGCTTCGCCCAAACTGTAAAAGAGTATGTCTTGCCAACGCTCGCATTTGAACTAAATAACAAAGATCGGAAAACCAAGCAGAACGTGAAAAGCACTATGCACAACAATGTATATAAAACATAGCTATTAAAGGCTTTCCGAGAGGTTTTTGCTTCTTTATTAAGTCCGCCAAATTTTTATTTTTGTATATTTAGAAATTAAAAAATAAATAGAAAAAATAAAAATTCGGCTCGTGTATAACCCGAATCGATAGCGTCTTTTAACACGCTACGTTTCATATACGAGACCGTTAGCAACAAGCTGAAAAAACGACAATGTTTAACCGAATATTTAAGAAAAAATCTAAAGGACTTTCCAAAATTGAGTATTGGAAAAAGTGGGAACTGTTTGAGTTATTTTCGGACTTACATTTCGCGGAAAAAATGTTGTCGGAATTTAAAGGTGGACATTCTGGAAAGTTCACTTCAGCAGAAGAGTTTTATGATGCTTTTGTTGAGCACCTTTACGAAATTGAAAAAGATAATGTTGCTGATTTCACGCAAATCTGGTATTGGTTTGCACCAACTTGTGAATGGGATGATTTTACTGGAAAACAAGGAGAGGAATTAGGCAATAGAATTTTTGAAAGAGTTAATAATTGGAAAAAGAATCACGATTTTGTTCACGGAACAAAAGTATATCTTGATGGAGAATTCGGAGTAGTAATCAAATCTGAACTGGACGAACCAAATTTTTGCGGAATTATTCGTTGGGATTCTAATAAGGAATCTGACAATGAAGATTGGCGAGGAATGTTCGGAACATTTATAAATCAAGGTGGAATAATAATTGACCAAAACCATCAATTTGAATTTATCAATGATGACGGAACATTGAAAAAGCTGAATGAATAAAAGAATAAAGCCAGTTGCTAACAATGTGTATAATTCATTGCTAATAAAGGCTTACTTACGAAAATTCCGCTGGAATTTTCTATCTGTGATTATTTGCTAACTTTAGTGCTTAAACACGCAACGAAATCATACACCAGACCGTTGTAAGTAATGCCGAAATCGAGCTGAAATTCAACATTTGAACTAAAAAAGCCAACGCGCAAACAGCACATTCATTTTTTTCCAATGCTAAATGCCAACGCAAAAAAAAATAAAAGAGCTGTTTTCAAAAGCCACTTTAAAACATTTTAATTGGTTTTTAATAAATCTAATTTTCAAGTATTATATTTTTTTTTAAAATTTCTTTTTTATTCAATTTTTTTCATTTCATTTGTATTGTAAAAACTTTTATCATAGGAGTTTTTAGCTGAACAAATTGAAACGTGTTTTTATGTTCGGGCTTTTGAAAATCAGGAAGTCATATTCAAAAGCAGCTTATAAGATAAGTAACCGAATTTTAGAGCTAACTTCCGCTTCTAAAATTGCTGCCAGTCAGCATATATATGGTTTTGTGCCCACTACGCAAAGCCAAATTCAAGTTTGAGATTATAACTGCTATTTCTATTCTTTTGAAACTTAGGTTTCAAACTTTCTATTTATTACCAATCATATTTAATAAAAATAATGAATACAAAATACATTGATTTAATCAATCAAACTTTTGATTTTCCTCAAGATGAATTCATTCTTGATAAAAATCAGTTACAGTTTCATGGGATAGACCTAAACGAATTGGTTCAAACTTATGGAGTACCTTTAAAATTTACTTACCTACCAAAGATTTCAGACAATATAAAAAGATCAAAAGGGTGGTTTAGTAAAGCAATTGAAAAGCACAAGTATGAAGGTAGTTATAACTATTGTTATTGCACTAAAAGCTCTCACTTTAAACACGTTTTAAATGAAGCATTAAAAAATGACATTCATATTGAAACCTCTTCAGCTTTTGATATAGATATAGTTGAAACATTAAAAAAAGAGGGTAAAATAACGAATGACACTTTCGTTATTAGTAATGGGTTTAAAAGAGCACAGTACATTACAAATATTGCAAGACTCATAAATAACGGACATCAAAACTGTATTCCTGTCATAGATAATTATGAAGAGATTGATTTGCTTTCAAATGAAATTCAAGGCAATTACAATATTGGTATTCGTATCGCTTCAGAAGAAGAACCAAAATTTGAGTTTTATACGTCTCGATTAGGTATTGGTTATAAAAATATTGTGCCTTTTTACAATAAACAAATTAAGGAGAACCCTAAAGTTCAACTTAAAATGCTTCATTTTTTCATTAATACAGGCATTAGAGATAATGCTTACTATTGGAATGAACTTTTAAAATGTTTGAAGGTATATACAAGTTTGAAAAAAGTTTGTCCAACATTAGATAGCTTAAATATTGGTGGTGGATTCCCAATAAAGAACTCATTAGCGTTCGATTTTGATTATGAATACATGATTGATGAAATAGTCAATCAAATTAAATTAACATGTGACGAAGAAGGTGTAGATGTTCCAAACATTTTTACAGAATTTGGAAGTTTTACCGTAGGTGAAAGTGGTGGAGCAATTTATGAAGTGTTGTATCAGAAGCAACAAAACGACAGAGAAAAATGGAACATGATAAACTCTTCGTTTATTACGACGCTTCCAGACACATGGGCGATTAATAAACGTTTTATCATGTTGCCAATTAACCGTTGGAATGACTCTTATGAACGCGTATTGCTTGGAGGCTTAACATGTGATAGTGATGATTATTACAATAGTGAGCAACACATGAATGCCATCTACTTACCAAAATATCATAAGGAAAAGCCATTATACATTGGGTTTTTTAATATAGGTGCTTATCAAGAAACCATTGGTGGGTATGGAGGTTTGCAACATTGTTTAATCCCTGCACCTAAACACATATTAATTGATAGAGATGATCATGGAAATCTCATCACACAGCTTTTTAGAGAACAGCAAAAAAGCGAAGATTTTCTTGAGATTTTAGGTTATGATTTTAAACCTGAACCATACACAACAGAAACAATAAATAAGAATGCTGAATTACAAATAGCAGACAAATAAAATGAAAACTAAAACTTACGCAGGTATACCAGAAGAATTTGCAAAATTAGAACAAGCAAGCATTGTACTAATTCCTGTTCCTTACGATGGAACAAGCACTTGGCAAAAAGGAGCTGATAAAGGCCCAACAGCTTTTTTAGAAGCATCCGAAAACATGGAACTTTATGACATTGAAACCGATTCAGAGGTTTATAAAAATGGGATTTATTTATCAGACCCTGTTACTATTAATGCTACGCCAGAGGCAATGATAGATGCTGTTCATCAAGAGACAAAACGCTTTATAAAAAAGAACAAATTTGTAACGGTTTTTGGTGGTGAACATTCGGTTTCTATTGGAACAATTAGAGCTTTTAATGAGTGCTATGATAACCTGACGGTATTACATATCGATGCTCATGCTGACCTTAGAAAAAGTTATGAGAATAGCTCGTGTAATCATGCATGTGCAGTCTATGAGGCGAGTCAGAACACAAATTTAATTCAAGTTGGAATTCGTTCTATGGATATCAAAGAAAAATCTGTTATGGATTTGGATAAGACATATTTCGCCCACGAAATGGCTACAGACGATACTTGGATGGATACAGCTATTGATCAAATGACTAATAACGTATTTATAACATTTGATTTAGATGCGTTTGACCCTTCTATACTTCCAAGTACTGGAACACCTGAACCTGGAGGTTTATTGTGGTATGAAACTTTAGAGTTTTTAAAGCAGGTTTTTGAAGAAAAAAATGTGGTTGGTTTTGATATTGTAGAGCTTTGTCCAAATGAAAATGATAAGTCATCAGATTTTTTAGCAGCTAAGCTATATTACAAAATGTTGAGCTACAAATTTCAACAAGAAGATGCCAATGATGATTTTGATAATGATTACAATGAAAAACCGCTAACAAATAATTTCTCAAAATTCGATGATGATGAAGACGACTACTAAAGGAGCTATATCAAACTTTATAGAAAAATATTATTTGCATTTTAATGCAGCTACAGTTGTAGATGCTGCAAAATCCTATCAAGAACAATTGGATAAGGGTTCTAAAATGTTAGTGTCCTTAGCAGGAGCAATGAGTACTGCCGAAATAGGGAAGATTTTTGCGGAAATGATACGTCAGGATAAAGTACAAATCATTTCTTGTACTGGTGCAAATCTTGAAGAAGACATCATGAATTTAGTGGCACATTCCCATTATAAACGTGTTCCTAATTATCGTGATTTAACACCGCAAGAAGAATGGGATTTATTAGAAAAAGGTTTAAATCGTGTGACTGATACATGTATTCCTGAAGAAGAAGCGTTTAGAAGATTGCAACAGCATATCTATAAAATATGGAAAGATGCAGAAGCTAATGACGAACACTATTTACCACATGAGTACATGTACAAAATGCTATTGTCTGGAGTTTTAGAAGAATACTATGAGATTGATTTAAAAGACTCATGGATGTATGCAGCAGCGGAAAAGAATTTACCTATTATTTGCCCAGGTTGGGAAGACAGTACTATGGGTAATATTTTTGCCAGTTATGTACTCAAAGGCGAGTTAAAGGCAAGTACAATGAAGTCAGGTATTGAATATATGACCTTCCTAGCTGACTGGTATACAGATAATTCTGAAAATGGTATTGGCTTCTTTCAAATTGGTGGTGGCATAGCTGGTGATTTTCCTATTTGTGTAGTTCCTATGTTGTATCAGGATATGGAACGCACTGACACGCCATTTTGGTGTTATTTTTGTCAAATTAGTGATTCAACCACAAGTTATGGGTCATATTCTGGGGCAGTGCCAAATGAAAAGATTACTTGGGGTAAATTGGATATCGATACACCAAAGTTTATCATAGAAAGTGATGCGACCATTGTTGCACCACTTATATTTGCTTACTTATTAAACATGTAATTATGAAACATCCTTTATTAGTTCTTAATCATACAAGAAAATGATACTATGGATGTTCCATGTGACCATTGAAAAAACAATAAATATTAACACATGAAAAGTAATAATAATCCAAATTTGAAAAGAGTGATTGTCGATTTTAAAAAATTGACGCCAGAGATTTTGGCAATGGTTGTTGAAAAGTTTCCTGATGGATATGATGATAGAGATATCATCACATTTAGAAATGCTAAAAATGAACTTATAGAAGCGGTTGAAATTATGACTGAAGACACCAAGTATTTAGTAAAAGTTAGCGCAAGACTTGAAAAAGTGATAGAAGACTACGATGAAGATGATTATGAAGATTTTGATGACGACGATCCAGAAGCAGTACAAGACCCATTTCAAGACTCATTTGAGGATGAATAAATCTTAATTAAGTATTTGATGAAGCTTAAAAGTATCAATAAATCAAGATTACTTGCCTTTAAAGGTAAAAATCTTTTGGTATTAGAGAAGGTTGGCTCTAAAAAGAAATATACTTTGCCTGGTGGAATTCAAAAGAAAAAGGAGACAGATTTAAAAGCCTTAATAAGAGAGTCCAAAGAAGAAATAGGTATTAAGTTCAAGAAAAAAGAATTGACCTATTTTATTACAAAAAAAAATGTAACAAAGGAAAATGAGGAAGTTTTTAAGCATTATTTCATAACTTCTAAAGTAATTGAAGGAGAAAAACTTCTTGAGCCTGAAAAATTTGAAAGGATATCTTGGGTACCTTGGTACGATACCTTAGATTTTTTAGATAAGGAAGATCGAAGCACAGTACTTATATATTGTGATAAGTATAGAAAAGAAACAAAATAAAACTCAGTATTATGAAAGCATCATTCCATTTAGCTTTGCCTTGCAAAGACATTGAAAAGACTAGAGACTTTTATGTGTTTGTTCTAGGAGCAAAACAAGGTAGAAACACAGACACTTGGTTAGATATTAACTTATATGGTAACCAATTGACTTTTACTCAAGCAGGTAATTTTAATTTTGATTTCAAGAACTATAGATTGAATGGTAATTTACTGCCATCTTTTCACTTTGGAATTATCGTTGATGGAGATACTTGGGGAAAGCTGTATTCAAGACTTATTGAAAAAGATTTGGAAGTAACGACAGAAGCTACATTTTTGGAAAACAAAACCGGAGAACACATATCTTTTTTTGTTAAAGACCCAGATGGGTATAGTGTAGAATTTAAACATTTTAAAAATGCTGAAGAGGTGTTCAGTACAGAAGATTAAATGAAAACAAAAGACATTGAAAACATTGAACTGAAGTTTTTGGATTTAAAAGATTATCAAGAGCTTAAAACAACAATGATTTCTGCATATACTAATATGCCAGATTCATATTGGAAAGAACACCATATTGAATCATTAATAAACAAATTCCCCGAAGGGCAAGTTGTTATTAAGATTAACGGACAACTTGCTGGCTGTGCATTATCCATTATTGTAGATTATGATGATTTTGAAGATAACCATTCATACACAGATATAACAGGTAATTATTCTTTTAACACACATACCAACGATGGCGATGTGATGTATGGAGTCGATGTTTTTATCAAGCCAGAATTTAGAGGATTGCGTTTGGGAAGACGACTATATGATTATCGCAAAGAAGTCTGCGAAAAACTTAATTTAAGAGGTATTGCCTTTGGTGGAAGAATGCCTAATTATAGTAAATATTCAAGTGACATTTCACCTAAAGAATATATTGAGAAAGTAAAACTTAAAGAGATAAATGACCCTGTTTTAAACTTTCAAATAGCTAATGATTTTCACCCTACAAAAGTAATTAAAGGCTATTTAGAAGGTGATGAAGCTTCTGGAGAGTTTGCCATTTTGATGGAATGGGATAACATTTATTATCAAAAACCAACAAAGAAAGCAGTAACCAAGAAGAAAAATGTTCGTTTAGGATTAATTCAATGGCAAATGCGTCCTTATAAGGATTTAGATGAATTATTGAATCAAGCTGAATATTTCATCGATGCTGTCGCAGGTTATAGATCAGATTTTGTCTTATTTCCAGAATTTTTTAACGCGCCTTTAATGGCAAAAGACAACCATTTAAGTACACCAGAGGCAATTCGTGAACTTGCAAAGCATACGAAAGCAATTGTAGATAAGTTTTCTGAATTTTCTATTTCATACAATATCAACATCATTTCAGGAAGTATGCCCGAAATGAGAGATGGTGGTTTATATAATGTAGGTTATCTGTGTAGACGAGATGGTACAGTTGAACGCTATGAAAAGTTACATGTTACACCTGATGAAGCAAAAGTTTGGGGAATGCAAGGTGGAAATCAGATAAAAGCTTTTGATACCGACTGTGGAAAAATCGGCATTCTTATTTGTTATGATTCTGAGTTTCCCGAACTAAGTAGATTGCTTGCAGATGAAGGAATGGATATTCTTTTTGTGCCATTTTTAACTGATACTCAAAATGGATATTCTCGTGTGAGACATTGTTCACAAGCTAGAGCAATAGAGAATGAATGCTATGTTGCTATTGCAGGAAGTGTGGGGAACTTACCAAACGTTGAAAATATGGATATCCAGTTTGCACAGTCCATGGTATTTACGCCATGTGACTTTTCATTTCCTACAAACGGAATAAAGGCAGAAGCCACACCCAATACAGAAATGATTCTTATTGCAGATGTAGATATTGATCTACTAAGAGAATTAAATCAATTCGGTGCAGTAAAGAACTTAAGAGACAGACGAAAAGATTTATTTGAGCTAAGAAAGATAAATTAACCTAACTTAAAGCCATGCACATTCGCAATTCGCTACAGCCAACACTACGCCAAAAATTGCAAAAGAGTATGTCTTGCCAACGCTCACATTTGAACTAAATAACAAACATCGGAAAACTAAGCAGTACGTGAAAAGCACTACTTACAACAACGTGTATAAAACATAGCTATTATAGGCTTTCTGAGAGGTTTTTGTATATTTACAAAGTACGCCAAATTTTTTATTTGGTTATATTTATATAAGAAAATTAAACATAAAAATAAAAAATTCGGCTAGTGCTAAATCCGAAAAGTTAGCGTTAATTTATACGCTACGTTTCATACACAAGACCGTTGTGCGTAAGCTGAAAAAAATCCGAACTGAAAAGAAACTGAATGATAAATCAAGAAAATATATACCAATTTTTACAGCAAGAAAACTGGACTGAATTGATTGATATATTTTATCGGAATAAGGATATTATTAAGTCCGACCTGATGTTGGAACAAGCTTCTCAAACGACTATTCAAGTAATGGTTCAGAAAGCTAGTTCACTTGAAACCGAAAAGGATTTTATTGAGAATTTAGGCAAATTGACATTATTAAATGCTGGAAATTTCATAAAACTAACACCTGAACAGAACGAGACAATAGTAATTGCTTTAGCAAATGGAAACAAAGACAATATTTCTTTAGCGTATAATTATGCTAAAAATTTTCCAAAAAATGAAATAGCGATTTCAATTATCGAAGATTATCACAAAGAATTTCCGATAGAAATACAAAACAGCTCTGAAGAAAGAATTTTAACAACAGAAAATAAATTAGATGATAATGGAATTAATGCAATAAAATCTATGTTCAATTCCTACCAAGAAAGCGAATTTTTTATTGCCTTAAAAAGAGTATTTGACACTTATCAAGTTTATCCAAATGTTGCTTTGAGTAACATAATTCAATATGACTTGATAAAAGATAATTTGACACAAACAGAAAGAAATTTCTTCTTTAAGTCATCAATAGATTTTGCGGTTTTTGAGCCATTTAAAAATTACTATCCAATTTATTTCTTTGAACTTGACAGCGTTTATCACGACACGAAAGAACAAAAAGAAAAAGACAAAATAAAGGACAAGATATTTAGTCTTTCCAATTCGAAATTATATCGGATTAGGAAAAGGGACAAAACCGTAGGAGAAATAGAATTTGAGAAAATAATTAGGGAAATTCGAGAATTAACGAACTGAAAAGCCTACGCACAACACAGTATATAGCTCATAGCTAATTAGTTGCTTAATCGAAGTTAAGGCATATTTGGAAAGTCGCCAAATTTTTAAATTTGACGATTTCCAATAAAAAAGATAAATAGTAAAATTTAAAAATCTGGCTTGTGCTCAACCGAAAGGAAACAGCTTATTTGCACGCTACGAGCCATATACACAACCGTTGTGCATAATTTATGAAAGACAAACATCCTGACATAGTTTTAAACAAATTCGGAACAAAAGTTCTACTTCGAAATACAGCTTCGTATGGAACTTTTATCAATGAAAGTGTAAATCTTGAATTTATGCTTATGTTCATATTGTTTGCGGAACATAATGACAAAGACAAATTAAAAAGCCAACTAACTGAAGTTTTTAAAGAAGAAAACCCAAATATAATTTCAGAAAAATTGGAGTCGTTCTTTCAATCACAAGATTCCGATGCAATTTTTGACCTAAATAGTTACGAATTATACTTTGGACAAATGGCATACTGTAGGATTGTTGACAATGCACTTTGCTATTTTAAAGATGTTTTAAGTGAAGTCGTAGTAAAAGAACCGAGAGTTTTAAAATCTTCCAAAGAAAAAGAAAGCTATGATTTTATGCTTTCATTCGGCAGTATTGAGGAATTGAAAAAAGCATTATCTGACAAGAAAATCAAAGAGCTTTTTTATGGAAGTATTGAAGATATAAAGAAGTATTTTCTCGATAGATTAGGTATCAAATTGTTTGACAATGAAACTGACGAAAAAGACTTTTCAATGGTCATAAAACAAAGAAATTTAATAGTGCATAATCGAGGAATAATCACTCAAGAATTAGCAGATGAATTTCCAAATTTTAAAGAAATTGTTGGACATCAGCTTTTGTTCAAATACGACCAGCTTTCGATAATTAATGGACTGATTAATAACTTAATTATTGAAATAGATATTAAGCTGAGAGAAAAATTTAATTTAGAAACATTTGAAGTATAAAAAACTATGCACAACAATGGCTATAAGTAATTGCTTGTTCTCGCCTACTTTGGAAATTCCTGCGGAATTTCCAACTTGGTGTGTACTTGCAAAGTTAAGTGCTAAACCACGCAACTACTCATAGCCGAGACCGTTACCCAACATTTAACAACAACCGAAATGGGATTTAAAATTGGACTTTCTTTATTTATGCTTTTCGGATTTTTCTTTTTTAGAAAAGTCGGACCAATACTTACTGGAAGATTAAAAGATTTTCACGTCAGAAATGAAACAGGATTGGTCGAAAAAGCACCTGTAATTTTTAAAATTTTCACAGTGTTTTTTAAAATTGCTTCGATAATGTGCTTAATCTATATTGTTATGATTTGGACTGGTTTTGTTACAATACCGAATGAATAATGTTTTGGAAAAGAAAGAAAAATAAAAAGACTGAATTTAAGTGCTCTGAATGTGGAAAAGTCCATTCAGAATGGCCTGCTTTGGCGTTTAAATCGCCTGCGAATTACGATTTCCTTTCCGACCAAGAAAAGTCTGAATTTGGAAAATTAGAATCCGACTTTTGCGAAATTCATTATGAAGACCAAATTGACCGTTTTATAAGAGTAACTCTTACTCAAAAAGTAAAAGACGCTTGTGAAACTTTGGAATACGGACTTTGGGTATCATTAAGCGAAAAAAGTTATTTAGACTATAAAGAAAATTACAATAATCCGAATCACGAAACTGGATATTTTGGTTGGTTATGTAGCAATGTTCCTGAATATGGAGATACATCTTCAATTCCTTGCGACGTAATGACAAAAAGTGGAAATAACAGACCTGAAATTTTTCCTCACGAAGATTTTGACCATCCATTTGTTCGAGATTATTATGATGGTATTTTAAAAACAGAAGCGGAAAGAAGAATAAACGAAATGATAAAAAACGTTGGGTAACACCGTGTATAATTCATTGCTGGTTATAGCCTACTTACGAAAGTCCTCGCGGACTTTCTATCTGTGATTTATTTGCTAACTTTAGTGCTTAAACACGCAACGAAATCATACACAATCACGTTGTAATGCATTTGAGCACAAACATAAAAAGAACACAATATGGCATCATTCCACTATGCATTTAAAGTAAAAGATATAGAATCAACAAGAGAATTCTATGTAGATATTTTGGGCTGTAAAGAAGGAAGGTCTACAGAAACTTGGATTGATTTTGATTTTTTTGAAAATCAGCTTTCAGCTCACATTAGTGACAATTTTCCCGAATTAGATTACTGCGGAAAAGTGGATGGAATTAGCGTTCCAATTCCTCATTTTGGATGTTTATTAGATAAAGATAAATTTGAAAGAATTCAAAAGAATTTAGAATCCGAAAAAATTAACTTTGTCGTTAAACCACAAAAGAGATACGAAGGAAAGGTTGGTGAACAACTGACAATGTTTGTGTTTGATTTTAGTGGTAACCCTTTGGAATTTAAATCATTTTCTAACCCTGACGAGATATTTAAATAAATGAACACATTTTTAGAAAAAGAATTTAGTATCAAAATACTAAATAACAAGATACTTGATGGTTATGATAATAAGAACTATCATATCAGGACAGTAGAAAATGATTATATCTATAAGACTTATGTATATTCAGAATCACTAAAAGATACCGTTGAAGCAGAGAATAATACACTTCTATACTTACAGGAAGAATTTGATTCATATATTCCTAGGCCTGTTCCTTTTAAAAACAATTCCTTTGTAAAAGTAATAGACTCAAGTACTGACAAGGTAATTTCGCGTATGCTTTCTTTTTTAAAAGGAGAGTTTCTTGGTAAAGCAAAACATACACCATCCTTATTTGAATCCTTGGGAACTTTCTTGGCAAAGCTAGATATCAAATTAAAAGGTTTTAAAAACTATACTATTCAAGCCAGAAAATGGGAATGGGATATTCAATACTTTGAATTAAACAAAAAGTACATCAATGATATTCCAAATCCAAAAGATAGAAATATAGTAACCTATTTTTTTAATCAATTCGAAGAGATTGTAAGACCTATTATTCCTGAACTTAGAAAGCAAGTCATTCATAATGATCCTAACGAATGGAACTTACTCGTTAAAAATGATGAAATTTCAGGAATCATAGATTTTGGCGATGTTGCACATACTTTTTTGATTAACGAATTGGCGATTGCTATCACTTACGGTTGCTATGACAAAGAAAATCCACTCGAATGGGCAATAATCCTCGTTAAGTCGTACCATCAAGAGCTTCCTTTAGAAGAGAAAGAGCTCAACATTTTGTATTACCTCATAGCTGCAAGACTGTGCACTAGCGTGTGTAATTCTGCTCACGCACGCAAAACAGACCCAGATAATACCTATGCATCTGTTAGCGAGAAATCCGCTTGGAAAATGCTTTACCGTTGGTTAGCAATAAATCCAATCAAAGCTGAAAATGAATTCAGAGAAGCGGCAGATTTTCCAAAGCTAAAACAGATTGACATTCAAGAAGTCCTAAAAAGAAGACATCAGCACATCAGCCCTATATTGTCATTAAGTTATAAAGACCCAATTCATATGGTTCGTTCAGCGTTTCAATATATGTATGATGCTGATGGAAACACGTTTTTAGACGCTTACAATAACATTCCGCACGTAGGACATTCGCACCCAAAGGTAGTAGAAGCTGGCAAAAAGCAAATGGCTAAATTGAATACCAACACAAGATACCTTTTTGACGAACTAGCCATATATGCTGAAAAACTACTGAGCCATTTCCCCTCTAAGTTGAATAAGGTATTTTTTGTCAACTCTGGAAGTGCAGCCAGTGATTTAGCTATTAGAATGGCGAATAACCATACAGCTTCTAAACATATGATGGTAATGGAGCTTGGTTATCACGGTAATACACAAACATCTATTGATATAAGTGATTATAAATTCAACAACCCTAAAGGTAATGGTCAGAAACAACACATAATAAAAACAACAATACCAGACACTTATAAGGGGAAATATCGAACAGACAATCCTAATGCTGGACAGTTATATGGATTAGATGCTGTAGCACAAATTAAAAAGAGTACTGTGCCAATTTCAGCCTTTATTAGCGAACCTATTGTAGGTTGTGCAGGTCAAGTACCACTACCCAAAGGATATTTAAATGAAGTGTATCCAGCTATAAGGGCACAAGGTGGAATATGTATCAGTGATGAAGTACAAACAGGCTTTGGACGACTCGGAAAACACTTTTGGGGATTTGAAGCTTCTGATGTAATACCCGATATGGTAATACTTGGCAAGCCCATTGCAAATGGACATCCTATGGGAGCTGTGGTTTGTACTGGAGAAATTGCTGCATCTTTTGAAAAGGGTGTAGAATTTTTTAGCTCATTTGGAGGCAATCCTGTTTCTTGTGCTATAGCTACTGCGGTATTGGATGTTATAGAAGAGGAGGAATTACAAAAAAATGCTAAAGTAGTGGGTGAATATTATACTTTGCGTTTAAGAGAATTAATGCATAAATATCCTTGTATTGGAGATGTTAGAGGTAGCGGATTATTTATCGGTTGCGAAATAGTAAAAGATAATTCTAAAGACCCAAATACAGAACTAGCGAGCCATATAAAGAATGAATTACGCAGGAAACATATTTTAATAAGTACAGACGGACCTTTCGACAACATTATTAAAACTAAACCCGCTTTATGTTTTAGTAAAGAAAATGTGGATTTTGTAGTTGAAACAATTGATGAAATATTAAAAACGCATTACAACAGTGTGTATAGTGCATAGCACCCTTCGGGATGCTACGACACCATACACGGAACGTTGTAGGTAATTAAAAAAACGAACTAATTGAGATGACAGTTTACAAATATCGAGGAAGCGATGATAGAAAAATATTTGAACGTGATTTAAACTCAATTGAAAGAAATTATTTTTGGGCATCTGATTTTTCTAATCTAAATGACCCTTGTGAAACTACTATTACTTCTGACCAATTAATTAATCAATCTAAATTTGTACTTCCCTTTTTTGGAAAAAATTCAAAAGAGAAATTTAAGCCAGTTTTGGAAGCAGTTGACACTCTGCTTGCATTTACTCGGAAAATCGGAATTTACTCATTATCAAAGACGTATAACGATGAACTACTTTGGGCTCATTATGCTAACTCTCACAAAGGATTTTGCATTGAGTATGATTTAGATATATTGTTACAAACTTATAAATCAAACAACATTTATCAATTTCCAGTAGTCTATAAGAAAAATCCACCAAGTATTGACTTTCAAGATGTAATAAAAAGTTCTGAATCTGATACTATCGTTCGTAAAATGGCTGGATATAAGTCATTGAGGTGGAAATACGAAGAAGAAATAAGAATCGTTATTGATGATTTCGGAATTCACTCATACGATTATCAAGCTCTTAAATCAATATATTTTGGACTACGAATGCCTGAAAAAGATAAGCTTGAAATTATGAAACGCTTAAGTGGTCGTGGAATAAATTACTTTCAAATCGAGAGAATTCCAGAAACTTATAAATTTAAAAGAGAACCAATTGAAGATAGTTTTTATAAAGAACCAAACTATTTTACTGAAATAATAATTCCTGACTCTAAAGAGAAACCTTGTAAAGTAAAAATTACAGAAAAAAACTATTGGAAATACAAGAAAAAAGCTGATATAAGGATAGAATTAGAAAGACCAATATCTGAATCGGAATTAAGATGGTTAGCGGTTAAAATCAGAGAAGAGATATTTTACCAAGCTGAATTAATTGGAATGTTCTATTATCTAAAAGATGATATTGAAAAAGATTTTGCTTGGGCAACTTCTCATTATCAAAATGAGGAATACAAAATTAACATTATGAATTGGTAGAATAACTACCTACAACACCGTGTATAATTCATTGCTAGTTAGAGCCTACTTACGAAAGTCCTCGCGGACTTTCTATCTGTGATTTATTTGCTAACTTTAATGCTTAAATCACGCAACGAAATCATACACAAAACCGTTGTCATTAATTTTGAAAAAAACACTAACAGAAAAGAACAGTAAGATATTACTATGGATTGGAGTAATTCTTTTCATAGCTGGAATTGCTATTTTCATATTTAAGGAGAGTCTCTTTTTAGAATCCAAGGTAAATGCCGAAAAAGTAGCACAGCTTGGAGATTTCATTGGCGGAGTTGTTGGTTCTCTTTGGTCATTGGCTGGAGTAATACTATTTTATGTTGCGTTAACGGAACAAAGGAAAGATATCGAAATAAATAGAGACGCTTTAAATGCCCAAGTTTCGGCTTTAAACCAACAGATAAAAGAATTTGAACTGCAAAGAACTGAATTGTCTGAAACGAGAAAAGTATTTGAGGAACAAAGCGAGACACTTAAAATCCAAAGATTTGAAAATACCTTTTTTCAACTTTTGAATTTGCATCACGAACTCGTTGATAAATTAAATTTCTCAAAAGTGTCAATGATGATTAATATTTCAATGGAAAAACGAGAGGTTCTATCAAAAGCATTTGAGGATTTGGAGATAAAAATGAAGTATTCAAATAGCTTTAACGTGAAAAGTTCGACAGGAGAATCAACTTATACAGAAGATAAACCTAAAAGCAAAGAGATTGCACTCGCAAGAATGAACAAAGCCTACAAAGAATTTTATTTTGATGATTACAAGCAAATTCTTAGTCATTATTTCAGGAATGTTTACCACATTTTTAAGTTCATATATAAGTCGAAATTAATTGAAAAATCGGAAAAACAATTTTATGCATCTCTTGTTAGAGCACAATTGTCATCAGACGAACTTTATCTAATTCTTTACAACTCATTGCTTGAAGGGTTGGGGTATCCAAATTTTTTATTTTTAATTAAAGAGTTTGAAATAATGCAAAATTTTGACTTCAGAATTATAGAAAAATATGAATATCATAAAGGCATTTATGACGATAAAATAAAGGACGTGAAACCAACATTCTGAAAAAAAACTAATGACAACAACGGCTATAAAACATAGCTAATATAGGCTTTCCGATAGGTTCGTGTATATTTGTGAAGTCGCCAAATTTTTAAATTTGGCTTTTTGAGAGAATAAGATAAAAAGAAAATTTAAAAATTCGGCTTGGGTATAGACCGAAAGTTCCGTGTCTTTTTGCACGCTACGTTTCATAGCCCAACCGTTGCCAGTAATACGAAAAAACCAATCGATATGAATTGTGCTTTATGCCAAGAAAGAGAAGCTAATAAGAAAAATACACATTATTTATCGGATGGTGTAATAAGAAAATGTCTAAATATTGGTGGAACTAATGAAAGAGAACGCGGATATTATTTTGACATATCTAATGGAAATCCTTTTGTTGAGTTCAATTTTCAGAGAATAGACGAAGTAAATTTAGAAAAAGGATTAGGCAGAGCGCCAACAGAGGAGGAACTTGAAAACGCTCGACAAATACCATTTTCCGTTGATTACGTTTTTTGTAGCGTATGTGAAAAATCATTTACGGAATTTGAATCGCAATTTTCTAATGATATTATTCCAAAATTACGGAATGCGGACCTTACTGGAGTCAGTCATTTGACTTTCGAAGAAACCTCATTAATAAGAATGTTTTTCTATATCCAAATTTGGAGAAATTCTATTTGTGAAGAGATATTCAAATTAAGCCCGAAAGTACAAGAAGAACTACGTCTAATAATTTTAAACGGACAAACTGAAAACATTAATCATTTTCCTTTAGCTATTACATTTTTGGAAACATTAGGAGGAGACATAGCTTTTACTGAAAATTATGTTGGTTCGACAAGTGACAGAAATCCAAATATCATTTTTATGAATGATTTTGTAGTTCAATTTTTTGGAAATAGAGATTCTATAAATTATCAAGAATTTTATGGATTAAATGACACAGCCGATTTTGCCCAAAGTGTGAATTTGGAAGAGGAAGCTTTTACAGTAAAAATTCTTTCGAATACCAATAGAAAAGAATTATTAAACAATATAATTACAACAGAAAAAGTAAAACAGTCATTGAGCTTTTTAGAAAAGTCTTTTGACTTAATATGGCAGAGAATGTTTTACGGGTTTCCACCAATCCAAATAAAACGAGAATACATTCAAGGACTTGTTGGGAATGATGATTCGACTGTATTAAAATACTCTCAAAAACAGATTGCGGAATACACCGAAAAGTTCATTTGGGATAGAATTAGAAGATAAAGTACTACTGGCAACAATGTATATAAAACATAGCTATTATAGGCTTTTCGAGAGGCTTGTGTGTATTTGCGAAGACCGCCAAATTTTTGAATTTGGCTTTTAGTAAAATAAAGATATCAAGAAAAATATAAAAATTCGGCTCGTGTATAATCCGAAACGAAAGTGTTTTTTAACACGCTACGTTTCATATACGGAGACGTTGTACGTAATTTGACTAAATCGATGAAAAACATTTTACCATTAATATTAATACTGAATTTCAGTTCTTTATTTTCTCAATCAAAAGAGAATAAATTGGAATTGAATGACACTTGGTTTGGTGGAGAAACGGAGAATAATGGAAAACCAGTAATTATTCGTGGAAGACAACATTTAAAGAATTTTATTGACTCAAAACAATACACCGAACACGTTGAATTCGTTTGGACATTTGAGACGGAAACTGAAAACGGAGTTCCAACACCTGAAGAGAACATCTTTATGCAAAAAGTGGAAGATGCGCTGATTAAAAATTTGGAGTCTGACTTACAATCTGTTTTGACAATTGTTTATACTCACGACGGAATTCGCTCATCGATTTTCTACACTAAATCTGTACCTGAATTCCTAAAACGGATTAATAAAGCTTTATCGGAATTTAAAAAACTGCCGATTGAAATAACAAACGGAAAAGATATTGAGTGGGAATTATATACTGGAATTTTAAAGAGTTATGAACTTGAACCGAAATGAACTAAGGCTGAATGAATCTCGAACAAAAAAACACTGAAAAGCGTAAAAATGCACCTTTGAGTAATTCGGAAGCTTTAAGTTTCTTTTTCATTCCTATTGGTTTTGCTAAAATCAATAAATGGAAAAACACGGATTTTAATGAATCTGAAATAGAAAGATTTAAAAAATTCGGATTTGAACGTAAAATTAAACAAGCATCCGAAATGAGAATATTAGGAATGATATTTTACATTTCGATTGCAATAATATTAGCATATATATTAAAATAAAAAACTACGTACAACAACGTGTATAGTTAATAGCTTGTTATGTGTGCACTCGGAAAATTCTACAGATTTTCCTCTGGCTCGTTTTCTTTTGCTAACTTAGTTCTTGCCAACGCAACTAACCATACACGAACACGTTGTGCATAATGCAAAAATCGTGCTAAAATTCAGCATTTGAACTTAAAACGCCAACGCTCAGTCAAGCACATTTCATTTTTTTCGTGCCTCAAAAAATAAAAAGAGCTTGGCTTTCCCCAACGCCACACCACCGAAATAAATTAATCGAATTTTTTAGATAGAAATACAAAATCTATTGTTAAATTTGGACATTTATTGTCCTGAATATATTTTCAGGAAAAATACTGCGAAATGAATACAAAACAGTCGTTTGGAGAATACTTACGGAAATTAAGGGAAGACCAAAATCTTCCGATACGAAAAGTTGCATCAAAACTAGATATTGACCCATCAACATTGGGAAAAATTGAACGCGGAGAAAGAAGTGCTAATAAAGAAATGCTTCCAATATTAGCGGAATTGTTCGGAATTGAGGAAAAAACTCTTGGACTTATACTTTTTAGCGACAAAGTAGCTTATCAAATTATCGAAGAAGAAAATACCAACGAAATTTTAAAAGTCGCAGAACAAAAAATTAAATATTTAAAAAATAAGAATCTTAAACAAGGTTCATTGGACTTAAAATAAATATGAACATTAAAGACCTTGTTAAAAAATATCATTCGAATAGAGAAGCATATCTAAAAGCGGACTACAACGAAACTCAACTTAGGACTGATTTTCTCGATCCATTATTTGAAATGCTTGGTTGGGATATTAAAAACTCGACTGGAAAAGCGACAAACGAACGTGAAGTTTTAGTAGAAGAAGGACTAAAAGCAGATGCGAGTTCCAACACCAAAAAACCTGATTATACTTTTCGCCTTTTTTCAGAACGAAAATTCTTTTTAGAAGCTAAAAAGCCGAACGTAAAAATTGAAAGCGACAACGAACCTGCAAAGCAAATTCGTAGATACGGCTTTACTGCAAAACTTAAAATTTCAGTTTTATCCAATTTTGAATATTTGGCAATCTATGATTGCTCACGAAAAGTTGAAAAAGATGATTTAGTAACAAAATCTAGAATCAATCTATATCACTATACGGAATACGAATCAGCTTTTGAAGACATTCAAAAACAGTTAGGTAATCAAGCTGTTTATTCTGGAGAATTTGACGAAACTTGGAAAGAAATTGAAGAACAATTAAAACTTTCAAGCGTAGATGACTTATTCCTTTCTCATATTAACGAATGGCGAATCGTTCTAGGAAAAGAAATTTACTCGCATAAGCCTGACCTAAGTATTGAAGAATTAAACGACATCGTTCAATCTTACATCAATAGCATTATATTTTTAAGAGTTTGCGAAGACCGAAATTTAGAAACCTATAAGACACTTTTAAATTTTGCAGAAAATAATGATTTCGCTTCGCTCATCAAAAAATTCAAAGAAGCCGACAAAAAATATAACGCAGGTTTATTTAATCAACCTTTAACGGACAAAGTCATTTCAGACAGTTCATCTGCCTTTTGGGAAATAATCAAAGATTTATATTTCCCAGAAAGCACTTATTCATTTTCAGTTTTTGCATCAGACATTTTAGGAAACATATATGAAATATTTCTTGGAGAACAATTAGCGATAGAAAACGGGCAAATTCTCTTAAAAAAGAAACCTGAAAATATTGATAGAGATATTGTCACAACACCAACTTTTATAATTCAAGATATTCTAAGGCAGACAGTTGTAGAACATTGCAAAAACAAAACTGATGAAGAAATCATAAATTCCTCATTTGCAGACATTGCTTGTGGTTCTGGTGCATTTTTATTGGAAACTTACCAATTATTACAAGATACACTTGTCGATTTCTATTTATCAAACGACAAAACAAAATTAATTCAGACATCAATTACTACTTTTAAACTGCCCTTCAAACTCAAAAAAACACTTTTAGAAAATTGCGTATTTGGTGTTGATAAAGATTACAATGCTGTCCAAGCCTGCAAGTTTGGTTTACTATTGAAACTTCTGGAAAATGAAGATAATGCAACAATAACTAATCCTGCACTACCAAATCTTGACCAAAATATTCAGTTTGGAAATAGTTTAATTGAACAATCAGAAACCAACAAAAAAAATCAAAACGAAATAAATCCTTTTAATTTCGGCAAAACTCGTTTCGATGTAATTGTTGGTAATCCACCATATTTAGCGACAGAGCATATGAAAGAGTTTACGCCTCTTGAACTGCCTATTTACAAATCGAAATTTGAATCATCTTTTAAGCAATTCGATAAGTATTTTCTTTTCATTGAAAGAGGTTTGGAACTTTTGAAAGATGGCGGATATTTTGGCTATATAGTTCCAAGCAAGTTTGCAAAAGTTGGAGCTGGAAAAAAACTGAGAGAATTACTTGTCGATAATAAAGCCATTCAACAAATAATATCCTTTGGTGCAAATCAAGTTTTTCAGAATAAAACTACTTACACTTGCCTTTTAATTCTTAAAAAAGAAAAACTTGAACAAGTCAAGTATCTTGAGGTAAACTCATTAAAAATTTGGAAAACAAGAAATATTGGAAAGGAACATTTTGACAAGTTCAAAATAAATTCTTTAGAAGCAGATGGTTGGGTGCTTTATCCAAGTATCTTAAAACCAATATATACTTCAATTGTTTCACAATCTAAGACATTAGAGGAGCTTATTGGTTCTGATAACATTTACAATGGCATTCAAACAAGTGCCAATAACATTTATATTCATTCGATAGAAAAAGAAGATAAACACTTTCTTTATTTCAAAAAAGATGGTGTTCAATGGAAAGTTGAAAAAACATTAACTAGACCTTATTTCAAGACTTCTAGCGGAGAAGATAATTTATATACTTATCGCCCATTTTCGCCAAACTCATTTGTTATTTATCCTTATTTAAAAACTAAAAAAGGAATTGAATTTGTAGAAATAGCTGACTTAAAAGCTAATTATCCTGAAACGTACAAATTTTTATATCACTACAAGGATAAACTTGATAACGATAAGCGAGACATCAAACCTGAACCTAAAACAAAAAATGAATGGTATAGATATGGTAGACATCAAAGTTTAGACAAATGTGATGTTCCTGCAAAAATCATTGTTGGAGTTTTAGCACAAGGCAATAAATATGCAATTGACTATTTTGGAACTTTAATATCTTCTGGTGGTACAGCAGGTTATTGTATGATTACTCTACCTGATAACTTTCCTTATTCAATCTACTATATTCAAGCTTTATTGAACTCTAAATATTTGGAATGGTTTTCTGCACTAATTGGAGAGGTATTCAGAGGTGGTTATATCGCAAGAGGCACGAAAGTGCTCAAAAAGCTACCAATTAGGCTTATTGATTTTACTGTAAAATCGGAGAAAGATATTCACGATAAAATCTCAAAAATTCAAAAAGAATTAATTGATATTCAAGGAAAAATAGATGATAGCAATGGAAATAAAAGAACATTAATTCCTCTACAACGTCAGTTTAACAGCTTAAAATCTGAACTAGACGACAAACTTAAAACTTTGTTTAACTTGGGAGAATCCGATAGTACTATCCCTTTAATTTCTGAGATTTATGCAACTAATTAAAGAAGCATCAAAAGAAAAATTAAGGGGTGGATTTTATACACCTGAACCAATTGCATCATTTGTTTTAAAATGGGCATTTAACGGTAATAAACAACTCGATATTTTAGAACCAAGTTGTGGAGATGGCGTATTCCTTGAAGAAATACAAAAAGGAAGTTATGAGTATAATTCTGTAACGGCAATAGAATTTGACGAAATTGAAGCTGAAAAGTCTAAAAAAATTGGCTTGGATAAAACCAAAGTTATTAATACCGACTTTCACGATTTCTGTATTAATACCAAACAAAAATTTGATTTGGTAGTTGGAAATCCACCTTACATTCGCTACCAATATTTTGACAGAGAACAACAAGAATTTGCATCAAACATTTTTGACAAAGCAAAACTAAAATATTCTAAATTAACCAATGCTTGGGTTTCATTTGTGGTTGGTTCTTCCTTACTTTTAAAAGAAGAAGGTAAAATTGGATTTGTATTACCAGCAGAAATACTTCAAGTTTCGTATGCTCAACCTTTACGAGAGTTTTTAGCTCATTTCTATAATAAAATAAACATTGTTTCTTTTGAAAAGTTAGTCTTTCCAGATATTCAGCAGGAAGTAGTTTTATTGTTATGCGAGAAAAATAAATCTAAAACACATTTAATAGAACACCTCGAACTAAAAGATGCAGAAGAACTTGCAAAACTAGATGTATCAAAATTAAAAAGTCCGAAAAAGAAAATTGATTTCAAATCAAACAAATGGACTTTTTATTTCCTCGAACAAAACGAAATTGACTTTTTAGAAAAGCTTCAAAACGACAAAATAATTCCAAGACTTAAAGAATACGCAAAAGTAGAAGTCGGAATTACAACAGGTTCAAATCCGTTCTTTACAGTTCCACTATCTATTGTTCAATTTTACAATTTAGAAAAGTATGCAAAACCATTAGTTGGCAGAAGTGTTCAAGTTCCAAGTGCAATTTTTACAGAAAAAGATTGGATTAAAAATAGAAATTCAGAAGCAAGAACTCACTTTTTGTCATTTCCGAAAATGGACGAACTAAATGGCTCAATTGGAGCTAGAGATTATATTGCTTGGGGAGAGCAAAAGAAAATACACAAAGGTTATAAATGTAGCATTCGTGATGAATGGCAAATTGTGCCTTCACAAAGAATATCAGACGCTTTGTTTATTCGCAGAAACAATAAGTATCCAAAGTTAATAATTAATGAAGCAGAAGCTTTTACAACTGATACTATGCACAGAGTAACCGTAAAAGAGGAAACAAATATAAAAGCATTGACAGCTAGTTACTACAATTCTCTATCATTTGCGTTTGCTGAAATTTGCGGGAGAAGTCACGGAGGCGGAGTTTTGGAATTAATGCCGAACGAAGTAGAGAGAATACTTTTACCTTACAATGAAAAAAATGCGGAACTGTTGCTTACTATTGACAAAATGATTCGTGAAAAGAAAGACATTTCGGAATTATTGAAAATCACGAATGAAAAAATATTAAAGGAGAATTACGGCTTAACTAATGAAGAAATTGACTTGGCAGACAGTATATGGAAAAAGCTATCAAACCGAAGATTGAATAGAGGAAAAAAATAGCCAACGCTAAAAGCCATACACATTTGCAATTCGCGCCAGCCAAAGCTACACCAAAAATTGCAAAAGAGTATGTCCTGCCAACGCTCACATTTGAACCAAATAAGAAACATCGGAAAATCAAGCAGAACGTGAAAAGCACTATGCACAACAACGTATATAAAACATAGCTATTATAGGCTTTCCGAGAGGTTTTCGCTTATTTATAAAGTCCGCCGAATTTTTATTTTTGTATATTTAGAAAACAAAAAGATAAACATAAAAAATAAAAATTCGGCTCGTGTATAATCCGAAACGAAAGCGTTTACTTACACGCTACGTTTCATATACGGAGACGTTGTGCTTAATTTACCAAAAATGCGAATAATCGAGATAAACGGAAATAAATTTTCAAATATGAAAGGGTTTTATCGAGAAATAGAATCAAAAATGACTTTCGGACTGAACTGGAAAATCGGACGAAATCTGAACGCATTTAATGACGTTTTATATGGAGGATTTGGAGTTCACGATGTTGACGAAAAGTATATCTTAAAATGGCATCGTAGTGAAAAAAGTAAATCGGAAATAAAATATTATGACCGAATAATTGAAATTATAGAAGAACACGAAAATATTGAATTACAGCTGACTTAAATGCTATTCTGGAAAACTGAAAATAAGATTGAACCTAGAAAAGACTTTTACTCGAAAATTAAGGAGTATTACGTTGAACTATCTGACAATCAAATACCGATTGAATTACTCAACGAAATAATTTCAAAAGTAACAGACGAAATTTACAGCGATTATAAACGGTTTTGGAAAAAGTATCCAAAATCAAGAAAAAGATATTCGACTTTAAAAATGGATGATATTGAGCATCCTTCTGTTTATTTTATTATTACTGATTTTATGAATAAAAAAGAAATTTCAAAATCAAGAGAATACTCAAAGGTTCTGTTTAAAATGAATGATGAAGAATTTGACAAGCATTTAGATTATAAAGATTGGTACGACACGAAATAAAAAACTAAGCACAACAATGTGTATAATTCATTGCTAGTTAAAGCCTACTTACGAAAGTCCTCGCGGACTTTCTATCTGTGATTTATTTGCTAAATTTAGTGCTTAAACACGCAACGAAATCATACACTAGACCGTTGTGCTTCATTATAACCAACCATTAACCAATGATAAAATTCTTTAGAAAAATTAGACAAAAACTGCTTTCCGAGGGAAAAACAGAAAAGTATTTTAAATATGCAATCGGAGAAATAATCTTGGTGGTAATTGGAATTTTAATTGCCTTGTCAATTAATAATTGGAATCAGAATATAACCTTCAAAAATGAATTAAATCAAATTATAAAGGACATTCAAAATGACCTTAATCAAGATATTCTTATTCTAGACGAGGAAATCCAAAACTCTGAACGGTTTATTAATAACGTTGACAATTTGCTTGATAACGCGAACAAAATGCCTATTGACTCTTTATTGAGTAATTTGTCCAAAGTTCATTCCGTATCATTTTTTGTTCCAGTAAATTTTGGATATAACAAATTGAATAGGCACCCAAGAACTGAATTGTTGCCTGACAGTTTAACCATTAATCTGACCACTTACTATATAACATTTTCAAAAGAATCAAGTAATATCAATTATCAAGGACTTTCATTGTACAGTTTAAATTTGTTTCGCAACTACCTTGTTAAAAATGGATTTCCATTAGAATTCAGAAAATTAGAAAGACCTGAAGAGCTATCGAATTTAAGACTTATAGTCAACGACATAGAGTTTATAGGGATTTTAAGAAACACTAAACATAATAAGTCTGTTGAACTTTCTACTCTCATTGAAGCTCGAAAACAAGTTGAAAATAATCTTTTAATAATAAATAATTACCTTTTAAGTATTAATTGATTTTGGAAATTGAATACACTAAAAAAATAGGAACAATAAATAACGAAAGCACAACAACGTGTATAGCTCATTGCGGCTGAATTCCTAATCGGAATTCATTGCAATTTGCTATCTTTCGGTTACAGCGGAAAATCATAGCTGATTTCCCGCAACGAGCCATACACAAAACCGTTACCATTAATTTAAAGCAACCTATGAAATTGGGAATAATATTTGGAATTATAATCGGACTTATCGGATTTGGACTCTTTGCCAAAACGAAAAAAAACAATACTCAACCCAAAGCAAGTAAAGTGTCTGCGAAAGAATTTGTTGCTGAACTTGAGAAACTAGGTTATTATAAATATGCTGACAAGAAAAATATTGATAGCCTAAAAAATGACCTAATTGAAAACTATGACCCAACAAATGAATTAGTTACTATTTGGGATGATGACACAGGCGTTCCTTTAGATTATAGATACTATTGGTGTGATGGGGAAACTGTTTACGAACAAGGTGGATTTACTGAAATGCTGGAACAAGTTATACCGACTTTTGACAAAATTGGATTAATAATAAAAGTAACCAACCACTTTGAGGAATGGGATGATAAAAATAAATGGTTGAATCACAGAATTACTATAAACGGAACAGAATATGTGATTTTTAAAAACTTTAAGGAAACTGGCTGGGGAGAAGCGGTTATGCGATTTGCAGAAATAATTAATACAGAAGCTAAAAAGCAATCTATTGACGAAAAAATATTTCTAGCTTCAGGCGGAAATGATGGACGCTTGGTTTTCTTAACTGATGAATTATACAACTATATTTATGGTGTATATAATAATGACGAATGGAAACCATTAGAAGTTTCTGAATGGACTAAAGCAATGGGAATTAAACCAATGAAACTGAATAAAAACTAATGGTAACAATGTGTATAATTCATTGCTAGTTAGAGCCTACTTACGAAAGTCCTCGCGGACTTTCTATCTGTGATTTATTTGCTAACTTTAATCCTTAAACACGCAACGAAATCATACACTAGACCGTTGTGTGTAATTTGAGCAATGAGACAAACAATAACCAAATCTGATAAAAATTTAAAAATCCTAAACAAACTAATTATGAACGGATTTTATACTGGTTATATCGGACCCGAAAAGTTTGAATTAATGCCAAAGCGATTTCCGAACAATCACAGGTTAATCGGAATTATAAATGAAAATGGAAATTATGACTTGAAATTTGATTTTAAGTCGCCAATGAATATTGCTGGAAAAATATTAATCGGACTTGGAGTTCTGACCATAATAGTTTCTCTGATTAGAGGAAATTGGATTTTGCCAATTGCGTTGACTATTTTCGGACTGATATTCCTTGCGGATTTTAAACTAAAAGAGAAAAAAGAAATAAACCGTTTGACTGACAAAATATTGGAATTTCATAAAACGGAATATGACTGAATTAAAAAAACTACACACAACAACGGCTATAGTTCATTACGGCGGAATTTCCTATCGGAAATTCCCTGTGTGTTTGCTATCTTTGGTTTACGCCGGAATAGTTCTGCCGAACCATTCCGCAACGAAACCATAGCCAAGACCGTTGTAGCCAATTTAACCCAAATGCAGAAAACAGAAGAGTTTATTGAAAATAGAATTAAATGGAGAGCTTCAAAACACGATTTGCCGAATAAAAATGTTCATTTATTTGAGAATTTAACAGCTGATAAAAAGGCGGAATATTTGACTCATTTCAATGAGAATGATTGTGGGAAAATAATTTTACTATTTACCGATTCAAAAAAGTACTGGACAGCAATTGGAACAAAAAAAATCATTGGTTTTGACGGAACTAATTATAACTCTGTCGAATTGAATTCTATAAAAGATGTTGATTCTAAAAATCGGAAAGAATATTTTGAGAAAGCAGAAGCAGGAGAAACAAAACTCAAGAAAATTAAAAAACGGAATGAACGTGAATTATTGGTTACTGAATTCAATGGAAATGAAACTATTTTTATTACAAAAAAGGGAAGTGATTTATTTTCACTTTGGAATATAATGTTAATGATTACACAACTGAATGAAAAAATTCCGACTGACATTAATAACTGAAAATCAAAAATCTCTTGAAAAAGGAAAAAAGTTTGCGGAATTGATTCGTGAAACTTTGAATTGTAAAAGTGGATATGAAATTTCAAAATATAAAAAATTTGAAAACTCATATCGAATTGATTTTATTGGACAAATAACAAGTGGAAAAAGCACTGTTGAGGAATCAATAGAATTGACTGACCGAATTTGCTCACCTTGGACTGCGACTTATGAGCGAACCGAAAATAATGTGGAATTGATGTTTAATAAATCGGACATTGCTAACTTTCGGAGAACTGAATTTAATGTGCTAAAATGGGCGGAATTTGGAATTGAAAATAAATAAAAACTGGCTACAACATTGGCTATAAGTAATTGCTTGTTCTAGCCTACTTCTGAAAATCCTCGCGGATTTTCAGCCTGGTGTATACTTGCAAAATTAAGTGCTAAACCACGCAACTACTCATAGCCGAGACCGTTGCCCACAATTGAAAAACCAAGTTACTGAATGAAAAGAATAATTCTCATTTTGATATTAATTTCAACCGTTTCTTGTCAAAAGAAAAACGAATGTAATTACATTGAAAATTATTACCAAAAAGTATATTTAGCAGAGGAAGCATATTACAAAGAAGATTATCAAAAAGTCTTTGAACAAATGTCTGAAGCTGAAAAAAGCTGTGAAGTTCTAAATCAAAGAGGAATATACGAAATGCTTAAATATGCGGAATCTTCAGCTCGCATTGGGAAAAAGGACAAAGCTCTTCAACTAATAAGACAACTATTATTAAATGGCTATGAAATAGACCAATTGGCGAATAACGAAGCATTTCAAAATTTAGTGGGTTTAAAAGAATGGAGTCAATTAGAGAAAGACTATCAAAGTTTGCATAATGAATATTTAAACTCTATAGATTTAGAATTAAGAGAAAAGATTGCAGAAATGAAAAGAATTGACCAGATGTTTAGGCAAAGAGGCGAATATGACCAGCAAAAGTCCGACAGTATAGATGCAATAAATGAACCTGAACTTAAAAGGATAATTGAAAAATACGGTTATCCTGATGAGAGAATTATTGGTGGATTTAAAATTGACAACCAACCTGTTGACCCTGGAATTTTATTATTTCACTTTGACGATTACGGATATTGGACTAAAAAACTGGAAGAACTGATAGAAAAAGGAGAAGCACCACCACAAAGTTTAGGGAATTTTGTAGATAGTTATCAAAGGAGAGTTCCAGAGCAAAAAAAATATATTTATGGAATTTATGACAATGTTGGAGAAGAAAGTATAAAAGAATATGAAAAACTGGACGAAAGGCGTGTATCTATTGGATTAGCACCGATGCAACTGAAAAGGAGCATCGACAGTCTAAAAAGAATATATTATGGATATTAAAAATAACTGGCTACAACAATGGCTATAAGTAATTGCTCGTTCTCGCCTACTTCTGAAAATCCTCGCGGATTTTCAGTTTGTTGTGTACTTGCTAAGTTAATTGCTAACTCACGCAACTACTCATAGCCGAGACCGTTGTGTGCAAGCAAACGAAAATCTACCGTAACAATTTGTCATTCTAATCGTCTAGAAAATAAACAATAGAAGATGAATAATAAATTAATCCAAATTATCCTTTTTACATTATTCATAAGTTTTACGAATATCTGTCACAGCCAAATACGAACAGCAACTCTTATAAAGATTTTAGAAGATTATATTGAAGAAAAAAATATTCCGGGAATATCTATAAGTATTGTAAAGTCAGATTCTATTATTTTTGTTGGAGGAATAGGTTACGCAAATATCGAGAAAAAAGAGAAAGTTACTAAAGAGCATTTGTTTCGTCAAGGCTCTATTTCTAAATCTTTCACAGCTTTAGGTCTTTATAAATTACTACAAGAATCACCATATTCGCTTAATAGTCCACTTAAAAAGATTGACAAAAACCTCGCCTTTATTAACAAATGGCAAGCGACATACCCTGTTAGAATATCACATCTATTGGAGCATACTTCTGGTTTTGAAGATTTTCATGCTCACGCGGTGTATAACAATAAAGATAGTTTAATGCCATCAATGTTAAATATGGTAAACGACCATAGTAAATCATTATACTCAAGATGGCAACCTGGTACAAAAAAAGCATATTCCAACCCAAACTATATAATTGCTGGACATTTAATTGAAGTACTATCTGGTTCTTCATTCGATGAGTACATAAAAGAAAACATCTTGAATGACATTGGAATGAAGTCGTCTGGTTACTATTTCAAAAAACCAGAGGATAAATTGCTCGCTCAAGGTTATCAAAGAACAGGAAGTGTACTTAACCCTATTTCATTTGCCACTATAAATGGAAGTCCAGCAGGAGATTTTTGTGCTAATGCAAAAGATATGGCTAACTACCTTCAATTTATTTTAGAAAGAAATACTACGTTATTTTTAAAAGAAGGATTTGATAGAATTGAATATCCACAGACGAATATTGCTGCGAAAATGGGATTAAAATTTGGGTACGGATTAGGAAACTATACAATATGGAAAAACGGATATTTATTTCATGGACATGGAGGAGAAATAGATGGATTTGCTGCAAGATACGTCTACTCAAGAGAAGCTGATTTAGGAATTGCAATAGCAATCAATCGAAATGGAGATGCTAATGCCATAGTTGACGAGATATTAGATTATCTTTTAGGCATTCAAAAACTAGCACCAGAAGGAAGAGAAATATTTCCTATTCCAGAATCTATAAAAAACCAATCTTCTGGGTTTTATGAATTCAAAAGCTCGAAAAGCGAATTGTTATCTTTTTCAGATAGAATGTTTGGAGGTTTTATTTTAGATTTCCAAAAGGAGATGTTAGTACGAAAAAGAATTTTAGGTAGACCCAAGGACACGTTATATTATGCAGGAAACAATCAATTTTATTTTGAAAATGAAGGTGTGCCTTCAGCTATGCTCATAGAGTCAGAAAAACCTGCATTTTGGATTAATGATAATTATACCGAAAAGGAATCAAGAACAAAAAGAATTATGATATTTTTCGGATTACTAATTTCATTTTTATTAGTTAGTATATACTTTATATCAAGTCTTATTTGGCTCATAAGAAATTTTGTTAAAAAGAAGAAAAAGAATCCAATTAATCATTTGGTTCTATTCGGTGTTGGATTGAGTATGATTCTCATGTTTGTTGGTTTTGGATTTACTATGAGTGATGTTAAATCTGCAATGAATGTTAGTTTTTCTTCTCTTCTACTCTACCTTAGTTCTTACGTCTTAGTACTATTAACAATAATTTCAATTTATAGGTGGACTAAATTACCAAGCCATAAAGGTGTAAAAATATTTTACATCTTAACTTCCATAGGAGCCATTTCTATATCTATATACTTATGGAATATAGGATTTATTGGATTGAAATTATGGAATTACTAATATGCCAGCACACAACAACGTATATAAAAAATAGCAGTTAAGTGTTAAACTAAAAGTTTTGTGCATTTCTGCTATCTTTGTTTTAAACTGAAAAATGGCGTATATAAATCTGCTACTTTTCATACACAAAACCGTTGTGTGCAATTTCAGAAATGAAAAAGGAAAATCCAAAACATATAAAATTTCAAAATCAGCAAAATTTAAAATCTCAATTTGACATTGTTAAATTAGAGGAATTATATCAACGTACTGGCTTAGACCATTCTATTGCGAATCATCATAAAGTTGAATTTTACATTCTCTTATTTATAGAAAAAGGACAAGGCTACCACACCATCGACTTTACAGACTACACATGTAAAAAAGGAACATTACTAACCATAAGAAAAGATCAAATTCATAAGTTTTTTAAAAGCAAAACTTTAAAGGGTTATCTTCTCATTTTCACTAACGAATTTTTGGTGAGTTTCCTTGAAAAAATGGAAGCACAAAAAACAATGCTTTTATTTAATGAACTTTTAAGTGTGCCAAAACTACAGTTAGATAACACAAACTTTGGTACTGTTAATCAACTTATTAAACGCATAGAAAACGAATACTTCTCTGTAAATGACGACCACTCATTAAGTGTTATAAGAAATGAATTGCACATATTAACTACACATCTACTTAGACTAAAAGAAAAAGACGAGAAACTTAATATTGAAAAGAAGTACTTAAAAGAGTTTGTTGAGTTGCAGAACTTAGTAGAAAAAGGTGTGAATAAAACTACAAAAGTTAAGGATTATGCAGATCAAATGGGTATTAGCACAAAAACCTTAAACACAGTAACAAAAAGTATTGTCCATAAATCTGCCAAAGCATTTATTGATGAAATATGTACTAAACAGATTAAACGCTTATTACTCAATACCAAATTATCCATTAAAGAAATTGCTTATAAGTCGGGTTTTGAAGAGACGACTAACTTCTACAAATATTTTAAGCGACAGACTCAAACCACACCAGAGCAATTTCGATTAGAAAAATAAAACTTTCCCATTTTTACAGTCATTACCCTTTTTATTATAGTCAAATAGTTTATTTACGTCTATACATTTGTGCCATTATTAAATTAAAAATACTGACATGAATATATACGAAATCAATACTGTTGAGAAGACATTAGATGTACTGTATAATGACGCAAAAAAAGACTTTATTCGTATAGGTAGAGGATTGATAAAATCTGCTTTCAGACCTATGCAACCAATCGACTTTAAGCATGCTTACCTACCTATTTCTAAAGAACAAGGAGAGACAATACGCCAATTAATCTTAGACAATAATTGCAAAACTATAGTAGAATTTGGTACGTCCTTTGGAATTTCTACCATATATCTAGCAGATGCAGCTCGTAAAAATGATGGAAATGTAGTTACAACAGAATTGTTAGAAAATAAAGCAAAGCAAGCCTCGCAAAATATTGAAGATGCTGGACTAACCGATTATGTAGATTTAAGAATTGGAGATGCTATGGAAACACTAAAAGACTATGATAAGCCTATAGATTTCTTATTTCTTGATGGTTGGAAAGACTTGTACTTACCACTTTTTAGATTATTAGAATCTTGTTTTCATAAGAATACATTAATCTATGCTGACAATATGGACATGACTGGCACACAAGACTATGCCAATTATATACTTAAGAAAAAAGACAAATATGTAACACAAGATATCCATAACGGAAAAGCATATATAAGTAAATTTTTATAACCATTTAAACTATATAACATGAAAATCAAAAACGTAATGGGAATACTCGCTATTGTAATTAGCGCGACAAGCTGTTCCAAAGAGCAAACAGTTTTAGAAGTCACAACTTTTAGAACAAAATCTACAGTTAACAATTCAGTTTTTAACAAATTAGATGCTGAAGTTGAAGAAAACTTCACAGCCAATCAACCAGGTTTTATTAAACGACAAAGCGCAGTTGACGATAAAGGCAACTATGTCGTCATAGTCTATTGGGACACTCACGAAAATGCAGAAGCATCAATGAACAAATTTATGAGAGACAAATCAGTTGCAGACTATGCATCAATGATTGATGGCTCAACGATGAATATGTCTCGCTATTCTATAAATGACAGCTTTAATGCTAACAGTAGCGAATTTATTGAAGTCATGTCTTTCGACACAAAATCAGGAACCGACTTAGACACATTCAATAAAACCAATAAAAAGGTCGAAACTGAATTTACAGGCAAACAAAAGGGCTTTAAACAGCGTCTAACTGGTGTTAATGAAAAAGAAAGACAAGTTGCTGTCATATACTGGGATACTAAAAGCAATTCGGATGTTGCACTACAACCTTTTATGGAAGCACCTATCTCTAAAGAATTCATGAAAATGATGAACCAATCCTCGGTAAGTATGGGACGTTACCAAACACTTAAATCACTAAAAAACAATAGAATGGAATTATCAAACAAAGACAAAGTAGTCGCATTATTGAACAGTTTTGATACAGGCGACCAAACACCAATTTCTTTCATTAATCCAAATAAATACATTCAGCATAATTTAGGAGTTGCTGATGGCTTAGCTGGTTTTGGAGAAGTAATGCATCATGCACCAGAAGGTGGTTTTAAAGCAAACGTTATTAGAGCATTTGAAGATGGCGATTATGTCTTTACACATACTGAATATGATTTCTTTGGTCCAAAAGCAGGTTTTGATGTATTTAGATTTGAAGATGGACTTATCGTAGAGCATTGGGATAACTTATTGGAAGTTCAAAAACCAAATCCAAGTGGAAGAACACAATTTGACGGAGCAACAACTATATCCGATTTAGATAAAACTGAGGCAAATAAAAATACCGTAAAAGACTTTATCGAAAAGGTATTATTAGGCCATGAAATGGATAAATTAACAACATATATTAATCCAACAAATTACATACAACATAATCCTGCTGTGGCTGATGGTTTAGATGGTTTTGGAGCCGCAATGAAGTACTTTGCTGAAAATGGATTGGTAATGGAATACACAAAACTTCACAAAGTACTAGGACAAGGCAACTTTGTTTTATCAATGAGTGAAGGCAAATTTGGTAAAGGTGAGCATACTGCATTTTATGATTTATTCAGGTTAGAAAATGGACAAATCGTTGAGCATTGGGATGTTATTTCACCTATTCCTGCAAAAGAAAATTGGAAGAATACCAATGGTAAATTTTGATTAAATTGATTATAGTATTTTAATTACATTAAACAGACTGCTTAATATTAGGCAGTCTGTTTTTATTTAAAAAAAACTGCACACAACAACGTGTATAATTAATTGCTCGTTCTGTGTGTACTCGGAAAATCCTACGGATTTTCCTCTGGTTCGTTTTAGTTTAGTAACTTAGTGCTAGCCAACGTAACTGAACCATACACGAACACGTTGTAAGCAATTTGAGCAAACTCTCGAATTGAAAGGTCATTCACTCATTCATAAGGTATGTTTACTAAATCATAGTTTTTCAAAAGAACTGAAAAAATTACTTTCGATTGAATTAAATCGAACTGAATTATGAATAACTACTTAAAACCAATTTTAATAATTTCTCTACTTCTTTTTCTCTCTTCGTGTGCGTTAAAAAAACCGACTTATCGAGCAAGTTCTAAAAGAATTATAATTGTTGAAAATGATTCTATTTTAAGACATACTGAATTAATTGGTTGTTTCGGAAACTCAAACACTCTGAATTATAAAAATAAGAATGGAATTATAAAAATATCTGGAATTGCGAACACAAAACAGGAAGGATTATTTAGTCTGGCAACAGACTTGTATGGTTCAGAATTGAAAATAGAAAGGGATAGTTTGATAATCATAAAAACGGGAGAAGTTTTTTACGAAGACAAATATTTAAAATCTAAAACGGAAAACTCATTTGAACAGTTTTATATAGTTTTGGATGGAAAAAAGAAAAAAATTAGAAAATCGAATATTGAAAGGATTTTAACCAATCCGTATTTAAAAGATTATGAAGTTATAGAAATGAACAGAGATGATGCAAAAAAAGAGTACGGAATTAATACAAAATATAAAACGCTGAAATTAGTTCGGAAATAAAAACTGCTTACAACACCGTGTATAATTCATTACTAGTTATAGCCTATTTACGAAAGTCCTCTCGGACTTTCTATCTGTGATTTATTTGCTAATTTTAGTGCTTAAACACGCAACTAAATCATACACAAACACGTGACCTGCAAACCAAAAAACATTGTGAAAATATTATCATTTATAAATCAAAAACAGGCTTTTCCTTTACACTATCACAAAGAATATTGTATTTCGATTATAAAATACGGTGTAGAACTTTTAAATATTGGCGATGAACAGTATATAGGAAACGTTAATGATATTACGATAACTCATCCATACGAATTGCACTCAAACCCTTTATTTTCATTGAATAACTTATTATCGTTCCACACTTTATATATTTCAGAGGAAACGGTAAGGTCTATACTTCCATTTCGAAATACAGTATATTTTGAAAAAAGAGTTGTCAAAAATGAGCAATTGAATATCTTATTTGAAAAATTATTAGACTGTGATGCGAAAAATCAAAAATTACTGCTTCATAAGTTTATAACACTTTTGTCCAATTTTGGAGAATTAAGTTCTGAAAGTAAAACACAAAAACCATTAAAGTCTTGGGAATCTATTGATATGTTCATAGACCAAAATATCAAAGAACCAATTACTCTAGAAAGAATGGCTACTATCGCAAATTTGAATAAGTATAGCTTTGCCAGAAAATTCAAGCAAACTACAGGTATCTCACCAGTTCATTACACCTTAATGAAAAAAGTCTTTCATTGTAAAGAAACGATGACTACTAAATGCTCAATCACAGATAAAGCCTATGAGTATAATTTCACAGATATATCTCACTTTTCAAAATCTTTTAAAAAATTCATTGGAATTAGACCAAAAATCTACCAGCAAAATTTCATAAAGTAAAAAGTCAATATAATACCAGACGAAGGATTTTTATCTTTTTTTATTTGTAGAAAATAACATTATGAAGAAAATACTATTTGTTTCGGCATTATTCTTTTTTATTTCTACAGCTATTGCCCAAAACTTTGGTTCATTAAAGAAAATTGATAAGGACCTGCTTTTAAGAGATATAGAATTAATTTATCAAGGGCTTGATAAGCATCATACAGGAATGTATTGGTACACATCTAAAGATAGTATTGATAACGCATTTTCAAGAGCTCAAAAGAGCATTACCAAAGACCTAAATGAAATTGAATTCTTCAATTTAGTAGCACCATTGGTTAGTCTATCTAGAGAAGATCATACAGATATGAGATTTAGTGAAGACACTAAGGAGTTTTTAAAAGCAAAAGCGAGATACTTACCTTTACTTGTTGTCTTTCTTGATGAAAAAATGTATGTCTCAAACGAAAGTAAATTATTTCCTAAACGCCTTTTAGGTTGTGAAATTGTTGCCATTAATGATAAAAGTGTGATGACTTTGGTTAACGAATTTGGTAAGCTCTTTGCTTCGGATGGCTATATTAAAAAAGTTAAATTTTCAGATTTAAACGGTTTTAGATTTTCTAAAAATCATTTCTTAAAATACGGTTTTACTGATGAGTATATACTAAAAATTAAAAATAGTGATGGTTCCTTGGAAAAAGTTAAACTAAGTCCTGAGTCTATTCCTAAGATTCAAAAAAATCTTGTTGTAAATAAGGCAAATAATTCTATAAACGAATATTTAGAATATAAAATACTTAACGATACGATTGCTTACTTGGGGATTCATACTTTCGGGAATGATGATTTTAAAGAAAACGAAAAGAACAAAAATTATAAATTATTTTTAGAAAATAGCTTTAAGAATATACAAAAATTAGGGATAAAGAATCTTATTGTGGATGTAAGCAAAAACGGTGGTGGAAGCGAAGGGAACGAAAATTTACTATTTTCCTATCTTGAAGATAATTACAAGAAATATAATTCGGTTTGTGCAAAAAGTCAAGTTTCAATTTTAGATAATGGAATTGATAAGCCAATAAAATTAAAAACATTTGGTTTTTTTGAGAAATTATTCTGGAATGACAAAATGGAAGATGGAAGCTACTGTAGAAAGTCAAATGTAGGATTTGGACTTATGGCTTACAAAAAAGAACCAAAATATAAGTACAATGGTAACCTCTTCGTTGTCATAAGTCCACTAACTTATTCAGGAGGAAGTGAATTTTCTAATATGATAAGAACAAACAAAAGAGCAATCTTTGTAGGCGAAGAAACTGGTGGAGGATATTATGGTAACACTAGTGGTTATAGTAGCGAATTGATATTACCAAATTCAAAATTATCAATCGAAATCCCTACACTCAAGTTTGAGATGAATGTTCAAGATGGTGAATTTGGTAGAGGTGTAATTCCAGATTTTAAAATAACACCAACAATAGAAGAATATTTAGCTGGAAAAAATATGCCAATTGAATTCATAATGAGCGGAAAGGTCATCAAGTAACAACGTGTATAATTCATTGCTAGTTCAAGATTACTAACGAATGTCCTCGCAGATATTCTATCTGTGTTTTATTTGCTAAATTTAGTGGCTAAACACGCAACGAAATCATGCACTAGACCGCTAGCATTAATTTATGAAAAAACACCTGTCAATTTTTAAAATCTTGGTTTTTTTAACCATTCAGTCGTGCTCTGGTCAATCTTTTGAACAGAAAATTGAAGTTGACAATTCACTTAATTCATTTGATAGAAAAGTAGATTCTATTATTGTAAAAAAAATGAACACTTACAATATTCCAGGACTTTCAATTGGTATTGTCAAAAGCGATTCTATAGTATATTCAAAAGGTTATGGAATAAAGAATATTAATACAAAAAAGGTAGTTAGCGCAAACACAAATTTTCATACAGCGTCTATTAGTAAATTATTTACGGCTCAAGCAATAATGATACTCGTTGACGAAAACAAGATTGGTCTCGAAAACAAATTGACAGAAATTATTCCTGAATTAAAATATAAGGACGAAAGAATAAAAAATATAACTATAAAATCTCTGCTTAATCATACTTCTGGATTAACTGACGTGAGTAGCTATAATTGGAAAAATAATAATCAATCTGACAATAGTTTGAAAGAATATGTTTTAGGTCTTAACTTAAAATTAATATCTCAACCACATACAGAATACAACTATAGTAATTTAGGATATAACATTTTGGGTTATGTAATCGAAAAACTATCGAAGACTAATTTTGACGAATTTGTCCAAGAAAACATTCTAACCCCAAGTCAAATGTCAAATAGCGATTTCAGGTATTTTAAAATAGCTGATTCAATAAAAACATCGCCACATTCTAAAAGAATGATTTCTAAAAAGGTATACGAACGAAAAATCTACCCTTATACACGAGAGCAAGCACCAAGTAGCACACTAAATTCATCAGCTAATGATTTGAGTAAGTGGATGATTTCATTTTTAAAATCATCAAACAGTTTGAGTCCTAAAAAGAGTTTCGAAAAAATGTTTGAACCAAGTTTCAATGAATATCCATACATTGGTTTAGGTTTTCAGTTAAGCACTCTGAACAAAGAAAAAACTGTTGGACATTATGGAGGAGATAAAGGATACAGAAGTTATTTAATTATGATTCCAGAAAAAAGAATTGGATTAGTATTATTAGCAAATTGTGATTATGATGAAGATTTTAGGCAAGAAATATTACATCCGATGGTAAAACTAATGCTAACAACGTATAGAAAAAATAGTGCGAATGATTGATATCAAAAAGGTTCGGGCATTTTGAAGTAAATACAGCTAGCACTGTTAAATTAATATTGCTAAACAGCTACGGTATCGTTCCAGAACAAACTCAACAAGTTAACAAAGGTGTTGAAACAGTTAAGTTACCAATAAATGCCTTGCCAGTCGGTATGTACCATTTACAGGTTTTCTTAGATAACGAAATGCACAGTACGGAGACTTTTATTAAAATCTAAACGTAAACGTTATTTAAATTATCATTAGCAAAAAAAATAAAGAGGCTGCCTAAAAAAGCAGCCTCTTTTTATGAATTTATTTTTCCATACCATAAATGTTTGAAAACGGTACCCGTTTTAAAGACCAATAAACGAATTAGATTTTAAGCCGAATTGGAGATTTTGAGCCGTCCATAAAGGGGGTGAATTATCAGCACAAAATATCCCAAAGTGCCGGAATTAACCTGAATTCTTATTGCAAGGAGATACATTAAGTCAAAAAAAATCCAGAAGTTTTCACTTCTGGATTTTTGCTATCAATCAATCAAATAATCAATTCTTATTTCAGAGTAAACTCTGAAGAAGATATTAATGTTTTATCATTAAATACGTTGATCTTGTAACGTCCAGCTTCAAATTTGGCATCTTTTGATTTTGAAACGTATTCACAAATATTTAAGTTTCTGTTTTCGTAATTAAAACGACTAATTAAACTGTAGTTTAATACTTGATCATCAAATTGTAATTGGTCATTAGAACCTAATACATTGTTTTTAGGATCAATTACTTGTACATATAATTCTTTATCACCTGCTTCTGTCAATGTATTCTTTGCTACAGTAAAACAAACTTTAATCTTATCACTTCGTCTTGCTCTCTCCATTGGTACTTGCTTACCACTACTTCTCTCAAGAACTCCCATTCCTACTAATCCAACAGTTTGTAAAGCAGCCGCATCTTTAACAACAGTAGCTAACTCTGTATTTTGTACTAAAAGAGAATCTGTAAACATTGTACGCTCTGCTAACTGTACTTGTGTGCTATCTAAAGAAGACGCTAAGTATTGATTTTCACCTTTAAGACGGTCATTCTCTTCCATTAATATGTCCATTTCTTCTTCTAAAGCTAAGAATTTCTTTTTGTATCTCCATAAGCTACCTACGCTATTTTGAGATATTTTTAATGAATCCATTAAGCCTTGAATACGCTCTCTAGCTGCAATTAAATCTTGGTTTTTAACTTCACCATCTGCAATAGCAGCATCGTACTCTTTAGCCATATTGTTAAGATCGTTCATTACTTGTTGCTTCTCGCTAGTCAATGTCTTTTCTGTCTCTTGCTTTTCTGTGTAAAGCTTAGATGTGTAAAACGCAGTTATTAAGAATAAAACTAATAATATTCCTAATCCAACTTTTAGACCTGTACTTGTTTTTTGTGAGCCTTCCATAAATTGTTTGTTTTAATGTTATTGTTAATTCGTTTTTTAAAAATTAATTTGAGTTTAAAATCATTAAATAAAACTGTATTTTTATTTTAAATTTAATATCCAAATGCAAAACCTCATTTTATTTACTGAAAAAGAAAAACAACATCTTTTAAAGAAACGAAAAGGTGAATCAAAATTTGGAGAACAAATTCAGTTAATACCTAAACTCACTAACATATACGATGCAATTGTTAATTTAGATGTTCAGTATGTTATTTTTGGTATTAAAGAGGATATTGGAGTTTATGCAAACTATGGAAAAACAGGAACTTACAAAGCTTGGGATGCTGGGCTTAAATTTTTGTTAAACATCCAAAATAATAACTTTACAACTGCAAAACGCATTTTAATATTAGGTCATTTGGAGTATTCAGATGTTAGAAAATCAATAATTACCCAAGACGTTTCTAAAAAAAAACACATTACAAAAGCCAGAGACTTTGTCGAAGAAATAGATAAAGATGTGACGCACATAGTTTCATCTATTATCAGGGCTGGCAAAATTCCTATAATCATTGGAGGCGGTCATAATAATGCTTATGGCAATATAAAAGGGACTGCGTTAGCAAAAAATGATATAGTCAATGCGATAAATTTCGATGCACATACTGATTTTAGAGCGGAAGAAGGTAGACACAGTGGTAATGGCTTTAGCTATGCATTTGCAGAAGGATTTCTTAAAAATTATTTCATTTTTGGTTTACATGAAAATTATACGTCCAATACGTTGCTAAAAACCATAAAAAAATTAAAACCTATTAAATACAATACTTACGAAGCCATTGAAGTGCGTAACGAATTAGATTTTAACTCTGAAATGGAAACAGCTCTAAATCATATTTCTAGTAAAAATTTCGGTATTGAAATAGATTGTGATGCTATTGAAAATATGCCGAGTAGCGCTATGACGCCAAGTGGTTTTAGTGTAAAACAAGCCAGACGGTTTGTGCATTATTTCGGAAAACATAAAAATGCCACTTATCTACATATTTGTGAAGCTGCACCAACTAAAAAGACGACCACAGTAGTTGGTAAACTTATCACCTATTTAATCACTGATTTTATAAGAGCACATGGCAATTAGGATTATTAATTTTGATAGTAAGTATGCACAAAGCTTTTACGATTTAAACATTGAATGGCTAAAAACATACTTCTATGTTGAACCCTTTGATGAAGAGGTTTTAAGTAAGCCGGATAAATATATTATTGATAAAGGTGGTTTTATTTTCTTCGCCATGAAGACCAATAAAATTGTTGGTACTGTTGCTCTTATGCCAACTGAAAAAAAATCTGGAATCTTAGAATTGACCAAAATGGCGGTGTTACCAGAAGAACGTGGACAAAAAATTGGACAACAGTTACTTCAACATTGCATTGATTTTGGAAAAGCGCAAAATTTAAAAGCACTACTACTCTACTCTAATACTAAACTAGAAAATGCCATTTATTTATATAGGAAATATGGTTTTAAGGAATTAGAACTTGAAAATGATAGTCCTTATGTACGTTCTGATATTAAGATGTTGCTAGAATTATAATTTTAAAGTGCTTTTTAAATAATTAAAAGCTTCTTTAATATTCTTAAAAATATGCTCTTCTGAGATTAAATCGGGTACAATATCTATAGAGATTAATTTATCCTTAGGTTGCTCTTGGACAGCCGTTAGAAATACTTCAACACCCCTTTGTTCTAAATCTAGCACAGCATTCTCTAAGGCATAGAGTCCGGACTGATCTATATAAGGTACGCGATCCATTCTTATAATTAATGCTTTAATTTGTTCGGGTATATTTTTTACCTCATCTTGAAAATGAGACGTAAACCCAAAAAATAAAGGACCGTAAAGATGTTTAATATAGACTTTATCTTTGTATTCATTATAAAACTCAATTTCGTCTTGCCAAGGTTTTTCTCCATCAAAACCTGCAATAGTGCCGACTTCCATTCCTTTTTCTCCAATATCTCCCGCACGCTTCATAAATAATAAAGATGCTAATAATAAGCCAATACCTACAGCTTGTATTAGACTTCCAAATGTAGTTATTAATAATACTATAATTAATACAATAGCATCAGCTCTTGGCACCACTAATAAGTGTTTTAATCCTTTAACATCTATGATTTTTAAGGCAATAGGAATTAACAAACCTGCTAAAACACATAATGGTATATGAGCTGCCAATTTTCCTAAGCCTAACAATACTGCTAATAAAAATAAACCATGTATAGCTCCAGAAACTCGCGTTCTTCCACCTGAATTAATATTAATTACCGTGCCTTTAGTGGCTCCTGCACCAGGTATACCACCAAAAATACCAGCTATTGCATTTCCTATTCCTTGTCCTATTAATTCTCTATTACTATTATGCTTGGTCTTCGTCATATTATCTGCGATAACAGAAGTTAATAACGAATCTATTGAACCTAAAACAGCTAGAACAAGGGCATATTCAGCGACCAAAGTATATGCACTTGCATCAATAGTTAACAAGCCATCGATTTGTAAGGAAGGTAATCCTGAAGGGATTTCACCAATTACAGGGACATTCCATTGTAAAAAATAGCCTGCTAAAGATGCTATAACTAAAGCTACTAAAGCACTCGGAATAGCTTTAGTTAAATATGGAAATACATAATAAATTATAACTGTAAGACCACCTAATACTAAAGCCTGCCAATTAAAGTCAGTAAAAAGTCGCGGCAAATCTTGCATTACCAACCATGTTGACTTTGCAGAACTTAATCCTACAAAAGGGAATAATTGAAGTATAATAATTATTAAACCTACTCCACTCATAAATCCAGATACAACAGGATATGGAAAATACTTTACATAACCTGCAATATTAATAAGCCCAAATACAATTTGAAATATACCACCAAGAATAAAGGTTACAATTATAATAGGCATAGCGGCTTCTATACTTCCTGCGAGCTCTATAGCACCAGCAACTAAAGCGGCCGAGACTACAGTCATTGGTCCTGTTGGTCCGCTAGCTTGCGTAGCTGTACCTCCAAAAATTGCGGCAAAAATACCAACGGCAATAGCACCATATAATCCTGCTATGGCTCCTAAACCAGATTGCACACCAAATGCTAAAGCTAAAGGTAAAGCCACAACACCTGCAACTAGTCCACCTGTTAAGTCTCCTTTTAAATATTTAAAATCGTAAAATTTAGAACTCATGTTTCTATGTCTTTATCACTATAAAAATAAACTATAATAAATAAAGATTTGACATCCAAAGGCTTTCAAGTCAAACTTTTATTTAAAAGGAGCTATTATCCTGAGACAGACTTTAAAGAATCAAGTTGACGCTGCAAAGCTTCAATTTGTTCAGAATTATCCTGAACCTTCGGAATCATCTTTAAAGAATCTAAAGCTTGTTCCATAATATCTTTGTCTTTAGGTTCTTCATTAAAATAATACCCAATACCTTCGCTTGATCTCCAAGCTTCATTGAGTTGATTATAAACTTCTTCATCCCAAGTACTAGGATGTTTTACATCTATCCAAATGACATCTCTATATTCACTATCAATTAATACTAAGTCTGGTGTAGCGGAACCATCAAATTGTTGCGCATCTGTATCACTAATAGAAGATATAGTTCCTAAGAAAAACATACGTTTTCTGCCAGCAATATCCTTAATATATGGTCTAAATTCTACTGGTGTACTAGCATTCCAGTCATATTCCTTTCGAGATTCCTTTACCTTTAATGGCATTGCTGAAACACCAGCGTAGCCTTGTTTTTTTGTTGCATGATCGTAATAATACATCTTATCACTACCATCAGCCGGAATAAATACACTGTAACTTAAACTGGTACGCTCATCTCCTACGGGTTCTAATCCAAACCAATGGTATAACCCGCTGTAAGCGTCGGAATTTGAACCTGCAAAATCAAAGTCTGTAACATAAGGTTGCTGATTCTGGTCTTTTGGCATTAGTGGAATTTTTACCGCGGTTTCCATATTCCAAGGCAACGGATCACTAAATCCTCCTAAGAATTTTAAAGATTCTGCTTGTAGCTGAGATACTTTTTCTGATAGTGTATTTTGCTTTGTTAAAAACGGATAATTTTTAATGTTTTCTGGACTCACAAATGTTCCTTTACCAATTAAAATTCGTTCAAAATAATCTTTAGTATCATGTTCTCCTTTTTCAATAATCATAACCCCTCCAAATGTTGGGTACGGAAAGAAAAAACCTCTCCATCTAATTAAACTCACGACTTGAACCCAGTCGCCGTTGTCATTCTTCATGTAAAACGTATCACTAGGCTCATAATTAAATAACATCCAAGGATTAAAACGCTGAACAACAGCATTGTATGTGTTTCTGCTAAACTTTAAGGATTCTCCTATGGAAAATGTAACATCGATTCGGTTTTCGTTAGAAAACCTAGGAAATGGTGTTGTACTACTTACAGCAAAAACTTCTTCTGTGTTATCGGTCATTTGCTGCATTACGTACTTCTCACTCGGCTGAATGGCCATTGTCCATTTGTTCTCAGTACCGATTCTTACTAAATGAGGCAGAGAGACATCTTTGGTTTCACCAACACTCTCATTCGCCATGGAAAAAATATTTCTTAATGGCTGAATCCGTTCGTTTTGGGTTAATGGTAATTCGTTAATCTCTACCCTATTGAGATCATTAAAAACGTTATAGGTTTTCATATAATCGTACATTTTATAATGCCAGCCGAAAACATATAATACCCCAAAAAACAAAATTAACAAGCCTAGTATGCCTAATCTACCACCTGTACTCTCTGTTTTTCTAAACTTTCTTAAGCCTAAGATCAAAACCAATAAACTCACTATAATAACGAAAAGATACTTTCTAATAAATAGTAGTACAGGTTGATAATCGTCCCTAAAAAAGAACAACAGTATAAGTAGTAGAAGCGCAACAACAATGGTTACTATTTTTTGTCTTTTTCCTTTATTCCAGTATGATTTTATCATGACATATAATTGTTATTGCGAAGCTGATTTTTCATCAGCCGTTGCAATCTTTTGATTAATAGTTAGCGTTTCAATTGAAAGATTACTTCGTCATTTTATTCCTAGTAATCACGTATTACATAAGCCCCTTATCTTTTAAGCGATCGCGTGCACTTGGCTTATCAACCTCAGGTTCAGTTTTGATTTCTTGTTTTGCTTCCTCGACTATTTTAGGCTCTTTTGTTTTTAAATCCTCTATGAGATCTTTTCCCTTTTCAACTGCATCATCTACCAAATCACCAATGGAATCGCTTTTCTCTTCTACAATTTCTGTTGTTTTTATAACAACGCTGGCCAAATAAGTGCCTAATAATGTACCTACGGCAAAAGAAGAGAATGCAGAAACTCCAACATAACTTCCGAAAATAGAAATTGGTGTCAAAAATTCTAAAATTAAAGCAGCAATTAATAACATTGAAACAACAAAAATTAGCCTTGGTAAAATCGTTTGCTTATAAACAAATCCTTTAGGATTATCAGGTGACATTTGTAGTTCCTTGCTATTTAGAACCTTATTAAAAAAGCGGTAAACTGCATTGCTTCTAGATTCTGCCCAATAAAGAAATATCCCAAATAAAATAGCTGCTATAAATATGACGAGTTCTAGTCCCATGATGTTCTTTGTTTAACGTTCTTATAAAATTAGTCTAATTTTCTTAGATATTGTTACTAATACGATCTATTACCCAATCTCTAAAGGAATCCTCCCAAGTCTCGTAACTCTTATAAAACTGCTCTTTATCGTACCAATACAAGAATAACACATCCTTTGGTGCTATGTTAATTAATAGCTTGTGAATTAAATCACGATGCTCAGCTGATAATGACGAATGTGGTTGATGTAAAGCAAAATAAAAGGATTGATCTACTATATCTTCAATTTTATGTGCATTGCTACGCTCAAGTTTTTCGAGATATAATTCTACACCCATCACCTGCTTACGAGCTTTGATATCAATTTTATTTAAGTAACTTTTAAATAAAACTTTATCATCCAATATATCCTTAATTGGATGTTCTGGGTCTTTTAAAAATTGTGCTAATTCGTACTTTTTAATTCTATCATAATTTGGTGTTCTTACCATCTGCCCCAAATCACACTCAATAATGATATAATCCTTTAATTTGTCTACTAATTCTGGCTGATTAATGTGGTAAATCAACACATCATGAACCGTATCTTTAATAGCTTCCTTGTATTGTTCTATACTCTCAAAAACAACAATCGGTTTTATAAAATCTCTAAGCAAATACACACCATCAAATGCTCTCGAATAGAACGAATCTGTTGAAAAATGCAATGGATGCAATCTTAAATCTCTATCTCTTAAATCTCCATGAGAATTTGCAGAGTCTAATAGTTGCTGATGTATGCTTTCATCTATAAAATTATTACCAGATTTAAATTTTTGAACAAGTTCTAATTGATCTTTTTGAATTTGCTCTAAATTATCAATTAATCGGAAAGTGATGCTAACATCATCGTACTTTAAAATATCTAAGGGTTCATAAAACACATCAATATCTTGATCAAAATCAATGCAAATCGCCGAATCTCTAGTGATATCATTAATCTTTTGTCCATGGGTTCTAAAAACATGTTGCATCATTTCTCTATCAAACGAATGAAACGGCAAATACACAGGTTTTCCTTTTTGCAATGGTGAGATTATAATGCCGTGCGGATTAGCATCTCCATGATTAAGATATTGTACATTCTTTTTCTCCTCTGCAACCTCTGGACTCCAACCTACTCCATCAATATAGAACGACTTAAGCTTTGTCTCAGTAAAACCAAGCGTTTTAAGGCATTTATTATAACGCTCAACTAACTTTCCACTTACCGGAATGAGTTCACTTCTATATAGATTAGCTTCTTTTAGTTTATCCATTATTTAATTGATAAAAAGTACATATACAATGCCATAAACAAATAACGCGAATATTACAAAAACGATTCCATATACTAGGCAAGCACTAAAATTAGCTTCTTTAGTCTCTTTGTATAATAGATTATTAACATATGCGTATTGTATAAGCATAATAGTTTTTGCATCCACTATTTCTCCCGAATTAATCATCTCTATAGCTTTAGAGAATGAAAGTTCTAAAACCTTAATTTCTTCGTCTTCACTATCTAATCCTCCACCTTCATTAACTTTCATAGCATCGTTATATTCTGCGACAAACAAAAACATCTTTTCTGTTAGTGCACCTGGTGACGTGTAAGCCGTTAAAACTTGCTTGGCTTCTTCTATTTTATAGCCAACTTCTTCTTTTGTCTCTCTAATTATAGTGTCTAAAGCAGTATCATTATTCTCAATTGCGCCTGCACAAACTTCAATAGACATAGCTTCTTCACTATTGTTATCGTAAATCGGCATTCTAAATTGCTGGGTTAAAATCACCGTTTGGTTTTCAATATTATATAACAATATTGCAGCACCATCTCCACGGTTATAACATTCTCTGGATAAACTTTTCCATTCATTATTCTTGAATTGATAATCGTAATCAATTCTCGTCAGAGTTGCCCATTCTTTTGAGAGCGTTGTTTTTTTTATGTTTTTCAGATTTTGCATTTACTAATCAAGCTTACCAAATTGCTCGCGAGCTTCAGTTTCAATATTTAATTGACTAATTCTAGCATCAACCTTACGTTTAAAGTCTGTATCTGCAATCGTAGCAACATTATCTAAATACCTAACAACTTCTTGTCGTCTAATATCACTAAAGTCGAGCCCTTTCATGTTTGCTCGCATTAATTCTTGCAACATTCCGAATTTAGTATCGTAATCTTGCTTGAAATAAGTTTCAGGATTTTCAAACCAATCAGTTTCTAAATCAAAATCCGTTAAACGCAACGATACTGCTTTTTGAATATTACGCACATCACGAGATGAAAAGAATGGAAATATCTTCTGAATCTCTGTATATAAATGTGCATAGAACATATGCTCATTGTCTTTATAGGTCTTTTCAACTTTATCGAACGTATCAAAAACACGCTCTTCGGTTGGTTTATCAACTTTATCCAAAATTTCACCTAGATTCTTAGCAACTTGCTGTGCATCTAAATACTTATAATCCTTTGGATTACTCATATTTATGAAATCTGGCATCGTATCCTCAAGTTTTCTCCACCACAGATAGTCCTGATCTACAAAATCCTTTTCGTTTCTTGCTCCATCAATTTTAAATCGACCTTGTACACGAGAGATTACAGCTTTGTCTAGCATTTCTGGTAGGTTTGTAAATAAACCTATGGAACTATTTCCGTAATTAACGGCATAAGCACCTTCAGTATATCTTAAAAACACACCAATAACTTCCTTAACACCAGCAGAAACACCTTGAGCGGTTCGCTCTTGTAAATTATTCTCAGCATCATCAATTGGTGCAAAAATCAGCCGTGTTGGATCTTGCAAAGGTTTCATCCACTCTACCATTTTTTCAGCAGAACCACCTTGAAATGTGCTAATTAAAGTATCTGGCATTGGATGAAACAAAAAGGGAATATCTAAGTTTTCACTATGCGCTTTTAATCTGGTGGCAATAGCAGCAATCAACATACTTTTTCCCGTTCCAGGAATTCCGTAACCCATAAAAACTGGCATAAAACCTCCAAGTTCTTGAAATGGATTTTTCTTAGCTTCAAAATCGTAGCTTAGTATACGTTCGGTTAATCGTCTTGCAAAGTGTTTTGCATCTTTATTACCTACAATTTGTTCAAATTGAATTTTATTAAACTCAACACTTACTGCTGTACCGGAGAACACATTTTCCCAACCCGAAACTGCAAAATCCGATTTTTCGAGTTTATAAGTTCTATCAGTAATCGATTCTGTGTATTCTAAGTTGCTTTTGCGTAATTGAATTTCGTCTATTAATGCTTCAAAATAAACCACTGTGAAGTCAATCACATCCTTGTCTGATTTTATAATCTCAGGATGCCCTAAATATTTATCGTAATAAAATAGTTGACACGATATACCTTTTAATGGTGAAAAAAGTGAAACCTCAGGAATACCTGCAAACTTCTGTTTCATCACAGATAGATCATCTGATGCATGTGGTTTTAAATCGTGTAAGATTTTATAAGCTGACGCAAATAACATGAATGCGGTTGCTGTGTGCATTTTACTTTCATACTCACGCTTGCCTGAGCTATCTAAAGCAGATTTATTTTCGCTTAAACTAGATAAACCTGAAGCGTCGTAATAAGAATCCTTAATCCAAATTCCTAAAGTCAATCCCTCTTGAACAGCAAACAACGTCTGATTTAAATATATGGGAAGAGCAACAGACTCTGGCAAGAGGCGCTTTTTTAAAGCTAGTATAGTTTTAGAAACCGAAGTTACATTGACATTGCTTCCATTATTAGCTCTTGATAGGTATAACAAAATAGATTCATCTTTACCGTCAATATCTTTGTTTTTAGCACGTTGACTTTGCTCCCATTGAATAGATTTTAAATAAGAAGTTGCCTCATCACGAAGCATATCGAGTTCATTTTGTTTTATAGGAAAAGTTGAGTTGTGTTCCATATTATCTTTTTTACGTCATTGCGAACAAAGTGAAGCAATCTGTTCCTAATAGAAAGATAGCCACGTCTATTCGTTCCTTTTTATGACGCTACTTATTATTAGTTTTTAATTCAGAAATTTGTATTGGTGGCATTGCCAACTTATTCATAACTTCTGGTGTTTTATTATATAGCAATTGTATTATTCGATGTGGTGCAAATACATAGCGTTGTCTAAATATGCTGTCCCATTTTTGAAATACTTGTTTATTAAAAAAACTTCCTTCTTTAAATTCGCTTTTAGAGCTTAATTCATCAATTTTAAATGAAACCGCATAAGACTCTAAAGGAATCGTTTTTTTGGCAATACCATCTAAAATAGCATGCGTTACTTCGTTTTCATCTTTAGCAAATACATTATGTATTGGTCCTAAATCAATACGTTTTATCAATTTTGGTAATACTTTTGGCAAACGCTTATCAATGGCATAAGCCATAGTATCTAATGCCATTTCTCTATCTGATGTGTTCTTTAAAACCGTATAGATTTCACTTTTATAATCTTGTACGTTTCTACCGTCATAATCAAAATACATATAGCAAATAAATGGTCTATTATGCGATACGTCATAAAAACTCCAACTTATCAAATGCTCAGCAACAGCACCTTCTGGAGATGCAATAATTTTACCTTGAACAAAACGATTGAAAATATATTCTTTTTTAGCCGATGTATAATAGACTATTGAAGCTGCCTGAAAGAGTTTACGTTTAGCAATGGATTCTTTTTTTCGCATCAAGGTGTCTAAAAACTCTTCTTTAAGAACATCTATATTAGTTAGCCTTCCTAAATAGTCTTCGCGTAATTCTAAATCATTGAATAAGTATCTAAATTCTAAATAATTTGGAAATCCAGAATCGGTTAAATCCACCTTCATATTCTCTTCATCATCATACATGTATTTTACACGCATGGCTTCAATAGAATACAGCAGCAAATCACAATATTGCTTAAATAGTAAGACTTCCTGTTTATTAAGTAACTGCTTTTCTTGAACGGCTACAATGAGTTCTTTTAGCGTAAAGTCTATCATTCTATGATAGAACACATATTGTTCTTTAGAGTCTAGTGTTGCTGAATCTAATGGTGTAACTATCATCTAAGTGAACTCGATTTATTGATTACAAAATAGAACTCTCGTTCTAAATCTTGCTTCATGTGTCGTACCCCTCTTCGCATAATGAAATATGGAATACCAAACATAAATACTGCATGAATAATCACAAAGATTGGAACAAAAGTCGGTAGTCCAGAACTTTCTGAGAAAATACTACCAAAAGCACTAATAAAAAAAACTATATAAAAGACAATTAATGCTCCAAACATAAAAAGCAAATGGTTATTAAAAGCATTTATTTGTGTATTAATAACTAAAGTGTCACCTTGCTCTCTTAAATTGCCAGTAGCTACAGCCTTACCAAAATTCCTTTCAAAAAACCGTCTTCGCTTTCTAATCTTAAATCCATTGTGATTTACTAAACCTTTGAATTTATTTTCGCTAGACGTGAATGCTTCAAAAGCCCCAGAAAACATACCATCTATATCTGATTCATCAACATGACCACGCAAGGCCGAAGTAAATTCAGATTTAGTAGCATTCAACGTTGTTGAAAATGAATCGATTAGTTTTATTTTTCTTAAAAAGTTTTCCATTTAAAGGTTCACCTATAGTAAAATAGGTGCTTTAATAATCTATTAATTTGAAATAAACCTGTAACAACCAATATGATAGAACACATATTGTTATTTAGAGTCTAATGTTGCTGAATCTAATGGTGTTACAATCATTTTTATAGTTGTTGGTTGGATGTTGTCAGTTAATAGTATAAAAAGAAAACCATCAACTAGCAACTAACAACTCAATTACCCTAACAAATCATCATCATTAGCCTCTGGTTTTGGCTCACCTGCTGGTTCGCCTCCATCAGATGGTGCATTTGGATCTGCTTTATAGTATTCATCAAAAATTTCTTTCATGTCAATACCATAGCGATCTGCAAAGTTTTTCTGAATTTCCGCATCTTTGGTTCTAATTTCACCTAAAGCTTCAGCATAACTACCATAAACACCTTGCATTACCTTCTCATGAACAGGAATATTATCCATCATTTCCTGACGCGCTTTAGCACTTGCCGTATGCATTGCAGCTAAGGTTTCACCTATATGCTCATCGGTTTTAACACCCAAATGTTCTAAAATGGCAGCAAACTCTTGGTCAGTTCTTGCTTTTAAAGCTACAATATAACCATCGTAATACTTTAAACGTTCGTCAGTATCAGACTTTAACTTAGCACGATGCGTTTGTAAATTACTACGTAATGAGGTTAATACCTTAATTGTTAAATTGTGTTTGTGCACAAAACTATCCTTTGAAGCCGCCAAAGTTGTATACGCATTTTTCAATCCTTCTAATTCTTCAACTTTTTGCTCTAATTGTGTTACTTTTTCTAAGGCTTCAGAATATTCGGTAGATTGTTTATCTGCAACTTCCTCTAAGGCCTGACGTGCTTGTTTTAGTAAAGCATATTGTTCTTCTAGCTTGTCTTCTACTTCTTTTTTCTTTTGAAGTGCCTTAGTATGGTTGTTACTCGCTTCAACTATTGCAGTTTTTAAACTTTCTTCAACCTCTTTTATTTCAAGTTCTTCTGTCTTTTAAACGTTTGATTGCAGCCTGACTTTTAAACGATAATTCGTTCAATAAGGTCTGAACGTCTGCAGTTTCAATACGTTGCTGAAACATAGCTTTCGCTTTATTATCTGAAGCATCACGCTCTTTTTGAGCAGCTTGCAATTCTTGCTCAGCATCTTCTGATTTTTCCTTTTCTTCCCCAAAGATTATTCCACCAAGTATCTGGCTTGTTTTTAGCATCTTCGAGTTCAACTTTAGCACGTTCTAAACGCTTAATCGCATCATCGATGATTTTTTGCTCTGCAGCATTTAATGCTGAAAAGCCTTCAAACATAATACCAACCTCATCTTGATAATCTGTTAGGTCTTTAATCGCATCTAGCAAAGTAGTTCTATCCTTTTCTGCCATATCCACAACATTATCTAACGTTGCGTTTAATATTTTCTGACGACTTTCCGGATCATCTTCTTGCGCCAGTTTTGACTTCATTTGGTCAATGGCTTTTCCCCAGTTTACATCAACTTTTTCGGTTTTTTCGTTGGAATTTGTTTCTAATAAATCAAAATCATCAGACATATTTATAGTATTATTTGGTTGAACAATTTTCGGATAAGCAATTTCGGTATTTTTTTAGGACTATAAAAACTTTACCAGCTAAATTATAAGTAGTATTTGCAATTAAAATGTTACAGGATTTTAATAATAAATACTTCTTCTATATCTTTAAAGAAAAAGACCAAGGACATGAAACTATCTAAAACCTTATTATTACTTATTATTTCTATTGTGTTTGCTTGCAAAAATGAAAAAGCAAACGAGTCAGCTTCTGTTTCTAAAGAAGAAATAGTATCTGAACTTTCTGTAAAAATAATACCCATTGCACATGGAACTTTAGTGATAGAAAATGAAGATGAAGTCATTTATATTGACCCTACAGGTGGTACTGAAGCTTTTAAAGGACAAAAACCACCAACTTTAGTATTGATAACAGACATTCATGGCGATCATTTGAGTAAGAGCACGCTCGAAGCATTAAACTTGGATGACGTGACTATAATAGCTCCAAAAGCAGTTACTGATAAAATACCAAGTACAACCAGTAAAACTATTGTTACTCTCAATAATAGTGATTCTTATGAGCACAATACTATTACTATTGAAGCCATACCTATGTATAATCTAAGAGAAGAAGCATTACAATATCATACGAAAGGACGCGGTAATGGCTATGTGCTTACTTTAAATAATGAACGCATATACATATCTGGTGATACAGAAGATATCCCAGAAATGAGAAGTCTAAAGAATATTGATAAAGCTTTTGTCTGTATGAATTTACCTTGGACTATGACTGTAGAAAGCGCAGCTAGTGCCGTTTTAGAATTTAAACCCAAACATGTTTATCCTTATCACTATAGAGGAACCGAAGGATTAAGTGATGTAGAAAAGTTTAAGAATTTAGTTAATGAAAGTGATTCTTCTATTGATGTAGTCCTTCTTGATTGGTATTAAGCTCATAAAATGTTAAATTTTTTAGTTGTTAACAAGTTAAAAATTCTATAAATAGCAGTGAAATCAATGCTTTTCGTCTTGTTATTTGACCACTTCATCGATAAAATGTTTATATATATTTTGTAAATAATTTAGAATTAAGCATTTAACTTTAAGCTTTTTTTCTATATTAGCATCTTAGAACCCAAATCTAAACCTAACGAATATGCTTAAAACCCTACTCTCAAAGGCTGTAATAGTGACAACTACTCAACTTACTATGATATTAATAGCCGTTGCATCTATTTTTTTAGTTTTTATTCTCATAGCCATCGTTAAGATGTATAAACTTAAAGCTGAGAACAAAAAACTAATGGAAACCAATGCTTTTAAAGATTATGAAGAATCTACTGAAGAAATTCCTAGTGGACATCTTTATGGTGATAATTAATATTAAAAACATATAGATATACAAAAAGCCAGTAATTAACTGGCTTTTTGTCTTATAAAGTCCTGATTAGATTATCTAACCAACTTCTTATACTTAATTCGTTTTGGCATTAAGTCACCACCTAAACGTTTTTTCTTATTCTCTTCATAATCACTAAAACTTCCTTCGAAGAAATAGACTTGAGAATCACCTTCAAAAGCCAAGATATGTGTACATATTCTATCTAAAAACCATCTATCGTGACTAATAACAACTGCACAACCAGCAAAGTTCTCTAAACCTTCTTCAAGAGCTCTTAAAGTATTCACATCTAAATCATTAGTAGGCTCATCTAAAAGTAATACATTACCTTCTTCTTTAAGTGTCATTGCTAAATGTAAACGGTTCCGTTCACCACCAGACAATAGTTTTACTTTTTTATTTTGTTCACTTCCAGAAAAATTAAAACGACTTAAATAGGCTCTAGAATTTACCTGTCGTCCTCCCATCATAACAAGCTCTTGCTCATCGCTAAAGTTTTGCCAAATTGATTTTTCTGGATCAATATTAGAGTGCTTCTGATCTACATAAGCAATTTTTGCAGTTTCTCCGACTTTAAATTCGCCTTTATCAGGAGTTTCCTCTCCCATTATCATTCTGAAAATTGTTGTTTTACCCGCACCATTTGGTCCAATAACTCCTACAATACCTGCTTGTGGAAGGTTAAAATTTAAATCGTCATACAATAATTTGTCATCATAACCTTTAGCTACGCCAATTGCTTCAATAACATTGGTTCCTAATCTTGGACCGTTTGGTATATAGATTTCTAATTTTTCATCAAGTTGCTTTTGATCTTGACTCATTAACTTGTCATAGTTCTTTAAACGCGCTTTTTGCTTAGTTTGACGGCCCTTTGCACCTTGTCTCACCCATTCTAGCTCGCGCTCTAATGTTTTTTGACGCTTTGATGCTGTTTTACTTTCTTGAGCCATACGCTTAGATTTTTGATCTAACCACGACGAGTAATTTCCTTTCCAAGGTATACCCTCTCCTCTATCGAGTTCTAAAATCCAACCAGCAACATTATCTAAGAAATATCTATCGTGAGTCACAGCGATTACTGTGCCTTTATACTGTGCTAAATGATGCTCTAACCAGTGTACAGACTCAGCATCTAAATGGTTAGTTGGCTCATCTAGTAGTAATACATCAGGTTCTTGCAATAATAAACGACATAAAGCTACACGACGACGTTCACCACCCGAGAGTACACCAATCTTTTTATCGCTATCTGGTGTGCGTAAGGCATCCATAGCTATTTCTAGTTTAGTGTCTAATTCCCAGGCATTTGCAGCATCAATTTGATCTTGAAGCTCTGCTTGACGATTCATTAGCTTTTCCATCTTATCTGGATTGCTGTAGACTTCCTCTAAGCCAAACTGGTCATTTATACTGTTATATTCATCGAGAATTACAACCGTTTCAGCAGCACCTTCTCGTACAACCTCCATTACAGTTTTATTATCATCTAGTAGTGGTTCTTGCTCTAGGAAACCAACTGTATAGCCAGGTTTGAATATTACATCACCTTGATAGTTCTTATCAACTCCAGCAATAATCTTAAGTAAAGTAGATTTACCAGAACCATTTAGACCAAGGATTCCAATTTTAGCCCCATAAAAGAAACTTAAATGTATATTTTTTAAAACCGGAGTATTTGCAGATTGAAATGTCTTGGTTAAACCAGACATTGAAAATATTATTTGTTTATCGTCACTCATTACACACGCCCTTTTAAAGCATTAAACACCCAAGCTATAGCAAAAAAACCAAACCCAACGGTTGCAAATCCCCAACCAGCCACATCATCATATCTATATGCGCCCATTAGTATAAGTACTACTCCCATTATTATCATTAGTATGGTTGCCCACGCTAGCACTGTGTTTTTATTCATTGCCATAATCTTAAATCTTAATTTTGTTAGTTAGTTGAAATACAAATATCGTGAAATAAACCAAAAAAAGCATCCATAATTGGATGCTTTTCCGCTATTAATCAATTACAACTAATCTAGTCCATTGGAACTTCGATGATAATCAATTCTGAATTTTCGTTTGATTTAATTGAAACTTGATTTGCATCAGATATACCAATCGCATCTCTTTTAAATAATGAATTTCCATCAACTTCTATTTTTCCATCGACAACGAAAACATAGAATCCGTTGTTATTGGACTTCACACTCAACTCTATAAGCTTATTAGCATCTAGGTTAATTCTGTAGATATAGGCTTGTTGACTAATTGGCAAAGCATCCGCTTCTAATTTATCTTTTGGAGCAACGACAGTTTGAAGCTGATTTTTTCTGCCTTCAACAGGAAAGTCACGTTGCTCATAATTTGGCTTAACACTCATTTCTTCTGGTATAACCCATAATTGAAGAAAATTAACTTCATCTGTTTTACTATCATTAAATTCAGAATGTGTTAAACCAGTTCCTGCGCTCATTACTTGTACTTCACCAACTTCAATGGCGCGTTTATTCCCCATACTATCCTTGTGAGATAATGCTCCTTTTAGTGGAATAGAAATGATTTCCATATTCTGGTGCGGATGGGTTCCAAATCCCATTTTAGGTTGAACAATATCATCATTTAGAACACGTAACATTCCAAAATTCATTCGTTCGGCATTTTGATAACTTGCAAAACTAAAGCTATGGTTAGATTTTAACCATCCATGATCTGCATAACCTCTTGTGTCTGCTCTGTGAATTATTGTTTTCATAGTATTTTTTCTTTTAAGTATGTTTTAATTTGCTGGAAGAAATCCCATCTTACCCATTTGATAATCTCTCATAGCTTCCATGATTTCTGTTTGATTATTCATTACATAAGGTCCGTAAGTTGCTACAGGTTCGTTAAGTGGCTCACCAGATAAGAAAAGTAATAAACTATTTTCTTCAGCTTCTACTAAAAAACCTACACCATCTTGATGAAACTGCAGTATTTGATTTTTATCTAACTCCAAGGTTGTGACTCCATTGACCTTAACTTTACCTTTCAATAAATACAACATACCTTGTTGTTCATTAGAAAAAGTAATCTTTTCAGTTCCTTGAGCTTTTGCGTCAATCATAAAAGCATTAACAGCAGTTTGTGTTGCAATTCTTCCGTAAGTCTGATTGAATTCTCCAGCGATGACGCGAGTTTTCACTTTTCCATCTTCTGAAGTTACAATTCTAAAATCTTCGTATTTGGCATGCTGATAATTGGCCTGCATCATCTTCTTTTCAGCAGGTAGATTTAACCATAACTGAATTCCTTCTATTGTTCCGCCTTTTTTAAGAAACTCTTTTGTTGGTCCTTCTGCATGAATAATTCCACGTCCAGCTGTGGTCCATTGCACATCACCAGCTTTCACAATACTTTCATTACCTAACGAATCGCGATGCAATTGTTCACCTTGTACTAAAAATGTTATCGGTTCAAAGCCACGATGTGGATGTGGTCCTAAATCAAATGGATTACTCTTTTCGTTTACTTTATAAGGTCCGTAGTGATGCAATAGTATAAATGGATCAATCATATCTATATCTTGTGTTGGCAATGGTTGACGCAAACGTATTGGTCCCATATTAACGAAATCACTTCGCCCTACTCTTTTTATTGAATTTGTTTTCATTTTATTTTCCTTCATTATAATAGTTTCCATGGAAACTATTTGATTAAAAAAACACGCCTTAGTAATAATTGAGATACTGAAACAAGTTCAGCATGACAAACTTTTTGTTTTTCAACGCATTTTATCGAGCAGATTACTTAATTGTTCTGCTTCTTCTTCATTTAAGTTTTTTAATAATTCTCTATTTAAATTTCTAGGTATTGATGCTAATAAGTCTTTACCTTCTTGTGTAATAACAATCTTCACAACACGTCTATCGTGTTCTGAAGGAAGTCGTTCTATATAGTTTTTTGCACAAAGTTTATCCATTAATCGTGTGGCATTAGGAGAACGTTCTAACATTCTATCTTTAATCGTTTGCACTTTTAACGGTTCGTCTGCACCACGTAATATTCTCAAAATATTATATTGTTGAGGGCTAATCCCAAAATCCTTAAAAAAATCATTCTGACAGCTCGTTATCCAATTAGCAGTATAAATAATATTAAGTAAGGCTTTAACTCTATTGTTTGGAAATGTTGAATTGATATCTTTGGCTAAGTCTCCCATGCTAAAATCTTATATCGTTATATTCTGGCTTCTTTTTAAAAACCGAATTAGCAAATGGACACAAGGGCATTACTTTAAGGTTATTTGCTCTAGCATATTGTACGGATGCCTCAACTAGTTTGTATCCGACTCCTTGTCCTTTTAGAGACTCGTCGACTTCAGTATGATCAATTATTATCTTATCTGATCCTGCATGACTATAGGTCATTAACCCTAACTTCTTTCCGTCTACTTCATAATAGAATTCTCCCTTCTTTCCATTGTCAGTTTGCTGAATATTCATAATTATAAACTTTCTTGAAATTGTTTGACTTCCTCAAGTAATTGACTGTTTAATTCTTCATTTGTAATCTTTCCTCCAGAAAAATTACCACCAAAAGAAGGAAAACTAAAACTACCAACAATATTTCCTCCCATATATCCGAATCTCCCCTTGGCAATTTCTAAAACAGTAGCTCCACCTCTTCCACCTGGTGACGCAGCCATTAACAACATTGGCTTGTCACCCCATAATTTTCCATCAATTCTAGACATCCAATCAAATAAGTTTTTAAATACTGTTGCGTATGCTCCATTATGTTCTGCTAATGATAATACGATACCGTCAGAAGATTTGATGTGATCTAGAAATTTATGTGCATTATCAGGAATACCTTGCTCATTTTCTAAGTCTATACCATATAATGGCAATTCAAAATCATTAAGATCTAATACGTTAACTTCAGTATTTTCAACTAAACTAGAAGCATATTTTGCTAACTGTTTATTTATTGATGTTTTACTATTACTACCTGCAAATGCAATTATTCTTTTCATATATCTCTTATTTTAATAGTACAAATATAGAATAAAAATATTTATATTCCAAGGAATATAATTCCATGTAATATTTTTTAACAAAGTATTCACTTTTGATACATGGATTGGTTTTGTAAATTCGTGCAAACAATTTTGTATTAATGGATATCAAATTCAACAAAAACGAAGACCATAACAAACTTCTTCTCTCAGACCTTAAAAAAAGGTTAGCCAAAGTAAAACTTGGTGGTGGACAAAAAAATATAGACAAGCATCATGGTAAAGGTAAAATGACTGCTCGAGAACGTATAGATTATCTTTTGGATAGCAAAGCTAAATCTATTGAAATAGGTGCTTTTGCAGGTGAAGATATGTATGAGCAATATGGAGGTTGTCCATCTGGTGGAGTCGTTATAAAAATTGGATATGTAAAAGGAAAACAATGTATTGTTGTTGCCAATGACGCTACTGTAAAGGCTGGAGCTTGGTTCCCAATTACTGGGAAAAAGAATTTAAGAGCTCAAGAAATTGCCATTGAAAACCGATTACCAATTATATATCTTGTAGATAGTGCTGGAGTATTTTTGCCAATGCAAGATGAAATTTTTCCTGATAAAGAGCATTTTGGTCGCATTTTTAGAAACAATGCTGTAATGAGCAGTATGGGAATTACTCAAATTTCTGCTGTTATGGGAAGTTGTGTAGCTGGTGGTGCTTACTTACCTATTATGAGTGATGAGGCTCTAATAGTAGATAAAACAGGAAGTATTTTCTTAGCAGGCAGCTACTTAGTAAAAGCAGCTATAGGTGAATCTATTGATAATGAAACTTTAGGTGGAGCAACGACACATTGTGAAATTTCTGGAGTTACAGATTATAAAGCAAAAGACGACAAGGATGCTTTAGATAAAATAAAGAATATTATTGATAAAATTGGTGATTACGATAAAGCTGGTTATAACAAAGTAAAAACAGCCAAACCCAAAGATAATCCTGAAGACATCTACGGAATTCTTCCAAAAAGCAGAGCTGACCAATACGACATGAAAGACATCATAAAACGATTGGTTGACAATTCGGAATTTGATGAATACAAAGAAGGCTATGGTAAAACAATTATTACTGCTTATGCCAGAATTGATGGTTGGGCTGTTGGTATTGTTGCAAATCAGCGCCAATTGCTAAAAACTAAAGGCTCTAAGACTAAATCAGCCGAAATGCAATTTGGTGGAGTTATTTATAACGATTCTGCTGATAAAGCGACACGTTTTATTGCTAATTGTAACCAGAAAAAAATTCCGCTGGTCTTTTTACAAGATGTCACTGGGTTTATGGTTGGCAGTAAATCTGAACATAGTGGAATTATAAAAGATGGTGCGAAAATGGTGAATGCAGTTAGTAATTCTGTAGTACCAAAATTCACAATTGTGATTGGCAACAGTTACGGAGCTGGAAATTATGCCATGTGTGGAAAAGCATATGACCCAAGACTAATCGCAGCTTGGCCAAGTGCAGAACTTGCTGTAATGAGTGGGAACTCTGCCGCTAAGGTATTATTGCAAATTGAAACCGCTTCATTAAAAAAGAAAGGTGAAACCATCACAAAAGAAAAAGAAGAAGAGTTATTTAATAAGATAAAATCTAGATACGATAACCAAGTCTCTCCTTACTACGCAGCTGCTCGTATTTGGACAGACGGAGTTATTGATCCTCTAGATACTAGAACATGGATTAGTATGGGAATAGAAGCTGCCAACCACGCTCCTATTGAAAAACCTTTTAACATGGGTGTTTTACAGGTTTAATTTGAATAAAAAAACTCATAGAAAACAACCTCTATACGTTATAATATTATTGATATTAGCAGCAGAGGCTGTTTTTATTTTGCCCTTTGTTTTACCACGTATTTTTAGAACCACATTTCTTGAATCCTTTGTGATAACTCAAACTCAAATTGGAAGTTGTTTTTCTGCTTACGGGATAGTCGCTCTAGTTTCTTATTTATTTGGCGGACCATTAGCAGATAAGTTTAAACCACATATTTTGATGTCTGGAGCGCTAATTTTGACAGCATTGGGTGGTTTTTATTTAGCAACCTATCCAACGCTTTATACGCTTCATATACTTTATGGATTTTGGGGGTTTACAACAATTTTTCTGTTTTGGGCCGCAATGATAAAAGCAACACGGATTTGGGGAGGTTCTAACAAACAAGGCATAGCTTTTGGGTTCTTAGATGGTGGACGTGGTTTGGTTGCTGCATTATTTGGTTCTGTTGGAGTACTAATTTTTTCTTTATTTATAACTAAAGATATTGAACTGACAACAATTGAAGAACGCAGAATTGCTTTTAAGGAAGTTATCAATTACACTTCAATTGCCATAATGTGTATTGGTATCATTGTTTTCTTCTTTCTAAGACTTAAAGAAACAGAAGCTGTAGATTCTGAAAAACCCTCAAAGTTATTGACTTTAGATAATTTTAAAATTGTGATGAAGTATAGAGCTGTTTGGTTATTGATGATAATAATTATGTGTGCTTACCATTGTTATAAAATGACTAATCTTTTTAGTCAATATGCAGAACAGATAATGCTTTATGATAAAATTGAAGCTGCAAAAGTTGGCACATATTTACTATACATGAGACCCGTTATTGGTGTTGTAATTGGTTTATTAGCAGATAGAACCCGAGCTACATTGTGGATTGTTATTGGTTTTTTATTAATGGCTATAACTAGTTTAATCTTTGCTCTAGGAATTATTGATGATAGTACAACACTGATGTTTATATTGTCAATAGGAACCATGGCTTTGGGAGTCTATTCAGCAAGAGTCTTATATTTTGCAACACTCGAAGAGGCTAAAATACCTTTAGCTGTTACAGGTACCGCAGTAGGATTCATTTCTGTAATTGGCTATACACCAGACATTTTCACAGGTTTAATTAATGGTTATTTTTTAGATGCTTATAATGAAGTCGTTGGGCATCAAATTGTATTTGCTATTATGTTTGGTTTTGCGGTAATTGGTTGTATTGCTTCCTATAAACTATTTAGACATTCAGTAAAAAAGGTATAAAAATTCAACGTTCTCATCTCTGTCTAAATGAAAAGAATTTTCGTAACAATTGTTATCTTGTTTTTTTCAAAAGCGTATTAGCCCAACAAAATTATGACATAGATTTTAAGCTAAAACCGTTACACTATATCAAAAAAATGGTAAAACACCTGCCTCAAATATTATTCTTTATATTTATCACTAATGAAAATGGTATTTACGAAGCCAAAGAAAAAGGGCTGGGCAGGACCTCATGGTTAATCCATGGCTGGGTAAAAAATCCTTAGATGGCACTTAGATATTTTATACGTTTAGACCAAGTTCTTACCCAAATACCTCAGCACCACGGCATATACATATAACGGTAAAAGAACCGGTTACAAATGGTAATTTTATTGATGACATTATGTTTGATGACGACAAATATTTAACAGATACATTTAAGAAACAATTAAGTAAACGAAGTGGTTCTGGTGCGGTATTTCCTAAATTGAAAGACAAGATTTTGGTCATAAAGCATGATATAATTTTTGATTTGAATATACTCAATTATGAATAAAAAACGTTAGACAAAAAAGTACATAAAACCAATAACCGATATGAATAAAAAAATATTGTCCATTTTTCTAATCTACTTTATACAATTTATTGCGACCTCATGTGTACCTCCCTGTGATTGTGACCCAATTAAAACATTCGAAAGGATGTATTATGGCTTAGAGTTAAAAGCTTGGGATACTTCTGGGTTTCAAAATGAAGAAGTAACGGATTCAGCTTACAAAAATGCATTCGGACTAACAATTTCTGTTCAATTTGATTTAAATCAAATTTCATTTTCAAAACCAGTAATAGACTTAAATTCTTTAGGGTTTGCATCTGCATATGCTTTTAGTGATTGTAATTGCCCAAGTGATGAATATATAAATCTTGACCCTATTGAATCCATTGAAATAACCGTATTGAATATTGAAAATCAAGAAATTACCATTATTACAGATAATTTCACAACCTACGGATATAATGGCGAAGAACTGACCATTTCTGAATTATTTGAAATCAGAGCTGATTGGCATGATGGATTTCAAGTGGATATGACAGCATACGACAATGTTCCAAATTCTGCGATTTTCACAGTTAAAATTTTTCTGGAATCAGGAACTGAATTAATAGAACAAACCCAATCAATAAATTTTGAATAAAAAAACTATTTCCATAATTCTTATACTTTCCTCAATTAAATTTATAATTCAAAGGCTTGGGAATAAAAACTACGGATTTCATCGCGATGAGTTATTACATTTATCGGTAAGTGAGCATCTAGACTGGGGATTTATGGAATTTCCGCCATTTATAGGTTTTATTGGAAAACTATCTTATTGGTTTTTTGATTATTCTTTACTTGGAGTGCGATTATTTCCCACGCTTGCAGGTGTTGGAATTTTGATTTTATGTTGCCTTATCGCCAAAGAACTTGGTGGAAAAACAAGAGCTATTTTTCTAGCAGGAATTTGTATTCTAGCCTTTTTACCATTCTATAGGAACCATACCTTATTTCAACCTGTTGCATTTGACCAACTATTTTGGACTCTAGGATTTTACTTTCTTATAAAGTTTATCAATTCTCAAAACAAAAAATTCTTACTGCTTTTAGGCCTTACCGTAGGTTTAGGTTTAATGAATAAATATACTATACTAGTTTGGGCTTTTGGTATCTTTATTGGCGTATTATTTTACCAGAAAAGAAAGTTGTTCAAAAATAAATGGCTTTATATCTCTGCATTATTAGCATTACTTATTTTTCTTCCAAATATAGTTTGGCAAGTTCAACATGATTTTCCTTTGATAACTCATTTACAAGAATTGAATGAGAGTCAACTTGATGATGCAAGTAAATGGGCTTTTTTACTAGACCAACTCGAAATCATATTCCCATTTATAGTTTTTGCTTTTGGTATAGTTGGTTTGCTTTTTACCAAAAAACTTATTAAATTCAAAAGTTTGGGTGTAGCATGTACAATTATGTTTTTTACCATGTGGATACTAAAGGCAAAAACCTATTATATATTTGCATTATATCCTGTAGTATTTGCCGCAGGATCAGTTACAATTGAAAACTTGTTTAGAAAAAGACCTAATTGGGTATATGCTATTGCAACCTTTGTAATATTACCAATGGTTTATTTTATACCAGATCTTACACCTATTTTACCCATAGAAGATTATGTCGACTACGCTAACATCCAAGAACAAGACAATGGTCGCATTGAACTAACAGGCGACTATGCAGATATGTTTGGTTGGGAAGAACAAGTAAAATTAGTAGATAGTGTTTATCGTTCTCTAAGTCTAAACGAACAAAAAGAATGTGTGTTATGGGCTGAGAATTATGGAGAAGCAGGAGCACTTAAAATCCTTGGTAAAAAATACAATCTCCCGAATCCTATAAGTAGACATGGTAGTTTTTGGACTTGGGGTTATGGAAATAAAAATGCAAAAGTTTGGATTAGTTTAGGGAATGAAAAGCCTGCAGTTGATTATGCTTTTGAAGATGTTAAACTTGTAAAAATAATTACGCACAAATATGCTATTGGTGAAGAAAATGGAATTCCGTTATACATTTGTAGGAATCCAAAAGTAGATATTGAAGCATGGTGGAAAGCTTATGAACCCTATATATTTGATTAAAAGAAAGGTTTATAATAGAAAGTAATTACAAGACTAATTCTTATTAAATATCTTCATTTTTATATAAACTCGGCAGACTAATCTTAAGCCTCACTGCAAGCAATCTAATAAGAATTACAACTAAACCTGCTATTACAAAAAGATAATTACGATCTGCCAAAAACTCGCGAAGCAAAAAGTATGTGAAGCCTCCTAAAATGCAGGCTGTTGCATAAATTTCCCTTCTGAAAATTACAGGAATTTCATTACAAAGTATATCTCTAATAACACCGCCAAAACAAGCCGTCATTGTGCCCAATGCTATACAGATTATTGGATGTAACCCTGCGACAAGTCCGGTTTCAATACCTACAACTGTATATAATGCAATACCAATAGTATCGAATAAAAATAAAGAGCGCCTTAAGTGTTTTAGTAGATTTCTAAATACAACAGCAAATATTGTAGACGCAAAAATAACATAAACAAAGGTCATATTTTGCATCCAAGAAACGGGCTCAACACCAACCATAATATCACGTAACGTTCCACCACCTACTGCAGTCACAAATGCAATAATTAATACGCCAAACGGATCCATACGTTTATTCATAGCGACTAATACACCAGAAATGGCAAAAGCTATGGTTCCTAAAATGTCAACTATATGGAAAAACATTTGTTTTTTCTTGTTTGTCATTCCTGAGGAGGCAGGAATTGGTTCTCTGAGATACTTCGACTGCGCTCAGCATAAGCGATTCACACAAGTTTGCACAACAAACTTGGTTCTCTACTTACATATTTTGAGTATAAAAGTTATAGTCCTTTAAAATAGTATCTATAAACTGAATATCATACAACTTCGTCTCAATACCAAGCGTATCACAAATCTTTTTCTTTAAAAGGGTTAAGGTTTTAAAATCGTTGTTCTTTCTAGAGATTGTATAAGCTTCTTTTATGATTCTAACATCTTTATCTGTCAGCTGAGTTACACTGCTAAATACTGGTTGGTAATCATCACTAATGTCTTCTAGAATTGTACTTGAGATTTTATGCTTTTTCTTCACACTAATTACTACTGTACCAGCTGCTGAATCACCAATACGCTGTTTTTTGTCTGATAATAAAATACTAAGGATTCCTATAGATGGTGAAAAAATCCATAAATCAACAATTCTAAGCATCCAACGTACAAAGAAATTGTACCATTCTGTAGGCGAACCATCTACGCTTACAACCTTAATTTTTAGAATCATTTTTCCAACCGTTTGTCCACCAAAAATGATATGACAAAGTACCGAATAGAAAAATGCTGGTAAAAGAAATAAGCCTGTAAAACCACGCCTTGTCCATCCATCTGAATCAAAAATCTCAGAGAACGCTACAAGGTTTTCCATAATGGTCATATAAGTAATTAAAATAATACCATCAATCAAGAAAGCAATCATACGCTCACCCAAACCAATTAACTTGTAATCTAGGTTGACATTTTGTGCTGTGTTAATTGCTAATTTGCTCATTGAAATGTATATTCGTTTTTAAATTATAATGATTTATGCGCGAAGCGTCTTTCGTGAAGCAAAATAAGGAAAAATGGATTGGTTTTGAAAACGCATTGGATAATAATGTAAAAATAAATCCGGATGACTTAGCTTCTTACTATATACAACTTACTAATGATTTGTCTTATGCCCAGACTTACTATCCTGGTAGCAAGACCTTGTTGTATCTAAATTCGTTAGCATCGCAAGCACACCAAAAAATTTACATTACCAAAAAAGAATCAAAAAACAAGATTATTTCGTTTTGGCGCGATGAGTTTCCATTGTTCTTTTATCAATATCAAAAGACTTTACTATACACATTTTTAATTTTTATGTCAGCTGTTATTATTGGTGCAGTTTCTACCTTAAATGATGATTCATTTGTTAGGTTGATCCTTGGTGATGCTTATGTAAATATGACTATAGAAAATATTGAAAAAGGTGAACCAATGGCTGTTTACAAAAGCGGAAGTAACATTGGGTCGTTTTTAGGAATTACAATAAATAATATCAGAGTTGCTATTATCGCCTTTGCTATGGGAGTATTCTTTAGTGTAGGCACCATTTGGGTACTTTTTAGTAATGGTATAATGCTTGGAGCATTTATTACCTTCTTTTATAACTATGGTATTTTAGAAAAAACCTCAACAGTTTGGTTGCACGGAACTTTTGAAATTTCAGTAATTGTTATAGCTGGTTGTGCAGGTTTGGTAATGGGTAATAGTATTTTGTTTCCAAAGACTTACTCTAGGCGTGTCTCATTTATGAAAGGTGCTAAAGATGGATTAAAGATTGTAGTGAGCACCATTCCGTTTTTTATCATTGCTGGTTTTATTGAAGGCTTCATTACACGTTATGGCGAGCAAATGCCTTGGTTTTTGGCTTATAGCATTATATTAATTTCACTTTTTATCATTATTTATTATTACATAATTTACCCAATAGCTTTGCATAAAGCCAACAAAATAAAGCCTTTAGAAGAACATCTAGAGTTAATACCCAAATCCCAACTCACGTGAACGAAAAGTATATTGAACTAAGAACAAGAAGTACGTTTGGAGATATTATAAACACTTACTTTTTATTTCTAAAACATAATTTTAAAACATATACCAACTTATATCTAAGATATAATGCCATTAGCATTATTCTAACGCTAGTGTGCTCATATTTACTGGTTACTGGTTTTATGGGCTTGGCAAGTAGAGATTTTAGATTTGGGATGAGCAATAATGTAGAAACAGATAGTTATTTTATTGCTGGTGCTATCATATTATTTCTCATTGTATTTGTGACGTCTTTAATTAATTACAGTTTTTCTAGTGCCTACATTGCAGACTATGCCAATAATGAAGGCAAAGTTGAATCTAAACGTATTTGGAAAAGCATTACAGGTAACATTGGCACCATCATCATTTTTATACTTATTGGTGGTTTACTTTACATTGTCTATTTAGTAGCCGCAGGTATATTATCACTTATTCCATTCTTAGGATTTTTGATACAATATGGATTAAACTTTACCATGTCAGCAATTTTTGGATTAACGTTTATGTCTATTTTTTCAACGAAAAAAGGATTTGGAGAAGCTATCTCTGAAGGTTTTGATTTTACATTTTCAAACTTTTGGCGTCTTATATTATTTGGTTTTGTAGTTGGTATATTAAGTTTTGTTTTTATGCTTACGCTATTCCAGATACCTTCCTACCTCATGGGGATTTATGTTTATTTTTCAGTTGAAAGTGGCGTCGATTTAACAACAAGTACTTTGGCTACACTATTTTTTACATTATGGTTCGCCATTATAATTATTTCTACAATATATATTCAAGCACTTTCGCAAGTCGCATACGGAATTTTATATTACAATTTATTTGAAGGGAAATACAACGAATTCCTTCAAAAGAAAATTGATCAAATTGGTGTTAATGAGTAGATACCAACTCAAACATATTAACGCTGTTTTAATTTCGGCTTTTAGTTCCTCGTTATCGTGGTCTCAAGATGTTATTGTAAAGCGAGATTCTTCTAATCTTGATGTCATCTATTTCAAGGAGAACTTTAAAGACAATTATTCTGGAGACGACTTTAATTATTCCATAAATGATACAGGAGGCGTTAACCTGATGCAACGCGTTCTTCAAAAATTCTTTCGTTGGTTGGGAGATGTTTTTGGTTTTGATATCGATTTTATTGATTATCAAACCATGGAATATATTGTTTACGGATTGCTAGGAGTTATTGTGCTGTATTTACTTATTAAATTCCTGTTACAAAGTCCTATAAACTCTGTCTTTAAAACAGAAGATAAGACTATAGATGGCTTTACTTATGTTGAAGAAAACATTGAACAAATCGATTTTGATAAATTAATCAGTAAAGCACTAAAAGACAACAACTATAGATTAGCAACTCGCTATCTCTATCTAAAATCCTTAAAATCTTTAGCCAATAAAAAAGTAATTGAATGGCATTATGATAAAACGAATTCTGATTACCTTAATGAAATAACTGATAGTAAATTAAAAACACTGTTTAAACGTGTTTCCTATATCTACGATTATGTTTGGTATGGTGAGTTTCCGATAGATGAAACTAGTTTCAACAAAAACAAAAACGATTTCAATCAACTTATAAAAACATCTAAACATGGATAAGCGTTCTAAAATAGCGCTCTATATTATTGGTGCAGTGATCGTTTTTATGATGATTGCTGAAGTTACCAAACCAAAGGCATTAAATTGGCGCGACTCCTACTCTGCTGCTGATAAAATTCCATTGGGATGCTACATACTATTTAATGAATTAGAAACTTTTTCTGAAGGTGAAGTTTTAGTTTCTGAACAATCCATATACGAATATCTAAAAAAAGTAGATACACTCAACTCTAAATCCTTAGTGTTTATTAATGATTACATTAACCTAGATGGGCAAGAATCTAATGCTCTAATGAATTTTGTAGAAGACGGAAATACAGTTTTTATAAGTGGTAACTTTTTTTACGGTAATGTTTTAGATTCTTTAAACATAAGTATACAGCGTCAATACTCTAATCTTTATAAAAAAGAGTCCGAAAATAAATTTACAAGCCCAAGTCTTCAAAAAAATAACAGGGTTTTTAAAGATGTTATAGAAAATAGTCATTTTGTCTCTGTAGATACTTTAAACACTACAATTTTAGGAACAACAACTACAAAAACTGAAAGTGATAACGATGAAACCAATGCTAATTTTATAAAAGTAGATGTTGGTGATAATGGAGGACAATTTATTTTACATACCAACCCATTTGCCTTTACAAATTATCATCTTATGAATGATAAAGAAGATTATGCCGCAACCGTATTATCTTACTTACCAAAGCAACAAATTATTTGGGATAATAACTACAAAACTGGGAGAAAGGTAATTACCAGTCCATTGCGCTATATTCTAAAGAATACAGCCTTAAAATGGGCATTTTACATTAGTATGTTTGGTTTAATTCTTTTCGTGATATTTAGAGGTAAACGTGTACAACGTATAATTCCGGTAATTAAAAAGCTGGAAAACTCAACTGTAGATTTCACAAGAACTATTGGTGAGCTTTACTATCAATATGGAGACTTTACCAATATTATAAATAAGAAGATTGAGTATTTTCTCGAATTTGTGAGAACGAATTATTATTTAGACACCAATCAACTCAATACAACTTTTATAGAAAAATTAGCTGCAAAATCTAGTAATACCAAAGAAACTACAAAAGCTTTAGTAGATTATCTTGTTTTTTTAAAATCGAAAAACAATCATACTGAGCAAGAACTCATAGAACTGAACAAAAAAATAGAACACTTTACAAAATATAAGTTATAATGGAAGATCAAAACACATCATCATCAGAAAACCTTGATGAGACAAACCATAGCCAAGAGAATACTAAGAACGAAAGTATTGAAAACACTTCAGAAGATTTCAAAAGTCGAATAGACCTAAAACCACTTCAAGATAGTGTTGAAGACATTAAGCGAGAGATTGCCAAATTTATTGTTGGGCAAAATGAAATGATTGAGCTTTTAATTATTTCAATTCTTACTAATGGACATTCACTAATCGAAGGAGTTCCTGGTGTAGCAAAAACAGTTACTGCAAAATTATTAGCCAAAACTATGGATGTAGACTTTAGTCGTATTCAATTTACACCAGATTTAATGCCTAGTGATATTTTAGGAACTTCAATTTTTAACGTCAAAACCAGTGAGTTTGAATATAAAAAAGGACCAATCTTTTCAAATATTGTATTAATTGATGAGATAAACAGAGCACCGGCTAAAACTCAGGCTGCTTTGTTTGAGGTAATGGCAGAACGTCAAATTACTATGGATGGTACACGTTATGATATGGAATTACCATTTTTAGTCTTCGCCACACAAAATCCTATAGAACAAGAAGGTACTTATCGTTTACCTGAAGCACAATTAGATCGTTTTCTATTCAAAATTGAAGTTGATTACCCATCTTTAGAAGATGAAGTTCAAATCTTAGTAGATAATCATCACAGACAAGACAATATGGATTTTAATACCATTGCTTCTGTTTTATCTGCTGATGCTATTAAAAAATATCAAGATTTAATTAAGCAAATTGTAGTTGAAGATAATCTCCTAAATTATATTGCTTCTATTGTAAATAATACACGTACAAATGCAAATTTATATTTAGGAGCTTCACCAAGAGCATCAATTGCTATTTTAAATGCGGCTAAAGCCAATTCAGCAATTAACGGCAGAGATTTTGTGACTCCAGATGATATAAAACGTTGTACAAAGGCGGTTTTAAAACATAGATTGGTATTAACGCCAGAACGTGAGATGGAAGCCTTTACTGTCGATAAAGTTGTAGATCAAATTCTTGAAACTATAGAGATTCCTAGATAGTGAAGCGTTTTTTTAAACATACTTATTTAACCTTTCGGTTTTTTCTAATAGTAATGGCATTTGTGGCATTATTCATCCTTGCCTATTTATTTCCTGGATTATTAAGTATTGTATCAGCACTATTTTTTGTCGCATTAGGTTTGGTGGTAATCGACCTTATCCTACTATTCAAACAAAAAGGGATTTCTGCTTCAAGGATTTTACCAGAAAAATTGAGTAATGGTGATGACAATCCTATAGAAATAACGCTTCAAAATAACTACAACTTTACAGCTGATTTAAGGTTAATTGATGAGATGCCTTTTCAGTACCAAAAGCGCGATTTCGAAATTAGCACACAACTCAATAAACTAGACGAGAAGAAAATTACTTATACTTTAAGACCGCTCGAACGTGGTGAATATTACTTTGGAAATTTAAATGTTTATGCGAGCTCGCCTATTGGTTTGGTGACTAGACGATTTCAATTTGCAAAAGATGCTATGGTGCCAAACTATCCATCTTTTTTACAATTGCGTAAGTATATGCTTTTAGCATTTTCGAATAAATTATTTGAATACGGTTTAAAGAAAATAAGACGTATTGGTCATACCATGGAATTTGAGCAGATTAAAGACTATGTGAATGGTGATGACATAAGAAATATCAACTGGAAAGCTACTGCAAAGCGTAATCAATTGATGGTGAATCAATTTCAAGATGAGCGTTCACAACCCATTTACAGTGTTATTGATAAAGGAAGGGCCATGAAAATGCCTTTTGAAGGCTTGAGCTTACTCGACTATGCCATCAATGCCACTTTGGTAATTAGTAATGTCGCCCTTAAAAAACAAGATAAAGCAGGTATGTTTACCTTTTCAAGAAAGGTTGAAAACAAAGTTGTTGCAGAGCGACGACCTTCACAGATGAATAAAATTCTTGAAACGCTGTACAATGTCAATACTGATTTTTCAGAATCTGATTTTTCAAGATTATATATCGATGTAAAGCGAAGTATTACACAACGTGCTCTACTCCTACTTTACACCAATTTTGAAACTTTAGATGCGCTTCATCGTCAGTTACCTTATCTGCAAGCCATGGCTAAGAATCATTTGCTTGTAGTTATCTTTTTTGAAAATACAGAATTACAAAAACTGACTAATGTTGAAGCTCACAATACTTTTGAGATTTTTCAAAAAACTATTGCAGAAAAATTTATGTACGAAAAGAAGCTTATAGTAAACGAACTTCAAAAACATGGCATTCAATCCATTTTAACTTCCCCAGAAAACCTGACAATTAATACTATTAATAAGTATTTAGAGATTAAAGCTAGAGGATTGATATAAAAAATAACAATTCATCCTACTAAAGTTACAATTCGGTAACAACTTTTATTTTTCCTTTAAAGTTTCTTGGATATTTGAATCATCAAACAAAAACAAATAACCATTAATCAATATTATTATTATTATTATTATGAGAAATTTAATTTTAACAATCGCATTAGTTTTAACTTCAGTATTCAGCTTCTCTCAAGAAGAAGAGAAAGGTATTACCATCACAGTTACTATAGATAATGTAAAAAACGATACTGGTAAAGTATTAATGTCATTACACTCTTCTGAAACCTTTATGAAAGGTTTAGGTGTATTGGATGCAGAAACAGAAATAAAAGACGGAAAAGTGACTATCACTTTTGAAAACGTTCAACCGGGAGAATATGCAATTATGGCTATGCATGATGAAAACGATAACAAACGTATGGACTTTAGAGAAAACGGAATGCCATTAGAGTCTTACGGAACTTCTAACAATGTAATGGCTTTTGGTCCACCACAATACGATGATGCAAAGTTCACTGTAGAAGATAAAGATTTAGAATTAGAAATTCGTTTCTAGATAATACATCGTCAATCAAAGTATTTAAAAGCCTTTAGATTCGTTTCTAATGGGCTTTTTCTTTTTGATAAAAATTAATTCAAAACATTATATAGATTTTCTCAATGGTTTTTTATATTTTTATAGTCTTAATGAATATTTTATGACAATCACACAATTAAAATATGCTTTAGCAATAGCAGAACATAAAAATTTTACTAAAGCAGCAGAAAAGTGTTTTGTAACACAACCCACTTTGAGCACACAAATTCAGAAATTAGAAGATGAACTAGATATTCTTATTTTCGATAGAGGTAAAAAGCCCATTGAATTAACTGATGTTGGACGGAAAATCGTGTATCAAGCAAGAAATATTGTTAATGAAGCAGATCGCATACAAGACATTGTTGATCAGCAAAAAGGATTCATTGGTGGTGAGTTTAGACTTGGTATTATCCCAACAGTAATGCCAACACTATTACCAATGTTCTTGAATAATTTTATTAAAAAATATCCAAAGGTAAAACTAAAGATAGAAGAGCTTACAACAGAAGAAATTATAACACGCATAAGTGATGGTCATTTAGATGCAGCTATTGCTTCTACACCATTAGAGAGTGACAACATAAAAGAGCGTGTCTTGTATTACGAACCATTTGTAGCCTATGTACCAAATAATCATAGACTAAGAGATAAAAAGACCATAGAAGTATCTGATTTAGATATAGAAGATATGCTACTTTTAGAAGATGGTCATTGTTTTAGAGATGGAGTTATTAATCTTTGTAAAGCCTTTAAGAATCAAACTGATGATCATTTTCAGTTAGAGAGTGGAAGTATCGAAACCTTAATAAAACTCTCTAATGAAGGTATGGGTATGACACTACTACCCTATTTACATACCTTAGATGTAAAAGAGAAACTAAATCCTAACCTAAGACATTTTAATGAGCCTTCACCTGCAAGAGAAGTGAGTATTATTTATCATAAAAGTGAATTAAAAATGCAAATTATAGATGCTATGCACGACCTTATCTCTAGTGTTATTCGCGGAGCAATTGCATTTCAAAATGTAGAAATTATTAGTCCTTTGGCTAAATAAAAAAAGCGACTCGTAAGTCGCTTTTTTTTATGCTTTTAAATAAATTAAACATTGATTTAATTCTGGGTTTTGATTGATAAGGGACTGAATAAATATTCTCAAATCTTCAAGTTCGTGAGGCAGCAACCGTCTTACCGCTTTTTCCACTTCCTTACAAAATAATGTCGCATCAAAACTTACTTTGTTAAGTACAGTTTTGGTGTACTCATACATTGCTCTCGCCATAGGTAATATTAAGTTTTAGGTTAAACAAAAATGTAATTTTTTCTATAGGCTATTGTTTCAATTCTGTCTCTAAGGTAGAAAAAAAACGCGTGAAAATTAAAAATCATATAAAGTTTAACAGCTTATTATGTTAAAAGTTTTGAATTATTCGATGAGACTTATTTAATCTTAATGATATTTCCTACAGCATAACCAATTGATTTACTTTACATTACAAAATACATCAACTCTAGAAACGATTATCACCATCTAATAAATCACCCAAACCACCAAGAATACTTCCTTCCCCTTTAGACTTTCCTCCTCTAGGCACAGATGCTAAAACTCTGCCAGCTAGTCTACTAAACGGCAAGGATTGTATGTAGACTTTTCCTGGACCTTGCAATTTTGCAAAGAATAAACCTTCTCCACCAAAGATGGAGTTTTTAATACCTCCTATAAATTCTATATCGTAATCTATACTTTGAGTAAAACCAACAATGCATCCCGTGTCTACACGCAAGGTTTCACCTGCTGCTAAAGTTTTCACCGCAGTAGTTCCACCTGCATGCACAAATGCCATACCATCACCTTCTAGTTTTTGCATAATGAAACCTTCTCCACCAAAAAGTCCTCTACCGAGTTTCTTTGAAAACTCTATACCAACACTAACACCTTTGGCTGCACAAAGAAAAGCATCTTTCTGACAAATAAACTTTCCGCCATATTCATTTAAATCTATTGGCATAATTTTACCAGGATATGGAGAGGCAAAAGAGACGTTACGTTTTCCTGTGAGATCATTATAAAAAGCAGTCATGAATAGACTTTCACCAGTGAGAATTCGTTTTCCTGCTCCTAATATTTTACCTAAAAAGCCTGTATCTTTTTGAGAGCCATCTCCAAAAATGGTGTCCATTTTAATACCATCGTCCATCATCATAAAACTTCCTGATTCTGCAATTACAGCTTCTTGTGGATCGAGCTCTATTTCTACATATTGCATTTCTTCGCCGTAAATGCGGTAGTCTATTTCGTGAGCATTTCTATCTGTAAAGTCTGGTAATTTTTCCATAATGTTTTTAATGTTTAGATACTGAAAACAAGTTCAGCATAAATTGATTCTTTTATATGTTGCAAAAACATAAGTTTCGTTACAATTAATTAGATTGCCGCGCTTCGTTCCCAATAGCGTTAAGATTTTAATTTGAGCGTCCATTCAAAATTAAAAGACGATACTTCTACTCCATCTTTATTAATACCATTAGAATTTAACCATACCGTTTGTCCTTCTCCTGTTTCAATTGCTTTAGCAATAGCTTCATCTATTTTTCCTCCCTCTCTACATGTAAAGGTAATTCTCCCTGTAGCCTTTTTTGTAAACGACGCATTATTATTAGCAACTAACATCGATATTTTTTTACCACTTTCTCTTATTTTTTTCATTACTAAAGCGCCTGTTGTTAACTCAGCCGCCATACCTTGTACTGCCCAAAACATAGAATTAAATGGATTTTGATTTATCCAACGATGTTTAACAGTAACCACACAGATTGTATCATCTAGTTGTTTAGTTCTTACACCAGTAAAATATGCTGCAGGTAGCTTAAACATTAAGAATTTATTGAGTTTAGAAGGAGATATATTCATATATATTATTAATAATTTCCACTAAAATAATCCAAAATAACCAACTTCACTAATGTTAATAAAATGTTAATTTTTAGTACTATGCGTAACATAATACCTTTTTAAAGACATATATTTGTATAAGCAACTATTATATACTTTTAAAAATGGTAGACAATCATCAAAAAAATTTAGCCACATTTATTCATCTTTCGACCTTTTCGAGATTTATAATTCCGTTTGGGAATTTCATCGGTCCAATAGTATTATGGGCAGCCAATAAAGAAAAATCAGAGTTTATAGATCAGCATGGTAAGCAAGCCATCAATTTTCAAATTAGTGTGTTGCTATACGCCATTATTATAGGAACGATTACAGTACCATTTTTCATTTTTAATTTATTTAATGGTATGGATGTTATCGATTTTCATGGGTTTCACAATTTTCATATCAATGTTGGTAAGCCTTCACCTCTATTATATATTGGTGGTGGATTAGGAGCATTAGCGATAATAGGATTTATAGTAGAACTAGCACTTATTGTTAGAGCTAGCTTATCTGCTAGAGATGGCCATATTTATAATTACCCTTTGACCATCAATTTTTTAAAGTAAGACATTCATCAAGAATCAAATCAAATCAATCAAAAAATGAACAGTTTAATAGAATTTAAGACACTATTAATATGACACGAGCGCATTCAAAGATTTCAATTAACAAATTAAGTTTCTTGCGCGAACTGCATGTGACTTTAATTAAAAATAGAAAACACACATGAAAATAGAAAACACAAAAGCACAAATGCGTAAAGGTGTTCTGGAGTATTGCATTTTATCCATTTTGAAGGATGAAGATGCTTATGTCGCAGAGATTCTGGGCACATTAAAAGACGCAAAAATGCTTGTTGTAGAAGGAACTATATATCCACTATTAACAAGACTAAAAAATGCCGGATTGCTCAGTTATCGCTGGGAAGAATCCACATCTGGACCACCAAGAAAATATTATGGTCTTACAGAAACAGGAAAACTGTTTCTAAAGGAATTAAACTCCACTTGGAGTGACTTACAAAATGCAGTTAACCTAGTAACAAGTACAAAAACAACAAAGAAATGAATAAAACAGTCAATATAAATTTAGCAGGTGTATTCTTCCACATAGACGAAGATGCATATCTTAAATTGCAACGCTATCTTGAGGCTATAAAACGTTCATTTACAGACTCTCAAGGACGTTCGGAAATAATTTCGGACATAGAAGCGCGTATCGCAGAATTATTCTCGGAACGCATACAAAACGAAAAGCAAGTCGTTGGTATAAAATTAGTTGACGAGGTGATTACCATTATGGGTCAACCCGAAGACTATTTAGTTGATGACGAAATCTTTGAAGACGAACCACAACCACGACAAAGACAAAGTTCTAGACCATCTAAAAAACTATATAGAGATACTGATAACTCATATATTGGTGGTGTTGCTGCAGGCTTAAGTCACTATTTAGGAATTGACTCTATTTGGGTACGTCTTATCTGGTTATTATTTGCTATTGGCTCTGGTGGAACTTTCATCTTTATTTATCTTATTTTCTGGGCTTTAGTACCAGAAGCTCAAACAACGGCCGAAAAACTTACCATGACTGGTGACGCTGTAAATATCAGTAACATCGAAAAAAAAATTAAAGACGGCATTGACACAGTTTCAGAAAACTTAAAAAATGTCGATTTTAAAAAACATGGAGATAAGTTAAAGGAGGGTTTCGATAATGTGTCAGATAATATTTCTGACACGGTAAAAAGCGTCGATTTTCAGAAGCAAGGCAATCGACTAAAATCGAGTTCGCAGACCTTTTTTGATACTATAGGAAGTATCTTAATGTTTTTTCTAAAGGTATTAGCTAAGTTTATAGGTATTATCTTAATTATAGTTGGCATTAGCATGCTAATAGCATTAATTGTAGCCTTTTTTACAGTAGGTATTACAAATGCTGTCCATTTTCCATTCATTGATTTAATCGATGCTTCTAATGCAGCAAACATACCAATTTGGTTAATGTCTCTCTTGTTGTTCTTTGCAATTGGAATTCCATTTTTCTTTGTATTCTATTTAGGATTAAAGATTTTGGTTAACAACCTTAAATCCATTGGCAACGTTGCAAAATTCACATTATTAGGACTATGGTTAATGGCAATAATTGGCATTATTATTACTGGAGTAAAACAAGCTACTGAACATGCATATGATACAAGTTATACGCAAGTAGAAAAAACAATCAATATTACTTCAGGCGATACATTAAAATTAAAAATGATCGGTCACGATAGTTATAATAAGTACTTAAGCAGATACCATCATAATTATAAAATAAGTAATAGTGACAGCGATAATAGAGTTATATCTACATCAGACGTAAGATTAATAATAAGATCAACAACAGATTCTCTAGCTAGTATTAAAATAGATGGTTTTGCCAGAGGAAGCAGCTATGACATTGCGAAGGAGCGTGCACAAAACATTAATTATAATTATGCAATGGTTAATAATGAATTGCGATTAGATTCTTATTTAACCACAGATGTATCAAATAAATTCAGCGATCAGCACGTGCAAGTCATTTTATATTTACCAGAAGGAACTATATTCTATGCAGATGATAACACGCACAATTTTCATCAGAACAATAGTTATCTAAATGATATTTTAAAAACCGGAAAGGAAGAACATTATCTAAAAGTAATAGAAGATGATGTAGAATGTCTAGACTGTGCGGTTATTGAGGAAGAAAAAGAAGACATCATTGAAACCTTAATAGAAGAAGAGTCGTCTAACGAAGAAAAACCAGACCTGAGTATTCAAATTAATGATGAAGATGGTGTTAATATAGAGGTTAACGACAATTGAAGCTATCAATTCAACAGTTCAGTACTAATAAATTTAAATCAAACTAATTACTACAGATATTTGTAGTGTAATCATCAATCAAAAATGAACCAATCAATCAAATCACTTTTGCTATGCAGTATCGGATTCCTCATGGTTTCTGGTATTGCATCAGCGCAAGTGAGTAAAAATTCCGACCTGTTTAAAACACTTAAAGCAAAAGACAGTATTCTGTTTAAAATAGGCTTTAATAAGTGCGAAATTGAAAGAAGTGCAGAATTAATGACTGAAGATTTAGAGTTTTATCACGACAAAGGTGGAATCACTAATTCTAAAGACGAATTTGTTACTACCATGAAAAATGGTATTTGTAGAAAAGATAATCCTGAAAAGGTATACAGGTTTCTTGTAGAGGAAAGCTTAGACGTATTTCCGATGTACAACAATGGTGAACTCTATGGTGCACTACAAAACGGGAAACATTTCTTCTCAACGGATGCATCTATGACCTATACGAAAAGTGACAACTATGCACTGTTTTCACATTTATGGATCATCGAAGATGGTGAATGGAAAATTAAGCGAGTCATAAGTTATAATCATACTTCAAAAGAAGTTGGCAAACCATAAAATCTAATTATCAATCAATAAAAAATCAAAAACTAATGAGCACACTAACAAGAATTATTATCACTAGCATAGTAAGCATACTAATGCTGTCCTGTAACTTTTCTATGAATTTTGGAGAAGGCGTAAATGGAAATGGAAATGTAATCGATATAGACCGAGAAATTTCTAGCGATTTTAGCTCTATTAAGGTAAGTCAAGGTTTAGACTTGTATCTTACACAATCTAACAATGTATCTTTAAATGTTGAAGCCGATGAAAATCTCCATGATATTATTATGACCGAAGTGGAAAATGATGTCTTGAGAATCTATTCAACAGAAAATATTCGTAGATCATCTTCACAAAAAATACACTTGAGTATTAACGACATTTCTGCAATAAAAGCCACAAGTGGTAGCGATGTTTACTCAACAAATACAATAGAAGTTAATGATTTAGAACTCAATAGCACAAGTGGAGCAGATATAGAACTTAAAGTAAAAACCCAGAAATTAAACTGTCATTCTACAAGTGGTAGTGATATTAAAGTAAGCGGATCTACGGAGGTTTTAACAGCATCTGCAACGAGTGGTAGTGATATTAAAGCCTCTAACCTTATCGCAAAAACATCTGATGTTAAAGCAACAAGTGGTGCGGATATATCAGTTAACACATCTAAAGAACTAACGGCAAGAGCAACAAGTGGCGGAGATGTTAGATATTCTGGAAATCCTCAAAAAGTTAACAAATCGGATAGTTCCTCTGGAAGTGTTAGACAGCAATAATAGCAATCAATCAAAATTTGACAGCGAATATTTAATCTCTAAAAACCTTAAAATCAATAACTTATAAGCCATTTCAAATTCTTTATGGAGTTTGGGATGGTTTTTGTATATCTTTGTTTAACAGCTTTAAAAGTGACTCATTAAAGGAATTGTGTCATATTTAAAGTATAATAGATATATTAAATGAAAAAAATATTACTCGTTTTGGTTTTAATGATGGTTACTGCACCAGCAATTATAGCCCAAGAAAAAATTAAAGGTGATAGAAACGTAACCATTAGGCAAACGTATATAGATGATTTTGAAACTATAGTTGTAGATGGCGATTTTTCTATCGAAATAGTGTACAATAGCAAACCGTCGGTCAATGTTGAAGCTGATGACAATTTACATGATGTTATTCAATTCGATGTAGTAGATGGTGTTCTTACATTTGTAGAGACCACACGTATTACTTCAAAAAAGAAACTTAATATTACTGTGAATTATGGTGATGCGCTAAGAAACATAGAAACAAGAAGAGATGGTGAAATAAGGTCCTTAACATCTATGGAATTAATTGATGCCACGTTAACTACATCAGATAACTCTAGAGCATATTTGAATATTAAAACTACAAATTTCTTATACAAAAGTTCAGGGAAATCAAAAACAAGATTAAACCTAACAGCAGATTCAACTAAAATAGAACTTAGTGATAATAGTAAGTTAGATGCTCTAATAAATAGTAAAGTTGCTGATTTTGATTTGTATCAACGTTCAGATTTATCAATTGAAGGTGCGGCTAATAATTCAGTGATTAGATTAATAAATTCTTCAAATTTTAATGGAGGAAAATTTGATGTTAAAACTACCGACGTTAGTTTAGAAGATAGCAGTGACCTAACGCTTTCAGTAAACGAAAGTATTACAATAGCTTCTTCTGGTGATAGCGAAATCTATCTTTACGGAAGTCCTGAAATTACAATTACCAAATTTGATGACACTTCGAAACTCCAGAAGAAGAAGCGATAAGATCTAATGTTTACATAAAAACAAAAAGCCGAAGTTAATGACTTCGGCTTTTTTATGTATCAGAACTTCTTTTCTTAGTTGTAAGTCGAAGTCGCCACTTCAAAATCTGCATCTTTAGCAGCTAAATAACGTTCCGCATCCAGAGCAGCCATACAACCAGTGCCTGCCGCAGTAATTGCTTGCCTATAAACATGATCAGCAGCATCACCACTTACAAAGACACCTTCTACATTGGTTTTACTTGTACCTGGTTGTGCATTGATGATATAACCTGTTTCATCTAAATCCAAATAATCTTTAAAAATATCGGTATTTGGCTTATGTCCTATGGCTACAAAAAAACCAGTTGCAGCAATCTCGTGCTTTTCATTAGTTTGATTATTAAATACTCTAACACCAGTTACGACCTGTCCATCACCTAAAACTTCATCCGTTTCTGTATTGTATAGTATTCCAATATTCTCAGTATTCTTGACTCTATTTGCCATGATTTTAGATGCTCTAAATTCATCGCGTCTCACCAACATAGTCACCTTTTTACACAGTTTAGACAGGTAATGTGCTTCTTCACAAGCCGAATCACCAGCGCCTACAATCACAACTTCTTGATTTCTATAAAAGAATCCATCGCAAACTGCACAAGCAGATACACCACCTCCAAGTTGTAAATATTTTTGCTCTGATGGTAAACCTAAATATTTTGCAGACGCACCAGTAGAAATGATTATAGTCGAAGCATGTATTTCCTTTTCATCATTCACCCAAACCTTATGTACCTCTCCAGAGAAATCGACCTTAGTAATCCAGCCATGTCTCACATCAGTTCCGAAACGTTCAGCTTGCTTTTGAAGTTGAATCATCATTTCTGGTCCTGTAATACCATCTGGATATCCAGGAAAGTTCTCAACATCGTTAGTTGTGGTTAATTGTCCACCTGGTTGTGCTCCTTGATATAACACAGGAAACATATTGGCTCTAGATGCATATATGGCTGCTGTATAACCAGCAGGTCCAGAACCTATAATTAAACATTTTACTTTTTCAATTGTATCTGACATATCTTCATTTTTATTCTGCTGCAAAAGTAGGATTTTTACAGAAATCCTTACATAGAAGTTATCAACACTAGCTATACAATCATAAATAATCTAAATCCGGTAACATTCTGAAATTAATTTTGTAAATTATAAGTGTCTAATAACCAAATCAATAAATTATGAAAACTAATTTTTTTATTTTAAGTCTTATGATTATTCTGTTTTTTTCATGTAAAGAAAATGAAAACAGCCAAAAAGATGAAAACTTAAATACCGTTGAAGAGACACTGAGTTTAAAAGGAACTTGGGAACTTAAAGGATTTTACAATTATAAAGATAATGTGGTTGTAGATTCATTTTCTAATAACACCATTTCTAGACAAATCAAAATGTATTCAGATAGTAAGGTGATGTGGTGTAAGTTGCTAAAAACGGATTCTATTGAATTTTTTGGATATGGTTCCTATAACTATAACGACGGCAGACTAATTGAGAGTTTAGAGTTTGGTTCTGCATTTATGAATGACATCATTGCCGAAAAACATGAATTTAATTTTCAGCTCGAATTATCTGAAGATCGTTTTGAACAAATTGAATTGGACGAAGAGGGCAATAAAGTTTATTCAGAAAACTATATTAGAATAGAGTAAAGAATAGATTTAAGTATTCTAAATATAAAGTCTGCAAACACCTTTTGGGAATGGTGCTATGCAGACTTTAACCCTAACTAATAAACCACTCTACTATCAGAAAAGTGATACCTTAATACTATTGACTAGTCTTTTAATGTGTAAACAACTGTGATACTAAAATATTCAGAACTCGAATTTGGTGATTTCCAGTAAGAGTCATAACCACTACTATAGCTACTGTTAATTGAATATATTTTATCTAATTCCTCACCTGCAGATTCAGTAAGAATTTCGGCATTTTTACGAGCATCAACTAAAGCTTTTTTAGTCAACATTTTAACATCCTCATCCGTTGTTTCTGATTTTACTTGAACATAAGATGGCATCACTTGAGCCATTTTAATTCCTGTTACTCTTAAAATCTCTTTTTTGTCTTTAGTTATAAACCTTAAGGTTGTTCCCTTTTTTCTATAACCTGAAGCTACATAAGCCAAATCATCTCTTGTAAATTTTGAAATATCTACATTTTCTTTCTTTAGTTCTTCATAATACTTAGCCATGAGATCATCTAAGGTTTTATAGGGACTATCATCGTAATACCCATTATCCATAGTTAAGGTTACTTCTGTTTTATAAAGCACTTCGTTTGTTGGTTTTAATGCAGAGCCATAAACGGTAACTGTTCTTTGGTTTGTTATTGTTTGCGCCATTCCGAAAGTTGAAATACAAAGAAGCGCTGCTAAAATAAATTGTTTCATAATAAATATTGATTTTAAGTTTTTATGGTTATACCGAGAACATAAAAGATGCAGCAATCATCCAACCACCTACTGCAAGGCCTAAAATTCCAAGTTTGCCTAGTTTTGGTGCTAATTTTTCTCTCAACTTCGCTGCTTTTTCTTTAGCTGCTTCGTTTTTACTTAAAAGTAATTTGTTAATCATACCAAAACCAAGCATAAAACCAAGTGTGGCCTCAACAAAACTACCAGCTAATAAAGTTGTCCACCAAATTGGTGCTGATGTTAACCAGCCCATATTAAGAAAGGCTGAAATAATGCCCCAAACTCCGAAAAAGCAGAAGACAATACCAATCCAACCTTGATAAGGCTCGACTTTGTCTAACAGCTCCTGTGCGTTAGGTTTTTTGGATAAAATAAGTGAAGGCACTGCTATAATGCTCAAAAGGATTAATGAAATTCCGTAAATCATAAGTTCTAATTTTTTATAGATTAATATGATACAAATTTCAGTAAATAAGCAGATGTAAAATATACCGTAAGCAGTAAAAATGCTTACCCTGTTTACAGGGATAACTACTTTATTCTAACAGACCTTTTTCAACGGCATAGCGCGTAAGACCAGCTAAATTCCGTACTCCAAGTTTGGAAATAAGGTTTTTTCGATAACTCTCAATAGTATGCTTACTCAAAAACAATTTATCGGCAATTTCTTGGGTTGTAAATTCTTGTGCTATCAATTTTAAGACCTGCGTTTCGCGTTTGCTTAACGAAATTTCGGGTTTTGATTTTTCAGAAAACATAGCTTCCATTAATACTTGTTTAATACGTGGCGAAAAATAATTCCCACCTCCCAAAATAGATTTGATTGCTTTTAGTAACTCTGCTTTCTCAGCATTCTTAGAAATATAACCATTGGCATTAGCTTCGGTTAATGCTTTAATTTTTTTAGCATCTTCAAGCATACTTACCACTAAGGTTTTTATGTGCGGAAATTCGGATTTAATAGCCGCATTTAACTCCACACCATCCATTTCTGGCATATTAATATCTGTAATAACTAAGTCTATTTTTTCATTAGTATTAATTCTTAAATACTTTAAAACCTGAGTTCCTGTTTTTGCAGTAAGACTAATGCCGATTGATTTTTCTTCCGATAGAATGCTAGTCAAACCATCTAAAAACATGGTATGGTCATCTGCAATGATTATAGAAAATGATGTGTTCATAAGTTATGTTTTGGGTATACTAATACTAATTACAGTACCTCTATTTCTAGCTGTGTTTATCGATATTGTACCGCTAAAATCTGATACTCTTGTTTCTATATTATTAAGTCCAATACCTTTGTTCACTTCGTCTAAATCAAAACCTACTCCATCATCCTCGTAAATGAGTTCGATACTTTTTTCTTCAGCAGGTGATGTAAGTTGAATTATGATTTCTTCAGCATTGGCATGTTTTAGTGCATTTGTAATTAATTCCTTTATAATATTAAATAATGCTACTTGAAGCTTGACGTCCAAAGCATTTATCATGGCATTTGGATAGGTTTCGAAACGTAAATCTACGGAAGTGTCTTCACTTATATTCACGATATAATTATTTACTAAATCCGTAAATGCAGATGCTTCAAACGCTTTGGGAATTAAACTATGAGATATCTCACGAACCTGATTGTAAGTATCGTCAAGCTGGCTTAAAATCTGTCCAAATTCAGGTTTATTATCCCCTAAACTATTCATCTTTAGCTTAATACCTGCCAAGTTTCCACCTATACTATCGTGTAATTCTCTTGCAATACGGTCGCGCTCTTGAGATTGGATTGAAATAGCGTTTCTTGCCAATTCTAATTCTTGTGACTGCAACAATGTTTTAACTTCTTGCTGGTTAATTGCTTCTTGTTGCTCATTTAGTAAACTTTGGGTCTGCAATTTTTGGTAATAAACTACTAACAATAAGATGATAGGAACTAGAATGACCAAAAATCCGATTAAAAATGCATATTTAATAGTTTTTTGGCGATCTATTTCCGCTTCTTGTAGCAACTGATCTTCCTGCAGTTTATCAATTTCTTTTTCCTTTTTTAGGGTTTCATATTTAAGTTCTAAATCCTTCACTAACCGCTGATTTTGTTTATCTGCGATTTCTCTATCTATACGCTGATACTGCGTCATTAAACTGTAAGCATTCTGATAATCTTTTTTTGCATTATAAAGTTTAACTAAAGCATTAACTACTCTTTGTTGTAGTTCTAATCGATTCCACTGTATCGTGTTTACATAAGCAGAGCTTAATGCCATTTCTGCAACATCGTAATTCTTTAACATGGCATAACTATATCCTGCATTTATTGAGGCTTCAATATATAAATCATAGAATCCTTCATTTAATGCTTCATTTTTAAGAAGATCAGAACTAGAAATAAGGACCTTATAATTACGTTGTCGTAATTGTATTTCTGATAAATTAAGTTGAAGCTCTAATTTTAATTTAGTGTAGTCTTCTGTAAATTTTTCTGATAAGGCTTTATCAATCATAATCTTCGCCAAATCATAATTTCCTTTTAATATTAGAAAACGACTTTTAACAATGTTGTTTTTTAGATAGAAATCGTTTTGCGCTTTTATTTGAGGCAATTCTTCTAATATATTTTCAGCTTTTTCTAATTCTCCTTTTGACAAATAGGTTTCTGCTAATTGCAATTTTAAATATTTCTGAATGCCATCATCTGAAGTTGAAGCTTCTAGACCTTTTATATAAGAACTAATAGCTTCATCTAGTAAGCCCATCTTTTGGGCTGCCATACCTTCATAATAAGTTGCTCTTAAAGAAATATCTTTTACATTATTTAAATCTGAGTCTTTGTAAAAAGTTTCTTTCTTTAATAATTTCCCATAATGCATTAATGAATCTGGATTACCAGATCTAAGGTAGATACGAGCAATAGTATCTAAATATTTACAACGTAGCTCTGTGGTCTTGGCGCTGTTCAATTTTTTAGATAGCGAATTATCAACCACTCTTGGCATTTTACCAAAGGCTGTAAAATCGTATTGCACATCTTGGGAAAATCCCGCTGAGAAAAGCAATATAAAAACAATAAAAAACTTAATCCTTATATGCATTAGCACTAGTACTATATGAATACAAAAGTAATGTTTTGTCCAAGTATTGCATTAACATAATACTTAACTAAAACCATTTATCCATATTATTAATGCAATGATACTAAAACTATAACATTGGAAAATCACGGTTTTCAGGGAAATAAATATCAAGATACTAACCACTTTGAATGTTTTAATGAATAGTCTAAAAAATATGCACCAGTTATACTAATATCAAGTAATTCCTTGTATTGCAATTTCAAAAATAGAAAATTCAACCAACAATCATTTTCTTTGCTTTCTTACTATACTTCCCTTCAGGAAAATACTCTAAATAGTTGAGCATACTAGTGGAATTTTTATTAGCATTATAAATAGCTAAGTAAGCTTCCCATACATTATAATCCATCATACTTTCGTTTGCTCCATTGGTTCTCGCTTTAAGGTAATATTCAATTGCTTTTTTATATTCTCTTTTGAAATAATAACAGGCGCCTATTTGCGATTGGCATTCAGCTTTAGCATCAGGGTATTTTGTCATCAAAAACTTATATGAATCGATACTAAAATCATAGGCTTTACTCAATAACATTGCAGAAGCCAGATTAAATTGTTTACTTCGCTTGTCTTGATGAGGTACTGTTTCTAAAAATTGCTTCCTTAATGCCTTAGCTTTTTCCAAAGAAGGAAGATGTTTTTTTGAAACAAACACTTTATTAGGTTTAGGTACACTTGTCCTTGACTTAAAAAAATTGAATAGTCCCATAATTTGATGTTTTAACTGATTTCAAATTTTTCTATTAGAATTTCCAATACCAATTGGTTAACATAAGTATTTGGGTCCTGTTGTGCTTTTATCAATAGTTCTATTGCTTTATTAGATTTAGAGAACTTTAAACTTTCAATAGTGAAGTATCTAATGGATGCAAAACGATCATGTTGTTGATTGTAAGCCTGCTCAGGAAAACTTTCAAGACCTCTTGAAATAAACTTTTCAATCATGGATAATTGTTCCCCTTGAGATATTTCCATTAAGGCATTAATAGATAAGCCTATAAGCATAATGACTCTATTCTGAACTTTTAAATCCTTTATGGTGTCTAAATCAATAGCTATTATTTTTAATAAACCTTCAATTGCTCGTTGTTCTTTAAAAAGAGCTAACTGTTTTATAAGTTCTTCATTAACTAGGGTTTCAGAGAACTTGTGAAACTCATAATCCACACTAATTTCGTTTAGAACTTTTACCAGTTTAGTTCTAATCCTTTCATTGTCTGGCGAGTGAAATAAAAACTTATGTTCTTGAGGTTTTCCATATCCACTTTTTGCAAAGACAGAGCCTATGGGTACATTGATCATGTTAGAATTATAGCTTGGGTGGTTTGCACAAAACAGTGTAAACCCATTATGGATTTTGAAGTTACGAATGGTGCAAAAAACAGTTTTTGACTCCTTTTTTTCTTCTTGATTTCTATTATTAGAATTAAACCAGCATGTGCCGCAGCAATCTAAACTTCCATCATGCATACTTTTTATTTTTTTTTAAATGAAACTCTTTAATTTGTTCAATCAAGGGTATAAATAAATCTATATCGTCAGTTGCAACACGCCATTTGTAATTTTTGCATATTATTTTTGACTGTATCATTAATTCAAAATCGGAACCATCAAGAACGGTAACAGATGTATCGGAAATAGTTTTAGGTAATTTGTGATTTTCTAGACTGTTTAGTTCCGCATTAAGTGTTATTATTTCTGATTCTAACAACTCATGCTTATGTGATATAATTCTTAATCTATCTAAGTTATAAATGCTATTGTTCCAACGTTGCATATCGTACGCTGTGTCCCATTGTCTAAACATTGAAATCAGTTTATTTTCCTTATTCCTAATTATCAAAATACAATAGGGAAACCCAGCAATTGATGGATATTCAAAAAACCTAATAATAGTTTTATCAATAGCAGCATTAAAAGTATTAACTTCTTTTCTTGCTCTTTCTCTAAGAATGTTAATATCATTAGATAGTCTTTCCATAATAGATTACGTCTTTACATCTATTTTTTCTGTTCTAGTTTTTCTATGCGTTTTACCAATTCAATATTCATTTTTTGTAATGACTTGTTATTGGCGTTTAACTCTTGAACTGCTTTAGTTAGTAATGGAATAAAATCGTTATAACGTAAGCTTAAATTCCCTTTACTGTCTTTTGATAAAAGTCCTTGATCTGAATAGCCAACAGTCGTTAATAAATTTTTTACATCTTGTGCTATAAAACCAATTTCTCTGGTCTTGGTTTCATTATTTTTACGGACATAATCCACTGGTTTTAATTGAGATACAAAGTCTAAACCATAAGGAAGAGATCTAATTTGTTCTTTCCATTTTTTGTCTGAAGTAATTGACCAGTCAACTTGAATACCAGCATAGGTTATTTGATCATTACCTATCCGAATTTGATTACTAGTAACGGGGTCTGGAACCTCAGCATTAAATCCAATTCCAATATTATTACTACCTATCGTGTTATTAGAAAGTGCGTTAAATCCAATGGCAGTATTATCACTGCCAGTGGTGTTATCCGTAAGTGCAAGTTCACCTATACCAATATTATGATCACCTGTTGTATTATAATAAAGTGCTTCATATCCTAATCCAATATTGTGATCACCTGTTGTAGTATAAAGCGCATTATATCCCATTCCAACATTACCAGTTCCTGTAATATTACTCGAGAGCGCTGCATCACCGATTCCGACATTAAAACTACCTGTTGTATTGCTACGAAGTGCTCCGATACCAATACCAATATTAATAATACCCGTTGTATTGCTATCAAGTGCTGTATTACCAATACCAATATTATTCCCTCCAGTTGTATTGCTCTCAAGTGCTGCGTTGCCAATACCAATATTATCGTCTCCGATTGTATTAGCTGTAAGTGCTCGAAGACCCATTCCAATATTGTCAGTACCTACGGTATTCTTTAAAAGTACCTCATCTCCCATGGCAATGTTATTGCTACCAGTTATGTTGCTTAAAAGTGCTTGACTACCCATACCTATATTATTAATACCAGTTGTGTTAGCAATGAGTACAGCAGTACCAATACCAATATTATCAGCACCAATATTGCTAACTCCAGCGCGTTCTCCAAAAAAGATGCTATGGGTAGCTATATCTAATTCTCCAAAAGGTTCATTTTCAACTCTAAATTTTAATGGCTGAAGATCGGTAGTACCAATAAAATCAATTGTAGAGTCACTACCCATATTACCTGATAAACTCCAACTACCATCGGCAACAGCATTCCCGCTAGTTTCCGCATAGAGTGCATAAGGTACACTCAACAATTCACTTGTACCTGTAACAGTATAATTTGTTCCACCAGTTGGGTCTATTCCTACTCTTAAAAAGAATGATCCGTTTGCCCAATCTATATTAGCAAACACTCCCACTGAAGGTGTTCCAGTTCCTATTTCAAGACTTACTAAACCATTAATGTTTGTTTGTGGGTTTGGGCTATATGTTTCCGAATAAACATTTGTACCAGCTGTTGTGCCTTGTACTATACTTACTTGAATACCTACAATTGTATTAGCCAATAGGTTACCTGATGCATCCCTAACCACACTCTGATAAGTCATTTTTTGTGGAGATTGTGCGTAAATTGTGGTTATTGATATACTAAATAACACTAACCATAAAGAAGTATAATATTGACCTAAAATTCGCGTTGTAATAATTTGATTATATATCGTTTTCATTTGTCATTTTTTTTAGAATTATTATTGTTGTTCTAACATTTCAATACGAGCGGTTAAATCTTGAATTGCTTTAGTTAATAAAGGAATTAAATCATTATAGCGTAAGCTTAAATTACCGCTATCATCTTTAGAAAGTAAACCTTGATCTGAATAGCCAATTTTAGTAAGAAGATTTTCTACATCTTGGGCAACAAAACCTATTTCTCTTGTTTTCGCATTGTTATTTTTACGAACATAATCTACCGGTTTGAGCTGAGACACTAAGTCTAGACCATAAGGTAACGCTCTAATGTTTTCTTTCCATTTGGCATCAGATGTAATAGTCCATGCAACTTGAATACCAGCATAGGTAACATCTGTATTGCCAATTCTTACTTGATTTGAGTCTGAAGAATTTGGTATCTGAGCGTCATATCCAATAGCAGTATTATTGTCTCCAGAAATATTAGCAGCTAATGCATTGTGTCCAATGGCTAAATTGCTTTCACCATTAATAGGATTTATTATAAGACGCCTTCCGAAATAAAGGTTGTCGTTAATTGGATCTAGTTCTCCAACAGAAACATTATTCACTTTAAAACTTAAAGGCTCATTATCTGTCGTACCAATAAAATCTATGTTCGAATTAGTTCCAGCATTACCTGATGTGCTCCAAGTATCATTTGTATTACTATCTCCACTGGTTTCAGCATAAAGTGCATAGGGAACACTCAATAATTGACTTGTTCCAGTAATAGTATAATTTGTTCCTCCTAAAGGATCTATTCTTACACGTAAAAAATAAGGGCCATTTGCCCAATCAATATCTGTAAAAATTCCTGTTGAAGGTGTGCCTTCACCAATAGCAATAGTAACTAGTCCATTGAGATTAGTTTCTGGCGTTGGATTATAGCTTTCAGTATATACATTTGTACCGTTGGCAGAACCTTGTAAAATACTCACTTGGATACCAATTAGTGAATTTGTTATCAAATTATCTGACGCATCTCTTACCACACTTTGGTAAGTCATTTTTTGTGGTGATTGTGCATTAATTGTGCTTAGTGCAAAAACCAATAGCAAAAACAAACTACTTATTTTGCGAAATAACTTTTGTATTCCTTGTGTTCTTGATGTTTTCATAGTATTAATTCTTTAAGATTTTAACCGTCTTAATGATTCGGTTGTTCTCTGTGATTTTTAGATAATAAGTTGCTGATGCCAATGACTCAATTGTAATTATTGTATCAGAATCTTTAATCTTTTGATGCAGAATTGTACGACCATAGACATCATATAAGAAATAATTGAAATCATTAGAATTATAATTGTCTATGTTTAATTGAATATTTACTGAAGTAGGATTAGGAAAAACACTAATTTTAAAATCGGTATTTAAATAATCATCAACATCCAAAGTAAAAAACTCAATAGGTTGTTGTACTCCATGATTGACCGAACCATTAGAACCATTTATGTTAGTATCGATTATCTGCCCAACTGTATAAGATGCAGTTCCACCAGTTCCTGATGCATTACCTCCAGAGGCAGTAACAGCTGTTTGTGCCATTAATGGAACACAAAAAACAGATGCAAAGTAAATTATATATAATTTTTTCATTGTATAGTTTTTTTAAATTGTCTTGTCTTTAATTTCTATTCGGGTAATGAAAACTGCTTTAACCATTCCCAATTTACCTCTGCGCCTTTCATAGGATGATTGATGCCGTTGGGATAATTGTGCTCTAAATCTTTTATAAGTCTGACATTAAACTCTAATACTGAGTCTGAAATCCCTTTATAGGTTGCAGTTATTATGTCATTAGAATCTCCAGAAAGTGTGTATGTAGATTCTAAATCAAAAGAGTTGATATGTGTTGCAATAGTGCGTTTAAACGGCGACGTATTTAATAAACTATCAAGAGATTGCATTGGTAAAGGTGGAACACCATCCTTATTAGCATTGCCAATTTGATACGTAACAGGTATATTTCTATTTGGTAAATATGTAGCCTCAATACTTGTTGACCCAGCCGATTCTACAACCGCAGCAAAGATATCACTCATCTCCATAGCACACCGCAAAGCCATAGCTCCACCATTAGAAAACCCTACAAGGTAGGTTCTCCTTGAATCAATATTAAACTTTTCATTTAGTTGGTCTATTATATCCCTTAAAAAATGAATATCATCTCTGGGGTTTTGTCCAGGGCAATAAGAAGCATCATCTGCATAAATATTCCACTTTGTAGTGATTCCTTGTGAACCGTTAGGAAATTGCTTGCAATATTCCCAAGACGATGGAAATATCGTGAGTATATTTTCTATTTCGCCCACTTCTTTCCAGCCAGAAATATTATAAAACCGCTCACCATCACCACTACTACCATGCAGCATAAAAACTACAGGAATAGCTTCACTTTCATTGTAACTGACCGGAAGATGGACATAATATTCCCTTACGTCTCCATTGCTATTTAGAGTAAAGCGGTTTTTGCCGATTTCATAATCATTAGTTGCATTACTGCGCACCTCTCCATCTTTTTGACAACTCAAAAAAGCGAATATGGTAACCATTAATAAAACGAGTCGTTTCATAATAAAGGGTTTTTAATAACTATAAAATAACTATCATCATCACTATTAACTACAAATTGGTAATAAACATCATCTAAATTATAATAGGTAATCCCTTTGATTTTTAAAGTATCATAACCTTCTGGCAACGCGTCGATTTTTGCTCCAATAGGTGCCGTAACAACCATATATTCCTCAGAATCATCCACCTGTTCATAGTAAGTACCATAGTAGTAATAATATACTTTTGTGCCTAACAGTATTCTTGAACCAGCTAGTCTAGGTAAGCGATTTATTCTTACTCCTATTGGTGCTCGAGCAACGATGAAACGATCGCGTTTGGTAGGTTTATACCAAACACCATTATGTATAAATACATTTGCGCCTTTAAACTTGATAGTTCTGTAGCCTAATCCTAGTTTTCTTAACACTTTACCTCGTTTGGGTAAATGGCGGTATCTAAGACTATTGATGCGTTTAGCTTTTTTTACACTTTGTCGTTTTATATGCTTTTTTACTATTCTTCTAACTTTTTTTTGAGCCCTGACATAACTAGGATTCGCTAGGAATAACGCAATACACAACAACAAGAGTTTTATACTTAATTTCATAATTTTTAATTATTGATAATTAATTTTCTAGAGAGATTAGAATTAAAGGAATTGATGCCTACTATATATAAACCAGAAGGCAAGGCTCCAATATCTACTGAATACGGCTGGTTATAATTAGGGAAATGTTGACTTAATACTTCATGCCCTGAGGCAGTGTAGATTGTAACAATTGCATCTTCACTCAAGCCTACAATAGTAAAAAATGAATCTGCTGGATTAGGCACTATGTGAACAGATTTACCAGGAATGTTTAACTCTTGATCTAAGTCCAAAAGTTCTCCTGCTTCAGACCAATACCATAATTCTTGCTCATCATTAAGCCATGTTGAGGTGTTATTATCCCACGTATAAGTCTGAATTTCTTGTATATTATCATTGTTGTCAATTGTCCAAGTTTTGCGTTCTGCATTTTCCCATTGATCTAAACCGTTATTCCATTCTTGTATAATTTTTTCTGTAAGCTGGTCGCTCGTATACGTGTTTAATTGTCTTTTATACGCTTGTGTTGCCCAATCGCTACCCATCCAAAAATAAGTATCTTCTTGTATAGGTAAATCACCATTATAAGTATATTCTGTTTTTTCTTCATCGCTCCATGTACTCGTAGAATTATGCCAAATTTGATAAATCTCCTCTGCTTTTTGCAAACCATTATAACTTGTTAAAGTTTGGTTTAAGTTATTCATACCCATCATTAAAGAATTATAGAACCTTTCCGTTTTAACTACAACTAGATTATCGCTATTGTAGGTAAATAAAAAATCGGGGTCAGAACCATGCCATCCCCATCCTATGGCCGTGTTATTTTGTAAAGCATCATACTCGTAATACAAACCTTCGCTTTCATCTCCTTCATACCAAACATCAAAAACTGGATCGTAGGAATCACCTACCTCTAATATTATATTATTAAATTCATTGTATGTTTTGAATAACCGAGTTTCTGGAATCCAATCAAATGCACTTGTTGTAAAATCATCAATATAGTTAATGCAAAAGGTTGGCTTAGTACCACCATTATCATACGTAAAGTGCTCGCGTTCATTCATTTCAAAAGCTGAGGTATTTATATCCCAAGCAAAACTTTGGATGGAATCTAGTTGGAATTCAGTTTGTGAAACCACCGTTTGTATCGCAAGCATCATAGATAGGATACTGGTAAAAAGTAGTGTAGTTTTTTTCATAATATTATTGTTTTTATATGAGAGGTTAAACTATGACTGACTGATGTGGCAACTAATTTTGATTAGTTACCAAGCCTTTTAGCTGAAATCCCATAATGGCTCCATCAGAATTAAGATTATCAATTTTAAAACCATAGACACCATTGGAAATTTCATAGGGTTTTATATTTTCTACTAAGATGTAATCCTTATTTATCTCTCCAGGAAGCAACCAGGTTGGCTCGCTGTTTGGCTGTGTAGAAATTGTACCGTCAGCATGTGTAATATCAAAAGTAGTCGTATTACCAAATTCAACATAAGCATAAATATAAAATGAGAGATCATACTCACTATCAGCTATTAACCCTTGCCATTCAAACCCTTGCTCTGAAATGCCACTTGTTGATATTCCATTATCCTGAAGTTCATTGGTCGCAAAGCCTATTTGAGTAGACCCATTCGCAGTCATATTCAAATCTACCATGGTTGGTGCTCCAAATTCGTCAGAAATATTTGAAAAAAGCTGAGCAAGTGATTGACACGGATTCCAAAAAGTTCCTGATGAAGAACTAAGAACGCCATTATCTCCAACATAAACAACATCACCAAATGAAGGATCTATGCTCTGCATGATATCCACATTTACGACTGCCATTCGTGTATTTTCGGGATCAGGGTTTATGGGGCTTTCATCGTCGTCAGAAGCACGACGTTTGTATAAAAAAAAGAGCAACTAATAGAATAAATGGGTCATAACTTAAATTTGAGATTGACATTTTCATGAGACGTTATTTTTTATATTAATATAAAATTACGGACCCAACGCATCTAAAACTAGTTGAAAATAGCAAGTGGTAGCAAAATTTCGATAAGTGTAAATAAGAGTTTAGTAGCTGGCTTAAAGCTTATTTAAGGCTTGTATGAAGGTGTCTTTTTTTCTGCGAGACACATCTAGATGACGTCGTCCAGTTACCAAAACATAACCGCCTTCACCTTTTACATACTTCACAACATGGTTTAAATTGACCAATGTCGAATGGTGTATTCTACAAAAATCAATTTCGGGTAATATATTTTCAAATTCCTTTAGCGTTTTTGAAACAGTGATTTTTTTATCATCCGCCAAATGCAAGACCGTATAATTACTATCGGCTTCACAATAGATAATATCCGAAACCTTTTGTAGAATGATTTCATTGTCCGAAGGAATGGCCAACCGCTCTAATTTTTGAGCATTTTGCTTAACATTATTGAGTAAGGATTTAAAATTTGAAGATTTGCTATGCTGCTTTTCTTTTACCCTTTGTACAGCACTAACCAATTGATCCACTTCTACAGGTTTTAAAAGGTAATCCAAAGCACTGAATTTAATAGCCTTAATGGCATATTTATCGAATGCTGTTACGAAAATGACTTCAAAATATATGGTTTCTATTTTTTCCAACAAATCAAAACCAGACAGTTGTGGCATTTGGATATCCAAAAAAACAAGATTAGGTTGCAGCTCAAGAATTTTTTCTATTCCAATTTCGGGAGATTCACAGGTTGCAATAATAGTAACTCCAGGGCAAAATTTTTCTACTAAAAGATTCAATCCGTCTCTTGCATCTTGCTCGTCATCTATTATTATGGCTCTAATCATGAGCTTAGGAAATTGGAATTAAAATATCTACTTGTGTACCTAATGGGTTGTCTTTGTCATCTTTTAAATCAATAATCTTTACAACCTCGTTAATCTTCTCTTTAGCCAATAAGGTTAAACGTTCTGTTGTAATTTTAATTCCCATAGATTTCTTCTTTAATTTAGTTTTTTTATGAATTTTTAAGGCTGATGCTCTACCTACACCATTATCCAAAATACTGCAGTGCAAAATGTCGTTTTCTTCATAAACTTTTATAGAAAGTTTTCCTGTTTTATTTTTGGTGTGTAATAGTCCATGCCAAATTGCATTTTCAACAAAGGGCTGCAAGATCATTGAAGGAATCAATGTGGTTTCTTTATCGATATCCTCGCTCACATCGAGCGTGTAATCTATTTTTCCTTTAAAACGAATAGATTCCAGAGCAATATAAGCATTTAACATCTCGAGCTCATCTTGTAGTGTTATTTTGGGGTTTTCAGAATTTTCGAGTATTAAACGGACGAGTTTGGAAAACTTCGTTAAGTATTTACTTGCTTTGGCATTGTCATCACGTAAAATCATGGTATTTATTGAATTCATACAATTAAACAAAAAATGAGGATTCATTTGTGCTCGTAAGGCTTTCATTTCCAAAGTTCCCAATTCTTTTTTTAGATTTGAAACTTTAATTTCTTCATTTTTTGCTGCAATTATTTTTTGGTTTTTTAGTTTTTGTCGAAGTGTATAAAAAACCAAACCTGCCAATAATATGGTTAAAAATAAACCTATAAGAATCGCCTTTTTAATATCGTCTTGTCGCTGTGTTTCTTTCTCTTGAATTTCCTTTTCCTTAGTAAGTAAAGTAATTTCTTTGTCTTTTTGTGCGGTTTGGTATTTAGTTTCTAGCTCCAAAATTTGCTCATTGGATTTTAGATTAAAAATACTGTCTTTCCATTTATGGGATAGTTCTATATTCTCAAATGCCATTTTAAAATCACCTTTCTTTTTTCCCATTAACGCCTTCAATTCAAACAATTGCCATAGAAGGTTTATAGATTCAATTTGTGTTGCTAAATCAATACCTTCATTTAAACTTTTGTCCGCATCTTTAAACTTCTTAAGATTAATATATGACGTGGCTTCTCCTGCTAATCCATGAGCTAGTGATCTTTTGTTATTAAGTCTTCTTCTTAATACATTAGCCTTTAAATGGTACTCTAGTCCACTTTCATAATTCCCCGTAGCATTGTAACTTCCTCCTAAATTGCCTAATATAATTGATTTGTTAAAACTTAAGTCGCCATCTAAATTTTCAATCTGCCCCAAAGCTTCCTTATAGTTTTTTATGGCCTCTTTATAGTTACCTTGACCACCATAAACATTTCCAATATTTTGCAAAAGCATGGCCTTCATCTTAACGTTATTCAAGCTTTCGAAGATTAATATTGCTTTATTATAATATTCTAAAGCCTCATTATATTTTTTCAAGCTTTTATTAATATTAGCGATAGTATTATAGCTGTCAGCCAATCCATAGTTGTCACCGATCTTTTCTGAAATGGTCGCTGTTCGATATAGGTGAATAAGACTTTCGTCGAATTTACCCATCATTTTCAATGACTTTCCTAATAGGAAGAGACCATTAGATAACCTCAATGAATCGTTATTTTTTTCGTGATAATTTATATATTCATTAATGTGATTCTTTGCTTCTTTAAAATTTCCTTTGAATAGGTTTACTCTAGCATGTGAGTAATGAGAACTTGCAATTCCAAATTCGTAATTTAAGCTATTTGAGAGGATATAAATACTGTCTGCATACTTTTCCGATAGCTCAATCTGCTCTCTTCTTTTTATATAAATATTGAATACTCTTATATAATTACTAACCTTATTATTGGTAGGTGGCATAGTTTTTATTACAGAAAGTAAACTGTCTAATTTTTTTTGATTTTGAGCTAAACAACTAATCGAAAAAGAAAACATCAGAAAAAATATAATGAGTAAATTTTTATAGTTTTTCATAATCGTGTTTTATAAAGATGCTTCTCAAATTTAGGAAAATTACCATTAAAAGTATTGATATTTTGGCTTTTAATCGGTAAAAATAGTTGACCAATTATGGTTCTACTATTATAAAATAGTATCTGGTTATTATTAGGAGGTAATTGGTAAATTATTTTACTTAAGTGGCTCTTAAATTATTTTTTTCTCTCAGTTTTTAAAGTTATAATAGTAGTTATTTGAGGTATCCGCTCGGAGTAGATTTAAATTATTAAAAACAAAAAACTCAGCAAATGCTGAGTTTATATGTTGAAAAATCCAGAATGCAGAATGTTTTCTAACAAAACTATATTTTTAATAATCAAAAAGCTACGATTTCATAAATTAATTTAGTAGCCGAATTGGTAATTTATTTGATAAGAACTTTTGTTTTGTTTTACCTTTTAAAGGGTGGACAACTTATACCATTTCCGATAGAAAAATAATAAATCATAATTTGTTGTATAATGAAATCCAGCAGGAGATACTTTTGAGACATAATGATTACGAGAATAATAGTCTTGATCGCCCCAAAACGAAGTATAACCATTGGCTTTATTGTTATTATCTAGAGTCTGTAGGTATAGCCAATTAATTTTTCATACTTGCTTTATCAAAAACAAACTCATCTACGAAATCATAATAACTCAATCCTGTAATTCACTCAACAACAAGATCTTATAAAAATAACCAGATCTATTCTATCGCTATTTTTTCCTGGCTTAAAATTCAATGTATCTTACTCAAATAGTATTAAAAAATTAATTGCCAAAAGAGAGTATACTTATTCAATTTTAAAGTGCATTTTTCATTTATACTTCTTCTTAAGAATTTAATTAGATTTTTTATTTACTTCAATGCTTTTAATAGTAACCATTTTAGAAGACAATGAATTTTGTCCAGTTACCAATCTCCCATCAACCTCCATATGAGGTGTCCTAATTTTTGAATGCTTGAAATTCCCCCCTCTTTTCTTTAATACGTCTTCAATTATAAACGGATAATGCTCATAATGCGGTAATTTTTTTGTTTCATGTGAATCGGGAACACCATTAATATTTTTATTAGAGACAAGATATTTTCCATCAGATGTTTTTAGATTTACAATACCAGCAGTGCCATGACAGACGGCCGCTATCACTCCTTTATTTTTCTCGTAAATATGCATAGCTATTTTCTGAATTTCTTTATTTTTAGGTATATCAAATATGGGAGCACTCCCGCCAGTAAATTGAATTATATTGTATTCATTTGGGTTTATTTCATTTGGTCTTTTTGTGTTTTTTAAAGCGTACATAAATTCCGGGTTATACAAGTATGCTAATTGTAATGAATCTGATGGGTTAATATATGCCAATGGCACTTCATCTCCTAAAGGGCTAATAATATCAACGTGATAATTCGCCTTCTGATACTCATCATAGGCAATTACAACTTCCAAAAAACTATTTCCAGCAGCTAAATTAGAATTCCCCTGGTAAGCTACATTAGATAGTACCAACAATGCTTTATTCCCTTTTTCTGTGGTTGGTTCACTTTCTGCACTTTTACTGATTATTTTCCATCCATCTTCCAATTTTTTTAATAATAGAAAATCGATAAATCTCATTTCCATTGATGGGACAATTACTTCTAACTTAGCTGTGGCTATTTCTCCAAACCTGTCAATTGAAAGAATGTTAGTAGTTCTTCCATTAAAATCCCCCGTATTGGAATGTTTAGCAACATGTTCTGCATACTCCTCAATGGTCATAACGAATAGAGGTTTTTCATTATGGTCTAAAAACATATTTGCATTTGGCATAAAAGCCATTTTTAGTTTTTCAGGATAATTATATGCTGTACCTTCAATATAATAATTGATGGTCTGAGTAATTTGCTCATTTTCTGTCAAATTCTCTTCCTTTTGAGCCGTTAAGTTTATGGTAACCAGCAGAATGGTGCTGAAAACCATAGTTTTAATTGTCTGTGTCATATTTTACTTTTTATTTGTGTTACTGGTCTACTGTATTGTGAATCTTCCCAAAAGAGAGAATGAGCCACGATATCAACATTGTTATTAGGATAGTTTATGTACCAAGTAGTGGTTACATACCTCTCACTATTCCCAACAACTAACGTATCTTGAAAATAGTTTGTCATAAGTCCAGTGAAATAACCATTTGTTCTAGTTATCATGGTCCAATGGTTTTGCTCTATATAGGTTATCATCATAGAATCATTTTCAACAATTGGCATTTGTCCAATAATCGTTTGTATTTGAGCAAATACCTCTTTACCCTTAAAAAAGGTGAGAAATGTAGCATCTGAAACATGTTCCAAACTTGAACCTCCCCAACCAATTCTAATTGGATATCCTAACCTTACCGAATTAATAAGTTTTGACTTATCGCCAAATACAGTTTTGTCACTAGCATCGTTTTTAAAAGCTTTCTACCAACCATATTTTTCATTGTTGTGTGCTTTTTTGACACGATAATAAACTTAAGAAAGCAATGAAAATTAGTAAGTATTTCATTTTACAGTTTAACTTAATTCTACTTCTCTTAAATGAGATAAATACCAAAACAATAGAATAACTATATTCTGCTTGTTCTTTTTAAAGCATCCCATTCTTTTTGAGTTGCAAAAGGTTTTTGATGTTCCATTAACGCGAACCATTGATTATCAAGTTTTACAAGTACCATTTCAAAAGGGATGATAAACTTATTGGTAATTTTAGTAGTAGTATCTGTAGATGAATATATAAACATTCCTGTTTCATGAGCTGTAGTTTCGTCTCCTATTCTTTGTGAAAATCGAATTTCTATATTCACTTTTGTTTTTCCTTCTCTAGTATTTTTAAATCCTCCTTTCCAATATTCCAAAGCTTTAGAAATTGGTACAGATATTTTATTTTTTCCAGAAGCAAATACAACCACAGCATCCTTATGAAAGCAGTTTTTGTTACCTTCAAAGTCACCTTCTATCACAGTTTTATTTAATCGTTCCCAATAACGATCAAGTTCGGCGATACGGGATGAATCCTTTTGTATTTCATTAAATGGAAAGTCATTCTTTGAAGTGGCAATTGTTGTTTGCACACTAACTATTAATAAGATTACTGAAAACAATATGTTCTTATTCATTTTTTATCATTTTTTACAATTAGTGTTTTAATGCCTTCAATAAATTTTAAGCTATCCCTTTTACCAAACCTCATCCATCACTTTTTACTATAATTAGTTCATTAAATCGTTTTTTAGCAAGGTGAATTTTCTCTCTAAAGAGGGAGAGCATCAATCTCAATGCTATTTTTAGGGTAATTTACATACCAAATTGTAGAAACGTATCTATCTACATTTCCCCCCACCAGCGAATCTTGAAAATAGTTTGTCATAATCCCTATAAATTAGCCATTAGTTCCTGTTATCATAGTCCAATGATTTTGCTCTCTAAATTTAATTTTCACAGAATCATTCTCAATTATTGGGTTTTGCCCCAGTATTGTTTGAATTTGAGCAAATACTTCACCTTCATAAATAGTGAGAAAGTTAGCATCTGTGACATGTTCCACTCCTCCGCCTCCCCAACCAATGCTAATCGGGTAGCCTGACCTAACCGCATTTATGAGTTTCGATTTATCTCCAAATACAGTCGCTCCATTAGCATCGTTTTGGAATACCTTTTGCCAACCGTAATTTGACAAATCTTTTTCGATGTTTTGGCACGAAAGGACTAATGTAAGAGCAAGAAAAAAATCTTTTCATTTTATTTATTTTCTGGTTAATTTACAACCGTATGTTTTAAATTATATAGAATATTATCATACCTAGTAAAACCAGTTATTTTATTGTTTCGGTTTCTTTCAAACACGATATACCCCGAATGCTTTGATGTAAACAGGTCTATGGTTACGGGTTTAAATCGTATAATTTCTTTACCTTTTACTAACATTCCTAGCTCATTTTCGATTGCTACTAGCTCAAACATCTCATCCATGTCTTCATTAAAATAGTTATTTTCAAATTGTTTCAATTCCGAATGCTTATATGAGTGTTTACTATACTTTTGATAAGGCATCGGTTCTCCGTCATTTACGGTTATTACCATTGAATCATAAGAGTTCGTATTAAAAGTGAATTTAACCTGAGGTGCATTTTCATAAATCAATTCATTAGGGCTTATAGCGACTAATGGAGTTGGATTCGCTCCAGCTCGTTTGTACATCAATCGATTTCCGTCTAGTTCGATTTGTCTTAGCTCCCCATTGAATGTATTATAATACATTCCAGAAAACTTTCTGTTTTCAGTTTTTGAAAGTGATAGTGGTTTTTGTATTTCCACATTAGTACTATTATTCATTGCTTGTCGAGCTTGGGCAATTTCATCCTCTAGAAAAAGAGGTACTATTTGATCTAATTGCCCCCAGGGATTAGTATTGGCATTATTGCTAAGAATAATAACGGTAAGGTCTTGATTAATAAATTTATAGAAAAGTGACTGGAAACCACCCCAAGTACCACTAGCAGCTACAGCTGGAAAACCATCAATATCATAGTAATTTCGACTGTATACCCCTCCAGCATATCGAATACTCTTCCCATTAGCCAGAGTCCCAGGTGTCACCATCCTTTTTATGAATTGTGTTCCACCCACAGTTCCTGTTTTTAAATTATTGCTCCAACGCGCAAAGTCTTCCAAGTTCGTATGCAATCCCCCATTTCCAACAACAGTATGATTATAATAATGAAACTTTTTAAATTTATCATCTTCAGATTGATAACCTATAGCAGTGTTTTTGACGATAGTATCTTTATCTTCTCTATAGTACGTATTTACCATACCTAGTGGATTGAATATTTTTTCTTTAGCATATGCTCTAAGAGATTTGCCACTTGCCTTTTCAACGATACTTGCCAAAAGCGCATAATTTGTGTGACTCCAGCTATGTTTAGTGCCAACAGGAAAATTCAAGCCTTTATGTTTAGCAATTAATTTTATAACATCCTCATTGTCAAAACTATCTCCATAATATATATTCTTGGCATATAATGTGGCTAGATATGGGCGCAGCCCACTAGTATCGTATATTAAATGTTGAATAGTAATAGGTTTAGAACTATAACTTGGGATTTCGGGTAAATACTTTTGGATAGGGTCATCAAACCGAAGTTTTCCTTCTTGTTCCAACAGGAAAATACATGCTGCCGTAAATTGTTTGGAATTAGAACCCACATCGAATATAGTCTTAGATGTTACTGGGATATCATAGGACAGATTTGCCATGCCATAACCTTTTTTGAAGATGGTTTTTCCATCTTGAACAATAGCGATGGCAATGCCAGGTTTATTGTTATAGGCTTCAAAAATACTATCGATTTTCTTGGACTGTTCTTGAGATATTAATGTTACCTTTTGAGCGTTTACCAGAATAGTCGAAATAATTAAAAGAAAAGTTAGTAGTGATTTTTTATATGTCATAGTTTTCTATAAATCTAAAAGGTTTGAGTACTAAAACTAAGTAGATTCACCTTAATTTTGATATTTTTTCAACCAACGACTCTATTTTTTCAACGAACAACGATAATTTTATATAGCATTGTACTAATTTGCAAATATGAAAAGTAGGGTTAGCGAAAAACGTAAAATTGTTTTGTTACATGTGCTAATATGGCTAATAGGTTGGTTCACTATTTCATTTTTAGCAAGCAAAGGAAAGAAGTTAGATGAGTATTTAATTAAGAATATCTCTTTTTTTATACCGCTAATAGCTATTGTCTATGTTAATTGGTTTTGGTTGTTTCCAACGTTTTTCAAAGCAAAAAAATATTGGAAGTATATAGCATTTGGATTATTACTCATTTATTTCATTTTTTACCTTGGAGAGATACTTATTGTTGAATGGATTAGTTTTATATACCCTCATCTTTTAAAGAAAGATTTCGATTATGATGTTTACTCTTTGCCAACATCTTTTTGGGACATTTTATACGGTGCTGCTCTCTATACACTGGGTCTCCTTGGTAGCACAATTTTTCTGGCCATTAAGCAAAATCACAAAGACAAACAAGAAATAGCTACTCTTCAATTAGAAAATGCGCAAACCAAGATTAAATATTTGCAGTCACAAATTAGTCCTCACTTTTTATTTAATTCCTTAAATAATGTACATTCACTTATTCTTCAAGATAAAAATCAGGCAGCAGATTATATAATTCAACTTAGTAATTTACTCCGCTTTATGGTTTATGAAACTGATAAAGAATTTATTACACTTGGAGAAGAAATTAATCTAATAAAAAGGTATGTTCAATTAACAGATTTCAGAGTTGGCTCTAACACAGCAAGTAACAACCTTATAATAAGTATTGAAAATAACGAATTAAAACTTCCTCCTTTACTCATTTTTGGTATTTTAGAAAATGGAATTAAGCATTCTGGGATGGGTATAGAAGGTGTTTTAGAATTTAATATATCAATCAAGGAAAGTAAAGGTGAATTAATATTAGAAATGAACAATTCAATATCCAAACAAAAATTTGATCTCAAGAAAAAAGGATTCGGTATTGACAGCTTAAAAAAACGTTTATTAATGTACTACCCTAATAAGCATACGTTTGTTTTTGAAATTATAAATGATACTGCAAAAACAAAACTCAACTTAATTTTAGATAGTAATGATTAACTGTGTAATTGTCGAAGATGAGCGTCTTGCAAGACAAAAGCTACAGCTTTATGTAGAGAAACATAATGATCTTAATCTAGTTGTATCTTATGCTAGTGCCGAAAGTTTTCTTAAAGAATGTTTTCATACGGATTACGATCTCCTATTGTTGGACATAGGATTACCAAATATAGATGGGATTACATTAGCTGGAAAACTTCCTAAACATTGCCGAGTTATTTTCACAACTGCATATACAGAATATGCTGTAGAAGCCTTTAATATAAATGCTATCGATTATCTATTAAAACCATTCAATTTTGAACGATTCTCAATAGCAATAAATAAGATTAATATACAACTTAACCAAGCTGATATTCCCATTCCTGTTGACGATAAAATTTTTATTAAAGAAGGCAAGAGAATTCATCGATTAAGTGTTGAAGATATTTTTTACATAAAAGGACTCAAGGAATATGTGGTGTGGCATACAGACCATGGTAAACTTATCACCTTACATTCACTTTCTTATTTAATTGATTATTTAGATCCTTTCGATTTTATTCAAACTCATAAATCTTATATTGTAAATAAACTAAAAGTAAGCGCATTAGAGTATGGGTTTGTTCATATAAATAATGAGCAAATTCCTATTGGTCGAAGCTACAGGGAACAGGTTAGACAACATTTTAAGGTAGATTTATAAAAGCTATGTGGATTAACTACGTTGATTTTAAGTCACTGCAAGGTGCTCAAAAAAAGACTAAAGTGTATAGGCTGTTCGAGTCTCTTTTCGATAGAATATATTTGCGTAACTTGTGCTAAGTAATATATTTATAGAATAAGCCTAAAATCTTGCAGATTTTAGGCTTATTGTCGGGGTGGCAGGATTCGAACCTGCGGCCTCCACGTCCCAAACGTGGCGCGATAACCGGGCTACGCTACACCCCGAAAAAATTGATTATCAATTTTTGGACTGCAAATATAGAGTTTTTCTTTATTATCTAACAACAATTCTCTAACTTTAAAAACTAAACTTTTTAAATAACAATCATGAAATTAAGACTTCCAATTATTGGATTAATAATCATCAGTATTTTAACATGTGCTCAAGATAAAAATCCAACAAACAAAGAGAATAGCCATGAGGTAGTTGTTTCAGATTTAGATATACCATGGGGTTTTACGTTTCTTCCTGATGAGTCAATACTCATAAATGAAAAAGCAGGTAAGCTCATTCATTTTAAAAATGGTACAAAAACTGAAGTCACAGGGTTACCCGAAATCTATTTGCGCGGACAAGGCGGACTTATGGATATCACTCTGCATCCGAATTATAAAGAAAACAACTTCATATATTTTTCTTACGCTTCCTCTGAAGGAGAAGGTGATGGAGGTAATACAACTATAGCAATAGCCAAACTAAAAGATAATACGTTGTTGAACTTAGAGGTATTATACAAAGCTGAACCTAACTCAAAGCGAGGTCAACATTTTGGGTCGCGTGTAGTTTTTGATAATGATGGCTATTTATACTTTACTATTGGTGATCGTGGAAATAGAGATGTCAACCCTCAGGATATAACAAGAGATTGCGGTAAAGTTTATCGACTTAATGATGATGGTACTATACCTAAAGACAATCCATTTATTAATGAACCAAATGCTAAGAAAGCAATTTACTCCTACGGACACAGAAATCCACAAGGTATGACACTACACCCAAAAACTGGAGAAATTTGGACTCATGAGCACGGCCCAAAAGGTGGTGATGAAATTAATATTGTAAATAAGGGTAAAAATTATGGCTGGCCAATCATAAGTTATGGTGTAAATTACAGTGGAACCAAGTTTACAGAAATAACAGAAAAAGAGGGCATGGAGCAACCTTTACATTATTGGGATCCGTCAATTGCGCCAAGTGGCATGACTTTTATTAACAGTGATAAATATGGTGATTGGGATGGTAACCTCTTAGTTGGTTCTCTAAAATTTCAGTACTTAGATATGTGCACCATTGAAAATAATAAAGTCATTAAGGAAGAACGATTACTAGACGGATTAGGCAGAGTAAGATGTGTGGAACAAGGGCAAGATGGTTATATTTACGTCGGAATTGAAAATTTAGGAATTGTAAAATTGATTAGAAAATGAAAAAAGTATTAATCTTACCGTTATTAGTGTTTTGTTTAATGTCTTGTGGCTCAGAAAAAAAAGAAGAGAAGGCCATTAATTATCCTAAAAAAACATCGCTTAAACAAACTGACCCTAAATTAAAAGAAAGTATAAATCGTGGCGAATTGGTATATAATGACTTATGTATTACATGCCATATGGCAAATGGCAAAGGAGCACCGAAAGCATTTCCTCCATTGGCGAATTCAGACTATTTAAGAGACAATCAAGTTGCGAGTATAAAAGGTATTAAAAATGGCATGTCTGGTGAGATAATTGTCAATGGAGAAACTTATAATAGTGTTATGGCACCATTAGGACTATCAGACGATGAAGTTGCTGATGTTATGAACTACATTAATAATAGTTGGGGAAATAATTATGGTAAGATGATTACTTCACAAGAAGTGACAAAAGTCATCAAAAAATAGCACGAATTGGCTAACTTTGCTTCTTACAAACTTAATTAAAACATAATGCTCATAATCGGAATTGCTGGTGGAACTGGATGTGGAAAAACAACCGTTGTTAATACCATCCTAAACGAACTGCCAGAAGGTGAAGTTGGTGTAATTTCGCAAGACTCATACTATAAAGATACTTCGCATCTTAGTTATGATGAACGCGTAAAAATTAACTTTGATCATCCGCGTTCTATTGATTTTGAACTATTAGAAACACACCTTAAAGAACTCAAAAAGGGAAACTCAATTAGTCAACCTGTGTATTCTTTTGTAAAACATAATCGTACAGGTGATACAATTACTACAAAACCAAGAAAGGTAATGATTGTTGAAGGGATTTTAATTCTATCTCACGCCGAGATTAGAGATCTTTTCGATATTAAAATATTTGTGCATGCCGATTCTGATGAACGTTTAATTCGTCGTTTAAAACGAGATATTACTGAACGAGGTCGGGATATAAATGAAGTCCTTAATAGATATCAAACGACTTTAAAACCAATGCATCAACAATTTATTGAACCAATGAAAGAGTATGCAGATATCATAATTCCTAATAATAAATACAACACTGTTGCTGTAGATATCGTTAAAACAATAATTAATGAACGTCTGTAATGTCAATATTTGATAATAAATATTTAAAACCCTTTAAGAACATTTATCTTCTTGTTCTTATTGTTTTTGTGGTTTGGATGTTATTTTTTGATGCACATTCATGGTTATTTCATCATGAAATGAATTCCAATAAGGATAAATTAAATCAGCAAAAAGAGCATTATAAAAACGAAATGGCAAAAGACGATAAAGCCATCAAAGAATTAAGCACAGAAGATGGTTTAGAGCGCACAGCGCGTGAAACCTATTATATGAAAAAGTCTAACGAAGACATTTATATTATTGAATACGAAGATAGTTTAGTTAAACAAAAACAAGATGAGTAAACCGTTATTTGATGAGTTTGAAAGCGTATCCTCAAAAGCTTGGAAACAAAAAATACAAGTCGATTTAAAAGGTGCAGACTACAATGATGCCCTAATCTGGAAAACCGACCAAGGTATCGATGTAAAACCCTTCTATCATTCAGATGAATTTAAGTTACTTCCAGATGTTTCAAATAGTAATGCGACAGATTGGGAAATAGGTCAATCAATACAGGTTATTGACGCTAAAGGTGCTAATTTAAAAGCAGTTGACGCTATTAATCGTGGTGCTGAAAGTATCTTATTTCAAATTAAAACCGAAAATATATCTATTGACGATTTATTACACAATATAGATTTAGAAAAAATTCCAATAGAAATTAAATGCGGTTTTCTTTCAGAGGTATTTACCAAAAAATTACATAGCGTAATTAAGAGCAAAGTCGAGCAATCTAAAACTTACTTGCACTCTGATATCATTGGAAATCTAGCTAAAACGGGAAATTGGTACAACAATCTTAAAGATGATCACAACAAGTTTGAAGCTATTGTCAAAAAAACAAATCAAATAAGTATTGATTTAAGCTTATACCAAAACGCAGGAGCAACCATAGTGCAGCAATTAGCTTATGCACTATCTCACGTTAATGAATATTTAAATCATCTTGACAGCCTCATTACAGAAGAATCAAAACAAGAGCTTCAAGTAGCCTTTAATATTTCAGTTGGCTCAAATTACTTCTTTGAAATTGCCAAAATTAGAGCGCTACGCCAATTATGGTCCGCTTTAGCATCAGAATATCATATTAATACTGAATGTAAAATTATAGCCACTCCAAGCAAACGTAATAAAACTATTTACGACTATAATGTAAATTTACTACGGACAACAACAGAGTGCATGAGCGCTATTCTAGGTGGAGCAAATGTTATTTACAATTTACCTTACGATGCTTTATATCATCAAGCAAATGAATTTGGAGATAGAATTGCAAGGAACCAACTTTTAATTCTAAAGCACGAAAGCTATTTCAATAAAGTAAATAATCCAGCAGACGGAGCATATTATATTGAAAATTTAATGGAGCAACTTTCTGAAAAAGCGCTACTTCTTTTTAAAGATATCGAAGCAAATGGTGGGTTTTTACATCAGTTAAAAGAAGGTACGATTCAACGAAAAATTAAAGAAAGTGCAGCTAAAGAACAAGCCGATTTTGATACTGAAAAATTAGTTCTATTAGGGACAAATAAGCATGCAAATATTAACGATAAAATGAAAAACGACTTAGAAATCAGTCCTTTTTTAAAATTTGAAAAGCGTAAAACAATTATTGAACCAATACTAGAGAAAAGATTATCTGAAAATTTGGAAATCAATAGATTAAATAAAGAATAATACATGGTATTGAGAAAATCTATAGTATTTTTTTTAGGTGTTTTTTGCCTCTTTTTCATGTCTTGCTTCGAAGTTGCAAAAGAAATCACAGATTGGACTCAATTAGAAGATATCGAAGCCATTGAAGGCAATACGCACTACCTTGATAAAGATGGTATAAAACTTTTTCTACCCAAGACTTTTACAAAATATTCTTCCGTTGAATATTTAGCTTTAATTGATTCTTTAGTTGTAGATAATAAGCAACTGGAAATTGAGCGTGCAAGATTTAGAAATATCAGAAAAATGCAAGGCAACCACTATATTTTTTTTGATAAAACAATGAGTGCAACTTACACGATAAACTCAGTTCCTTATACTCCTATTTCACGACAAGATGCAAAATATATTTTAGGCATTGTGAGGCAAAGTCAAGAAGAAGTAGCTAGTAATACGGATTTAAATTTTACCAAAATTACAGCAAAGCACAATGATAATGGCAAAACACAAATTTTTAAAGCCATTTTTAAGCTCGAAAACCAAAAACTTCAACAACAAGCGTTTCAACATGCTTATTTCATCTCTTCGAATAAGAAAACCGTTTTAATAAATCTCATGGCACCTTTTGAAATTAATTTTGATCCGTTTCTTGAAAAAATGATATTGTAATGAGTAGAAAAAATCTTAAACATATCGCATTAAAGCAAAAAAAAGACCTTAATAAGTTTGAAAAGAATAATGACTTTTTAACAGCGGAAGATATTAAGGTAAAATCCACTTACTCAAAAGAGGATTTAAATAACCTTGAACATTTAAATTTCGTAGCGGGTATAGCCCCAAATCTTCGTGGTCCATATTCAACAATGTATGTTCGCAGACCATGGACCATAAGGCAATATGCAGGTTTTTCAACTGCTGAAGAGAGCAACGCCTTTTACAGACGCAATCTTGCTGCAGGACAAAAAGGACTGTCTGTTGCGTTCGATTTAGCAACACATAGAGGTTACGATTCAGATCACGAACGCGTAGTTGGCGATGTTGGCAAAGCAGGAGTAGCTATTGATTCTGTTGAAGACATGAAAATCCTTTTCGACCAAATACCTCTAGATAAAATGTCGGTTTCCATGACCATGAATGGTGCTGTTTTGCCAATTATGGCTTTTTATATTGTAGCAGCAGAAGAACAAGGAGTACAACCAGAAGAACTTGCAGGAACCATACAAAATGACATCCTAAAAGAGTTTATGGTACGAAACACATACATTTACCCACCCACTCCATCCATGAAAATCATCTCAGATATTTTTGAATTTACGAGTAAGAACATGCCGAAATTCAACAGTATAAGTATATCGGGTTATCATATGCAAGAAGCTGGTGCAACTTGTGATATAGAACTAGCATACACTTTAGCAGATGGTTTAGAATATATAAGAAAAGGACTCGAAGCTGGCATGGATATAGACACTTTTGCTCCACGACTATCCTTCTTTTGGGCTATTGGAATGAACCACTTTATGGAAATCGCAAAAATGCGAGCTGCAAGAATGCTTTGGGCTAAATTAGTAAAGCAATTCAATCCAAAAAATCAAAAATCTTTAGCCCTAAGAACACACTGCCAAACTTCAGGCTGGAGTTTAACAGAACAAGATCCATTTAACAATGTCGCTAGAACTTGTATTGAAGCCTCTGCAGCAGCTTTTGGAGGCACTCAAAGCCTACACACCAATGCATTAGATGAAGCCATCGCATTACCAACAGATTTCTCTGCACGTATTGCAAGAAATACACAAATTTACCTACAGGAAGAAACGCATATTACAAAAACTGTAGATCCTTGGGCTGGTAGTTATTATGTTGAAAAACTAACTCACGACATAGCCCAAAAAGCATGGCAATTAATTGAAGAAGTTGAAGAATTGGGTGGAATGACAAAAGCCATTGAAGCCGGAATACCTAAATTACGAATTGAAGAGGCAGCTGCACGAAAGCAGGCACGTATCGATTCTAGTCAAGATATTATAGTTGGAGTTAATAAATATCGCTTAGAGCGAGAAGAACCTATCGCTACACTAGAAGTTGACAATCAAACGGTTCGCAACCAACAAATAGAAAGGCTAAAAAGCATTAAAGCAACTAGAAATAGCGACATAACAGCCGAAGCTTTATCAAAACTAACCGAAGCTGCCAAAACAGGTGAAGAAAATTTATTAGCTTTAGCAATAGATGCAGCAAGAAAACGTGCAACTTTAGGAGAAATTAGCGATGCATTAGAAGCTGAATTCGGAAGACATAAAGCACAAATAAAATCATTTTCAGGAGTGTATAGCAAGGAAATAAAAGACGATAAAAGCTTTCAAAAAGCAAGAGAATTGGCTGATAAATTTGCTGATCAAGATGGCAGAAGACCACGTATTATGATAGCTAAAATGGGGCAAGATGGTCACGACAGAGGCGCAAAAGTTGTTGCCACTGGTTATGCTGACGTTGGCTTCGATGTTGATATAGGGCCTCTATTTCAAACTCCCCAAGAAGCTGCTAAGCAAGCTGTTGAAAATGATGTTCATATTTTAGGTGTATCTTCTTTAGCAGCAGGGCATAAAACTCTAGTACCTCAAGTAATAGATGAATTAAAAAAATATGGTCGAGATGATATTATGGTTATTGTCGGAGGTGTAATTCCGAAGCAAGATTACCAGTATTTATTTGATGCTGGAGCCGTTGCTGTTTTTGGACCTGGAACAAAAATAAGTGAAGCTGCAATTCAGATTTTAGATATTTTGATTGATTAACTAGAAAACACTATTTTCTTTTCATAATCTGTTTTTTATCAATTCCATGTTTTGTTTTGCCCAAAAGGTAAGGACAGAGCTTTTGCGATGGCGATAGTACTGAATCCTATTTCCCATTACTCGAGTCTAAAAAAACGATAATTTGGGGAAACACCTATTACACGGAAAAAAAGCAGGAACAAAAGAATTGGATAATAAAACCTATGTTGAATATGCTCAAACATGGGAAAGTGATGAAATTGTCTATTTATATTTAAGAAAAGAGAACGATATAACCTACCAATATGAAGAAAACATCGAGGATGAAACTATAAGACTTCCGAGTATTTTTGATGTTGGTGATTCATGGAAAACGGCATCTAAGGAAACTTCTTATGAAGTAATTTCAAAGGAAGGTAACATTAAAACTCCAATATGCAATTATTCAAACTTGCTTGTTTTAAAATCCATATTTAAAAATGGTATTTTTACATTCTAATACCTCAAAAGGTTATGGATATTTAACCGCATCGGTTGATAGTAAGTTAATTTCGTTTGTCACTCCAAAACTTGACTTACGTTAAATCAAACATTTAATTCTTAAGAGGTTCGAAAATAAGAATGCAAAAAAAACGTAAAATTAAAATAGTTAAGAGCGCTTTAATAGCGCTAACAGTTTTAGGACTAGTGACTATTCATTTCATTATTCCTCGACTAATCATACAAAAAAGAATTACGTTAAAAGTTTCAAATATTGAACGCTATGTTGCATATGATTCTATTATAAATGATAGTAGTCAATTCAAAAGAAAGAAACTATCATTTAAGTCATTCGACGGACTCAACCTCTCTGCTCTTTTTACACATTCAAGCATAGATAGTGCCAAAGGCACTATTATATTAATACCTAATAGCAGCTCTAATAAATACAACTTTATGGAATTTAGTGAGGTTTTAGCCAAAAGAGGTTACAATTCTGTCGCTGTAGACTTAAGAGGGTTTGGTGAAAGTGAAGGGCGATTTACTACATACGGGGTTAAAGAAAAAAAGGATATTCAGAGTCTTATTGACGAACTTTATAAACATAAAGATATAGAACCAATTGGAGTTTGGGGAAGCTCTATAGGAGGTGCTGTTGCCATGCAAGCTATGGGGATTGAAAAACGCATAAAATTTGGGATTATTGAATGCACTATGACAGACTTTAGAACGAGTATGAATAGTTATTTTACTCGTCTAACAAAATTAAAGCTAAAACCTTTGAGTAATTATATAATAGATAGATCTGGTAGTATAGGAGGCTTCGATACAGACGATGCAAGTCCTGTAAAATATGCCGAAAATATAACCCAGCCAATTATTATTGCTCATGGAGGAAAAGATAAAGTGTTCAAAGTTAAATACGCTAAAGAAAACTTTGATAAAATTGAAAGTATCAACAAAAAATTTATTTTACTAGAAGAGGCTTCACATGACGATATTTGGGATGTTGGTGGTGATAAATATCTTAATAATGTTATGGAATTCTTAAATGCACATAGTATTCAACTAAATAATTAGTTAAAATTTTGTTATTGTTTTTTTCATCAAATTCTTATCGTTAGCTTTAAAGGAAATTTCCTATAAATATTAATCATTTAAACCATCAATTAATGAAAAAGCACATTCTCAGTGTAGTGGTTGTTTTAGCCATTGCACTCTCGCTTCCCTCCTATGCACAAGTAATTACTACTAAAAAAGAGGCAAAAACCAACTTAGCTTATGATGCCTCACTTCCTATTCCTGCAGATCCAAATGTAAAAACAGGTAAGCTTAGTAATGGGCTTACTTATTACGTTCAAAACAACCCTAAACCAGAAAACAAGGTAGAATTAAGATTAGTGGTTAACGCTGGTTCAATACTAGAGGATGAAGATCAATTAGGTCTAGCGCATTTTATGGAGCACATGAATTTTAATGGAACTAAAAACTTTAAGAAAAATGAATTGGTTGATTACCTTCAAAGTATTGGTGTAAAATTTGGTGCACACCTCAATGCCTATACTAGTTTTGATGAAACCGTTTACATTCTTCCCATTCCAAGTGACGACCCCGAAAAGCTTGAAAAAGGATTCCAGATAATAGAAGATTGGGCACACAATGCATTGTTAACCGATGAAGAAATTGATAACGAACGTGGAGTTGTTTTAGAAGAATATCGTCTAGGCAAAGGAGCTGATGAACGCATGATGCAAAAATACTTACCAAAAATGATGTACGGCTCTATGTATGCCGAACGCTTACCAATTGGCACAAAAGAAAACCTTGAAACGTTCAAGTATGAAAGCTTAAAACGCTATTATAAGGATTGGTATAGACCAGATTTAATGGCTGTTGTTGCTGTTGGAGATATTGATGTTGAGACACTTGAAGCGAAAATAAAATCGCATTTTGAAAACATTCCTAATCCAAAACAACCGAAACCAAGAAAGTCTTTCGATTTACCAAATCATGACGAAACATTTATAGCCATAGAAAGTGACAAAGAAGCTGCTTTTTCTAATGTAAGATTAATGTTTAAAGACAAGGTGAATTCTCAACCAGACATAACTTATGGAGATTACAGAAAATCTATGATAGAGAATTTATTCTCCCAAATGATTAATAATCGACTAGATGAAATTAGAAATGGTGACAATCCACCGTTTGTATTTGGTTTCACCTATTATGGCGGCACTTACGCTCGAACGAAAAATGCGTTTCAATCATCAGCAATGACAAGTCCTACTGGGCAGTTAGATGCATTAAAAACACTTCTCATAGAAAATGAGCGTGTACGTCAGCATGGATTTTTTGAAGGAGAATTTAGTAGAGCAAAAAAAGATATAGTTGCTCGTATGGAGAAAGCTTTCAAGGATAAAGACAAAATGGAATCGGAAAGAATTGTTGGAAGATACATCAATAACTTCCTCGAACAAAATCCTATTCCTGGTATGGAATGGCGTTTCGATTTTATGAATTCTCAGTTACCTACCATTACTTTAGATGAAGTTAATTCACTTATCAAATCATACATCAAAGAAGATAATCGCGTAGTTATTATCACTGGACCTGAAAAAGAGGGTGTCGAAAAAGTTGAGGAAGCACAAGTATTGGAATTACTCGATACCGTAAAAACAATGGAATTAAAACCTTATGAAGATAAAGCCGTTGCAACCTCATTAATGACTACCATGCCTTCAAAAGGTAGTATCAAGGAATACAAAACAGACGAAAAACTTGGCACTACAACATTGGTTTTAAGCAACGGAGCGACAGTAACTTACAAAAAGACTGACTTTAAGAATGATGAAATTTTGTTTGATGCTTTTAGTTATGGAGGGACATCACTCTACACGGATGAAGAATACATGACTACATCTGCTGCAAATGGAGGCTTAGGTGAAGCTGGTGTCAATGGCTTTGACAAAATTGAATTAGGTAAAATGATGTCTGGCAAGATTGCTAATGTAAGGTTATCTATTGGCACATACAGTGAAGGAATGTCTGGAAATACAACACCTAAAGATTTAGAAACTTTATTTCAGTTGACACATCTTTACTTTACAGCTTTAAATAAAGATGAAAAAGCATTTAGAAGTTTTGCAGATAAGCAAAAAGCATTTTTAGGGAACTTACTATCAAATCCACAGTTTTATTTTCAAGACCAAATGTCTGAGTTTATGTATGGAAAGAACCCCAGATACAGAGGCTTCCCCACTGCGGAAGACATGGACAATGCTGATTACAATCTAGCCTATGACAAATACAAGGAACGCTTTGCTGATGCTGGAGATTTTAAGTTTTACTTTGTTGGTAATATAGACGAAGAAAAACTAGTTGACTATTGCGAGACCTATTTAGCTAGCTTACCAGGAAAAGGAAGTAACGAAACTTATAAGGTAATGGACTTTAGACCTTTAACCGGTTCTCACAAAAAGGTGATAGAAAAAGGAGAAGACCCTAAAAGTTCTGTAAGAATGACCTATCATGGACCAGCTGATTATGATGCAAAAGAAGCGCATGCTTTTAAAAGTTTAGCAGAGGTATTATCGATAAAACTTATAGAAAAACTTCGCGAAGAAGAAGGTGGTGTTTATGGAGCTGGTGCTAATGCAAATATTAACGATATGCCTTATGGTTGGTACAGATTCAATATTAGTTTTCCATGTGGCCCTGAAAATGTTGATAAACTTATCGATGCCACTTTAGTAGAAGTTGATAAACTAATAAAGGATGGACCTACACAAAAGGATTTAGCAAAAGTTAAAGAAGCTCAGATTTTAGAACACAAAGAAGATCTAAAAAAGAACCGATTTTGGCTAGGGCAACTTAAAAATGCTGACTATCGAAAAAGAGATGCTCACGCTTTCTTAAAATTTGAAGAAAATGTAAATAGTATAACAGTTGAAGATTTACATAATGTGGCTAAAAAATATTTGACTCAAGGCTATATTTTAGGTATTCACAATCCTGAAAAATAGAATTGAATCATTTTTTTGAAAATTTAAAGCAGCCTTATGGCTGCTTTTCTTTATTTACAATGTTAACAACTTCAATTTCCTAAACTCACAAATAATCGTATTTTTAAACCCTCTTAAAACCAAATCATTTAATGGGTAAAATCATTGCTATTGCTAATCAAAAAGGAGGAGTTGGTAAAACCACGACCTCAGTCAATTTAGCCGCTTCTCTTGGCGTACTAGAGAAGAACGTCCTACTTATAGATGCAGATCCTCAAGCCAATGCTAGTTCTGGCTTAGGTATAGATGTTGATGCTGTAGAAATAGGCTCATATCAGGTATTAGAACACACGGCTGAAGCTAAAGATGCCATTGTGTCTTCAAATGCTCCCAACGTTGATGTTATACCTGCGCATATAGATCTTGTCGCCATCGAAATTGAACTTGTGGATAAAGATGAGCGTGAATATATGCTGAAGAAAGCAATCGAAGAGCTAAAATCGCAATATGATTATATCCTAATTGATTGCGCACCTTCCTTAGGCTTGTTAACATTGAACGCTTTAACAGCTTCAGATTCAGTAATCATACCAATTCAATGTGAATATTTTGCACTCGAAGGTCTAGGCAAACTGTTAAATACTATTAAAAGTGTACAAAAGATACATAATGAAGCGTTAGATATTGAAGGCTTACTTTTAACTATGTTCGATTCGCGTTTACGCTTATCGAATCAAGTCGTAGAAGAAGTTCAAAAACATTTTACAGATATGGTTTTTGATACTATTATACAACGAAATGTGAGATTAGGAGAAGCTCCAAGTTATGGTGAAAGTATTATTAACTATGATGTAAGCAGTAAAGGTGCAGCCAATTATTTGAGCCTAGCCAAAGAGCTGATTAAGAAAAATGAATTATAATGGCGAAGGCAACAAAAAAACAGGCATTAGGAAGAGGACTTTCCGCCTTGTTGAAAGATCCCGAAAACGATATTAAATCTGCAGAAGATAAAAACGCGGACAAGGTGGTTGGCAATATTGTTGAACTCGATATTGAAAGTATAGAGGTCAACCCTTTTCAACCAAGAACCAATTTTAATGAAGAATCATTGCGAGAATTGGCGTCCTCAATTAGAGAACTTGGTGTTATACAACCTATAACCGTAAGAAAATTAGCTTTTAATAAATATCAACTCGTCTCTGGTGAACGTCGTTTTAGAGCCTCTAAATTAATTGGTTTAGAAGCTATTCCTGCATACATAAGAATTGCCAACGACCAAGAGTCCTTAGAAATGGCATTGGTTGAAAATATTCAACGCCAGGATTTAGATCCAATAGAAATTGCATTATCATATCAACGTTTAATTGATGAAATTAATTTAACACAAGAGCAAATGAGTGAACGCGTAGGTAAAAAACGTTCTACCATTGCTAATTATTTGCGTTTATTAAAATTAGATCCGATAATTCAGACCGGAATGCGAGATGGCTTTATTAGCATGGGTCATGGAAGAGCAATGGTAAATATTGAAAGCCAAATTGACCAACTTGAGGTTTATGAAAAAATTATCAGCAATAAATTATCAGTTAGAGCTACTGAGCAATTGGTAAAAAATCTTAATTCTAATGCACCACAAGACTCAGAAAGTAGTTCTTCTGAAATTCCGAAATACATAAGAAAAGGAGTTAAAGAATTCTCAGAATACTTTGGGCACAAAATAGACGTTAAAGTAGCTAAGAATGGAAGTGGTAAAATTACCATCCCGTTTCATTCTGAAGAAGATTTTAACCGAATTAAAAAATTAGTGCAAAGTGCTAAATAAACGTTTTTACAGTCTTTTACTGTGCTTATTTTCAGTATTATTATCCTTTTCTCAAAAGGATAAAGACAGTACAAGTATCGCCGTAGATAAAGAAATTATTCTCGTAGATGAAAACGCACTTACTAAAAAAGAAATAGATCCACTTAGACCTTCTAAAGCCGCTTTTCTATCTGCTATTTTACCTGGATTAGGACAAGCATACAATAAAAAGTATTGGAAAATACCTTTAGCCATAGGAGGTGTTGGAGCAGGTATTTATTTTTATATTAGAAACGATCGACAATTCGATAGATATAGAGGTGCTTACAAAAGACGTTTAGCTGGTTTTAAGGACGATGAATTCTATGGTGATGGTAATACACAAATAATATCTGATGACGGCCTTATTAGGGCACAAGAACAATTTAGACGCAACAAAGAAATTTCGCTATTGGTTACTATTGGGATTTATGCGTTAAATATTATTGATGCCAATGTAGATGCACATTTACTTCAATTCAATGTTGATGAAAATTTGAGCTTAAGTCCGCATTACCAATACAACCAAATGGAAAACACTACAGATTTAGGAGTAACTGTAAATTTTAAATTTTAATATGAAACGAGCCAGTTCAAAATTTTATCATTCAACAAAATGAATAATAGCGAACTGCATGTGACAACTATAAACAATAAATATAAACACATGAATATAGCTTTACTAGGTTATGGCAGAATGGGCAGAAGTATAGAGGCGATTGCCATAAATCGTAATCATACCATTACTTTAAAAATATCTGATACGGATGAAAATTACAACTTTTCAAATACTGATGTTGCTATAGACTTCAGTATACCCTCAGTTGCCGTTTTTAATATCAAAAAAGCTTTAGATGCTGGTGTTCCTGTTATTTCTGGTACCACAGGTTGGTTAAGTCAATATGATGACGTTCTAGACTATTGTAAAGAAAAAGATGGTACTTTTTTATATGCTTCAAATTTTAGTTTAGGAGTCAACATTTTTTTTGAAATCAATAAGAGATTAAGTCAATTAATGGCCGGTCTTCCAGAATATACTACTGAAATAGAAGAAATTCATCATACCAAAAAGCTAGACGCGCCAAGTGGCACTGCGATTACACTCGCAGAACATATCGTCGAGCATACCAAATACAATAATTGGACATTGGAACAACCTAAGTCTGATGAAATTCATATTGAAGCCAAACGTGTTGAAGGTGTTCCTGGTACTCATGAAATTACTTATAATTCTGAAATCGATTCCATTAGCATTAATCACACAGCGCATAGTAGACAAGGATTTGCTATGGGAGCCGTTATTGCTGCAGAATGGATAAAAGATAAAAAAGGTGTGTTTAGCATGAAAGATGTGTTAGATATTAATGTTTAATTTTGAATGAATAATGAAGAATGACCTTAAAGATCGAACAAAATTGTTTGCACACAACACTATAAAATTAGTTGCCCAATTACCAAATGACTATTTATCTAATCATATAAAAAAGCAACTTATTAGGTGCGCAACATCAGTCGCAGCAAATTACAGAGCCACTTGTATTGCACAATCGAAACGAAGTTTTATCTCTAAAATAAGTATTGTAGTTGAAGAAATAGACGAAAGCCATTTTTGGTTAGAATTTATAATTGATGAAAAACTTTTACCTTCAGACAATTGTAAATCTTTGTTAAATGAAGCAGATGAATTGACAAGAATTTTTATTTCATCAAGAAAAACTGCAAATTTGAACCTTACTAATTAATCAATTGTCATTAGACAATTATCATTTATACTATTATGAACTGGACACAGTGGTTTATCTTTTTAATTATTTTACAGGTTATTCATGGTCTAGGCACATGGAAACTGTATGTTAAAGCTGGCAGAAAAGCTTGGGAAGCATTTGTTCCTGTTTATAATGCTGTAGTATTAATGAAGATTATATCTCGTCCTTGGTGGTGGGTTATTTTAATGTTTTTACCTATTGTAAACCTTATTATGATTCCTGCGGCTTGGGTAGAGACTGCAAGAGCTTTCGGTAAAGACACCAAACTAGATTCACTTTTATGTATAGTAACATTAGGTTTTTATCTTTATTACTTAAATTACATTGCAGATGTTAACTATATTGAAAACAGAAAGTTAAAACCAAAAACATCTGCTGGTGAATGGATTACCTCTATCCTGTTCGCAATTGTTGCAGCGACTATTGTGCACACCTATTTCTTTCAACCTTTTGTAATTCCTTCTTCTTCTTTAGAAAAATCATTGCTAGTTGGTGATTTCCTTATTGTAAGTAAGTTACATTATGGTCCTAGAGCACCAATGACAACTGTTGGAGCACCAATGGTACATGATACGATACCAGTTATTGGAAAAAAATCATATTTATATAACGACAACTTTGAAGAACGAAAAACCTCATGGATCAATAAACTTCAGTTACCCTATTTTAGGTTGCCTGGTTTTGAAACTATAGAGCGTAACGATATTATAGTATTTAATCAGCCAGCGGACACCTTGTTGGATATGAATAAATTTACACCTGATCGTAATTATTATAAACCTATAGATAAGAAAACTAATCTCGTTAAACGCTGTGTAGGAGTTGCAGGTGACACTTTAGAGATTAGAAATGGTTATGTATTTATTAATGGTGTTCAAAACAAATTACCTCCAAGGTCTCATTTACAATTCTCTTACGAGGTGTCTTTGGATAAACCTCACACAACACAAGGAGATCAGAATCGATTTTTCGAACTATTGAAAAAAATTGATATAACTGATAGAAATATATTAATTGCTAACGATAAGTACATCATTTCTGCAGCTACCAAAGAAGCTATTGCACAATTAAAAATTCAGCCAAATATAAAAAGTATAGAACCTATAAAAAGTGCTCCTGGTGAAAACGGCAATATTTTCCCTAGAACTGCTAATTACAATTGGAACGTCGATAATTTTGGGCCAATATGGATTCCAAAAGCTGGAGCTACTGTAAACCTCGATATTGAGAATATAGCGCTTTATAAGCGCGCTATTGGTGAATACGAAGACCATAACATAGTTACTAGAGGTAATCAAATATTTATTGACGACCAACCTGCTACATCTTACACTTTTAAACAAGATTATTATTGGGCTATGGGTGATAATAGACACAATTCTATAGACAGTAGGTATTGGGGATTTGTACCTTATAATCATGTCTTTGGAAAACCTGTATTTATTTGGATGAGTATCGATGGTATTAACGATGGTATGAAAAATTGGAGCTTTCGTTGGGATAGAATATTTACAACGGTTAGTGGTAGTGGTGAGCGAACTTCATACTTAATTCCTTTTTTAGCACTTATTTTAGGAATCACTTTCTTTAATAAATGGAGACAGAAAAAGAAGGCTAAAACTTAACATAGCATTCTTAAATAAAAGACATCATGAATTGTCTTATACATCCAACTTATTTTCCGAATCTGGCGCATTTTGCTATTATGGTTAGTGCTGAGGTCATATATTTTGAAGTTTGTGACAATTATCAAAAACAAACCCATAGAAATAGAACCGAAATCTATGGTGCTAATGGCAAATTAGCTTTAACGGTTCCTGTTACTTATACCCAAAAGAATAGGCAACTATACAAAGATGTAAAAATTGCGAACGAAAACAACTGGCAACTACTTCATTTAAAGTCTCTACAATCTGCATATAGTATGTCACCATTTTTTGAATATTATATAGACGATTTAATGCCCTTATTTGAAAAGCAATACAATTACATACTAGATTTTAATTTAAAATGCTTTGAAATACTCAATAATTGTCTTCAATTAAATATTAGTCCTGTAGAAACATTAATTTTTGAAAAGAAACCAAAAGATAAAACTGATTTCAGAAAATTGGTGAATCGGAATTTTGAGGTAAATTCTTTTGAACCCTATACTCAAGTTTTTACTGAGAAAAATGGTTTTATTTCTAATCTCAGTATTTTAGACGTGTTGTTTAATCAAGGCCCAAATACAAAGTTATATTTGAAAAAACAAAATCTCTAATTGTATGCTCCAACCAATGGTTCATTACAGCATACACTTTGGCTTGCCTTTGGTAATTGCTCTTATATTCTTTAAGGGACATTGGCTAAAGGCATATGGAATTATGATTTTGGGTATGTTGATAGATTTAGATCATTTATTAGCTAATCCAATTTTTGACCCAAATCGTTGTAGTATAAATTTTCATCCACTCCACTCCTATTATGCAATTGCAGTTTACTTACTGTTATTGCTTCCAAAAAACACCAGACTTATTGGTTTAGGCCTGGTCATACACATTATTGCAGATATAGCCGACTGTATTTTAATGTAGTTTTAATATTGCTTTTATGGGATAATGATCTGAGAGCCTATCTTCAAAGGTCTTAAATCCATTCACAGCAAAATCTTTATGAGCTAAAATAAAATCAATGCGCAGAGGAAAGAACTTAAAATCATAAGTTTTACCAAAGCCATTACCTGCTTCTTCAAATGCATCAACCAAATCGTCACCTTTAATCTCTTTATAGATGTAAGAGTAGGCCGTGTTATTAAAATCTCCTGTAACAATTGCTTTGTGAGGAGATTTTGATTTGTGCTCTAAAAACAATTCTACCTGATCTTGCTGTCGTTTAAACGTAGAACCTACTTGTTTAAATAAATTACCTGAAGTTTCTTTTTTAAGATTTTCTACATCAGTTTGAATACCAGAAGATTGTAAATGCAACGTATATAATCTTATTGTATCTTTTTGTTTCACAATATCTACAAAAATTCCATTGTTGTAAGTATTAGGAAATTCTAATGATCCTGAATTTACTATAGGGAACTTTGAATATATTGCTTGACCCCATTTTACAGTGCGATCTACTGGAAATGCATTATAGTTATAGTAGCCATCTAAAACAATTGGATCACCTGTACGATATTCTTGTAAACACAATAAATCTGGTTGTTCACTTTTAATTAAATTAATAATTTCTTCCTTAACGGTTTTACTTGGAAGCCATTCAAATTTGTTAAACAGTCTTACATTAAAAGACATCACAGATATATTATCAGCATCTTCAATGTTCTTGGATGATGAAAACTTATACATGGAACTGATGTAATTCCAACCCAAAAGCAATACAACTAAAGATAAAATCAATTGCTTTTTAACTCTTAATAACCAATAAATAAAGAAAATTACATTAAGTAAAATTAAGAGAGGTACACTTAAACTCAGAACAGACAAGGTTGCAAAACTCTTTGGCGGAATATAAGGCAACACATAAGAAACAAGCAGTAAGAATGCCACCAACGAATTGATAATGAACACAATCTTACTACCAAATTTTAAATTCTTCATATGTGTTTTTTAATACTTCTGGACAAGAACAGAAATTCTAATTACTCACCTGCCTTAAAAAGAAACTCTTTCTCATCAGCTGAGAGACTCTCATAACCACTTTTGCTGATTTTATCGAGGATTAAATCTATCTTCTTTTGTTTGTTAAGCTTATCAAACTCATCTTTGGACTTACCAGCATATTTACCTTTTCCTTTTTTTCGATGTACTGTTTTTAAAGTTGATTTTGGCTGAAACCAGCTCACAACTCTATCCATTATTCGCTCAAATCCTGTGCCAATATCTTTTCCTTCTTTTAATTTTATAGCATAAAAATAGCCTAGAAGTGCACCACCAAGATGTGCTACATTACCACCTTGATTTGTACCAAAAAGTCCTAGGATATTTATTAACACTATAGCCATTGCAATATATTTAAGCTTTATATTCACAACTAATACTCTAACTTCTGTTTCTGGCATATATACACCAAGAAAAATCAACATAGCATTTATACCTGCAGAAGCACCAACCAATGGTTGAGCATTAATAATAAATCCTCTAGGAAAAACATTATAAACGAGGAGAAAAGCTAAACCACCGACTATGATTCCTAAGAAGTAAATGTTTAATGCCATTTTAGGTCGAAACAGATTCAATAACATTCTTGATATATAATATAAAATCAGAAGGTTAAAAAGGATATGAAAAAATCCATAATGAGCAAATCCGTAGGTAATCAGTGACCAAGGTTTCCACAAAAATTGAGAAAAGTCTGATGGCAAGCTTAAATAAGATAAAGAATTACCTGTTCTTCCAAATACTTTAATCAATTGCCCAAAAATGAAAACAACAATGTTTATGGTAATAATCTTTTCAAAAACATTGAATCTATTGAACTTATATTTTAAATTTTCAAAGTCACTCATCGTTAATTCCAGCGGTATTTATCTTTTTCATTTTTCTTCCAAAAATACATAAGTAAAAACCCAGTAAGAGCACCACCTACGTGAGCCATATAAGCTGTGTTACTTGGACTAAAGAATGATTGACCTGTTAGACCAGAAAACAAATCCATTGCAATAATTGCCGGTATAAAATACTTAGCTTTAATTGGTATTGGTAAGAAAATCAACATCAATTTATTTTCTGGAAATAACATACCAAAAGCAACTAAAACACCCATGATAGCTCCAGATGCACCAACCATTGTAGAGTTAAATGCACTCAAAAAACTATCTAATTTATCCCCTAATATTGAAGTCCAGCCTGTGTTATATTTACCCTCACTCAAAACACTTACTATATCTGTTTGAGCAATTCCAGATTCAATTAGTGTTGTTAAACCAGAATTATATTGAACATACAAAAATGCTACTTGTATAATTGCTGCACCAAATCCTGAAAGCAAATAAAAAATCAAAAATTTCTTCCATCCAAAAACCTGCTCTACAGCTGTTCCAAACATCCAAAGCGCAAACATATTGAAGAGAATATGCATAACATCTCCATGCATAAACATATGTGTTAGCACTTGCCAAGGCTGAAACAATGGGTTTTTAGGAAAATATAATGCAAACCATTGATAAAATGCTTCACCATTTCCAATAGCTAAAGTTCCAATAAACATCAACACATTTATAATCAATAAATGCTTCACCGCATCAGTAATTCCTTGTCTCATACTCTACATAAATTTTTTCTCAATATCATCAACTTTCATAGTGACAAATGTTGGTCTATTGGTTGGTGATACGCTAGGTTCCTTACAGGCGAACAAACTATTTACCATATGTTCTTGCTCTGTACTATTTAATGGTTGTCCATTCTTAATTGCTAAACTCTTTGCCATAGATTTTGCTAATAAATCTGTAGCACTAAAATTAGCATCTGGCACATCATTTTCTACATCGCTAATTAGCTGCTCCAAAATAATGGACACTTCACTTTCTGGTACTCCAACAGGTACACCAGTTATTATAATTTCATTTTCATTTAATTCTGAAAACACGAAGCCTGTATGCTCCAAATCTGATTTTAATTCTCCGATAATTTTAGTTTCATTAGGCGTAAAATGTAATTGTAACGGAAATAATAATTGCTGGCTAGTCGCTTCTTTTATCGTAATATGCTTTAAAAAATTCTCGTACAATATGCGTTGATGTGCTCTATTCTGGTCGATAATTAGCATGCCAGATTTTAGAGTACTTACAATATACCTCTGTTGTAATTGAAATGTCGTTTTTGAACTTTCTATGGAAGCATCCTTAAAAATAGATTCATTTTTAGTGTCACTTTCAAACGTTACTTGACTAAAATCCTCTTGAGAATTATTGCCTTTAGATTCTAAACCCACGTATAAACTTTCCCATGATGCAGTAGGAGCTTGTTTAAAACGTGTTCGTTGTACCATGGTTTGTTTTCCTTCGATTTTATCTTCAGAAAACGGATTAAAATGGCTATCTACTTCAATTGCTGGTGTTGAAGCCGTTTTATCTTTATAATTATATGGAGTGTTGAAACTGCTCTGATGTTCAAAATCTAAAACTGGTGCAATATTAAATTGTCCTAAACTATGTTTAACAGCTGAGCGTAAAATAGCATATAAAGTATGTTCATCATCAAACTTAATTTCAGTTTTTGTAGGATGAATATTAATATCTATCGTTTTAGGATCTACAGTCAGGTTCAAAAAATAACTTGGATGATAACCATCTTTGAGCAAACCTTCAAAAGCAGCATTAATTGCATGATTTAAATAAGGACTCTTTATAAAACGCTGGTTAACAAAAAAGAATTGTTCTGACTTTGTCTTTTTTGAAAATTCTGGCTTACCAACAAACCCAGAAATCTTAAGTACCTCAGTTTCCTCCTCAACTGGCACTAATTTTTCATTGGTTTTTGCGCCAAATATATGCACCACACGTTGTCTGTAATTTTCATTTGGCACATTAAATAAATCACTGCCATTATGATAAAAGGCAAAAGCAATATTAGGATGTGCCAATGCCACACGATGAAATTCGTCCGTAATATGTCGTAATTCTACTGTGTCTGATTTTAAAAAATTACGTCTTGCAGGAATATTAAAAAATAAATTCTTAACAGCAACAGAAGTTCCTGTTGGAGTTACTGAAACTTCTTGAGATTTTACTGCACTTCCTTCAATCTCAATCGCAGTTCCTAACTCATCTTCTGCTCGCTTAGTTTTTAATTCTACATGAGCGATTGCAGCAATACTGGCCAAAGCTTCACCTCTAAAACCTTTGGTATTTAATTGAAATAAGTCTTCTGCTGATTTTATTTTTGAAGTGGCATGACGCTCAAAACTGAGTCTTGCATCAGTAATACTCATGCCTTTGCCGTTATCTATAACCTGCACTAAAGTTTTACCAGCATTTTTAACAATGAGTTTTATTTCAGTAGCGTCAGCATCAATAGCATTTTCTAACAATTCTTTAACTACAGAAGCTGGTCGTTGCACTACCTCACCTGCTGCAATTTGGTTAGCAACATGATCTGGTAAAAGTTGAATAATATCTGTCATTAGAAAACTACAAGATCCAAATAACTTAAAGCAACATAGGCAGCAGTAAGAAGAAAAGCTAAAATGACTAAGAACCTTATTCTAGAATTTTTATTACTCTGAATTTTACTGTTTTGTTTCCATTCGTCTCTAAAGTTTGTTCTATTGAATCTTTTACCTTTATTATCATCTTCTATTAACCCATGCTTCTTTTTCAAATTATCCATGCGCTCTTTCCTTTCGTCGTAGTAACGTGGAGTATAATTATATCTTTTGTTCTTATTCTGTTTGAAAAATGTTGAAAACATAGCTTAAGGATTTAATCAAAGTTACTGAAAATACTAGGAAGTCTAGTTTAAGACTTCGTTAAAATTATCAACAAAAAGGATGCCAAGGTTTGGTGTTTGTTGTTTGGTGTTTGGTGTTTGGTGTTTGGTGTTTGGTGTTTGGTGTTTGGTAAAATATTAATTGCTTCCCAATACTTTAACTATTAGTACAATCAACTTTTAGCCAACAACCATCAACTAAAAACACCAACTATTTCGTTTGCTTTCTCAAATCTGCCATTTTTATAGCAGCAATTGCGGCTTCCGTACCTTTATTACCGTGTTTACCACCAGAACGATCAATGGATTGTTGCATAGTATTATCCGTAAGTACGCAGAAAACAACAGGGATTTCACCTTTGAGATTTAAGTCTTTAATACCTTGAGTGACGCCTTCGCAAACAAAATCGAAATGTTTAGTTTCACCTTGGATAACACATCCAATTACAATAATAGCATCTAACATTCCTGAATCTGCATAAATACTTTTACTCATTCTGGCAGCACCATAAGTGAGCTCAAAAGTACCTGGCACATTCCAACGTACAATATTTTGTTTTATCGCTCCACAATCTATAAGGGCATCAAAAGCACCTTGCCACAAACCTTCGGTAATTTTATCATTCCATTCTGAAACAACAATCCCAAACCGAAAGTCTTTCGCGTTTGGGATTGTTGCTTTATCGTAATTCGATAAATTATGATTTGCCGTAGCCATAGTTTATAAGCTTGCTTCTACTTGTCCGATTAAAACATCAGTCTGACTTGCTTCAGTCGATGCCGAGAATTCAGATTTAATTCTTTTTAAATATTCTAGAGCTTTATCATTCTGTCCTAAATCAATTGCAACACGTGCAGCTTTCAATAAGTACATTGGAGTTGTAAACTCATTTACGTTAGCTTTAAATGCTTTCTCGTAATACTCTAAACCTTTATCTAACTGTTCTAATTGTACAAAAGCATCACCAATTCCTCCCTTAGCGATAGGGCCTAACATTTTATCATCACTAGAAAAATCATCTAAGTACGCAATAGCATTTTCGTAGTCTTTCAAATTTAAATAAGAAATACCTGCATAGTAATTTGCAAGGTTAGCAGCAGGAGAACCACTATATTCTTTGGCAATATCTACCATACCATACTTACCTTCTCCTCCATCTATAGCCATTCGGTAGAGTGAATCTGATGAAATACCACTAGCGGCATCATCAAAATACTTTTTAGCTGTGTACATTTCGTTCATAGCTTCTTTTTGCTGAGGCTCAGCAATAAATTTATTATATCCTAAATATGCTAAAACCACTAAAGCAACAGCTCCAACTACACCAAAAATGTATTTCTGGTTCTTAACGACCCATTCTTCAGTTTTAGAAGCTCCTTCATCTAAAGTATTAAATACCTCAGCAGTTGTTGAGTTTTCTTCAACTATTTCTTCCTTCTCTTTTTTCGTTTTTGGTTTGTAGCCTCTTTTCTTATACGTTGCCATAAATTGTCATTTTGTGCGTGCGCAAAAATAAAATTTTTATTGGATTAAACACCAATTCTGCATTAAAAATACAAAGCAAAAATTGCTCTTTTTCCTTTATACTTTAAAATAATAAAAAACCATAGTGATACTATGCTTTGGTATTATTATTCGTCTAAAGAAAAAATACCTGCTTTTTCTGTTATTATTTTTAAAACAGAAATGATGTAAGCCTATTTATTTGTTATTTTTGAATAATTTTTGACCCCTTAAAATGCTTTACCACATCACTAAAATAAGGTAAACCATTAAACTTTTATGAATCTAAACACACTATCTTTAGTTAATTATAAAAATTTTGAAAGTCAGGTTTTTGATTTCGACGCCAAAATCAACTGCTTTGTTGGTGCAAATGGTATCGGAAAAACCAATGCTTTAGATGCTATTTATCATTTAGCTTTTGGTAAAAGTTATTTTAATCCTATTGCACTGCAAAACATCAATCATAATGCAGAATTTTTTGTTGTTGATGGTAATTTTTCTAAAAATGAGCGTACTGAAAAAATTATTGTTTCATTAAAAAGAGGCCAGAAAAAAATCATTAAACGTAATGGTAAAGCTTATGAGAAGTTCAGTGAGCACATTGGGTTTATTCCACTAGTTATTATTTCGCCAGCAGATCGTAATTTAATTATTGAAGGTAGTGATACAAGAAGAAAATTCATAGATAGTGTGATCTCGCAAAGCGATAAAACCTATTTATCAGAACTAATTAATTACAACAAAGCTTTAGCACAACGCAATGCTCTTCTAAAATATTTTGCATTGAACAATACTTTTAATGCAGATACTCTCGCTATATACAATGAACAACTACATTCTTATGGTACTGAGATATTTAAAAAAAGAGATGCTTTTTTAAAAACTTTCATTCCGATTTTTAAACAGCGATACGAAGCTATAAGCCAAAGTAAAGAAGTCATAGATTTAAAATATAAAAGTGATTTATTTAATGGCCAACTAAAAGATTTATTAGACAAAAACGTCAATAAAGATAAGGCTTTGCAATATTCTAGCGTTGGCACACACAAAGATGATTTAGTATTTTTAATTGATGATTTTCCTATTAAAAAATTTGGAAGTCAAGGGCAACAAAAGTCATTTTTAATCGCTCTGAAATTGGCGCAATTCGACTTTATAAAACAACAAAGTGGTGTCTCTCCTATTTTACTTCTAGACGATATTTTTGATAAACTAGATGAAAACAGAGTAGCACAGATAATTAGTTTGGTAGATGACGACCATTTTGGGCAAATTTTTATCAGCGATACGCATGCTGAACGGACAGAAGATGTAATAAAACAAATACATCAATCATATAAAATTTTCAAATTATGAAAAACTTTATTGTCATTGCGAAGCAGACTTTTTCTGTCTGCTGTGGCAATCTCTTAAATTTGAAGCACATACTTCTTGTTATTATTTCGCTCTCATTATATAGTTGCTCTAAAAATCCTGAAACTCATATTCAACATATAGAGGGCTATTGGGAAATTACGAAAGTGACCATGTCAAATGGTGAAACAAAAGAATATCAAATTAATGAAATAATAGATTATATCAGCCTTAACGACAGTTTAAAAGGCTTTAGAAAAAAGTTGAAACCCGGCATAAATGATACCTATTTTACTTCTGATGATGCAGAAGCTTTGATAATTAAAATTGAAAATGACAGTTTAAACATTTACTATTCTACACCATACGCTAAATGGAAAGAAACTGTTTTGGAAGCCACACCTGAAAATTTACGCGTTATAAACGAAAACAAAACTATATATTTATATAAACGTTATACACCTATCAACTTAGATTTAGAATAAAAAAATATCGTTTTTCACAATAACTAAAAATGGCAAAACGCAATAACGATAATCAACCCATTGAAGACATACTAAAAGAATTTGTAAAAACAAATAATTTACAATCTGGTTTAGATAAGGTTAATGTGCGCGAAGCTTGGACAAACCTTATGGGAAATGGCGTTAATAACTACACCACAGCAATTGAGCTAAAGCACGAAACACTTTATGTACAATTAAGCAGTAGCGTATTACGTGAAGAATTGAGTTATGGCAACGAAAAAATCGTAAAAATGCTCAATGAAGCTATCGGTAAAGACGTTGTAAAAAAATTAGTGCTTCGTTAAACATCTAGTTTATTAATGTTTTCTAAAAACACTTTCGCTTGTTTTGAGTCTGTCGTATCTTTATAAAATGACCGTTTTCAAAACCATTATTCTAATTTTTATCATTCAAAATATGACGATTTTTAACTTTACCTCAGATAGTGATATTTCTAATTGGAAAATACTAGATGATGTTGTAATGGGAGGCCGTTCAGATGGTGATTTTAAAATCAATGCTGAAGGACATGGAGAATTTTCTGGTAAAGTTTCTTTAGAAAATAATGGTGGGTTTTCATCTCTACGCTACTATTTTGAATCCTTAAATACAGAAAACTATTCAAAATTTGTTATAAAACTTAAAGGTGATGGCAAGTCTTATCAATTTAGAGTGAAGGATAAACGCAATAATCGCCATTCATATATCTATAAATTTGATACCACTGAAGACTGGCAAAAAATTGAAATTCCATTTTCAGAAATGTATGCTTCATTTAGAGGTTATAAATTAGATATTCCAAATTTTAATGGAGACCAAATGGAAGAAATCGCTTTCTTAATCGGAAACAAAAAAGCTGAAAGCTTTCAACTTCTTATTGATACTATTTCATTAGAATAATATTTGGTACTTTTAGAATTTGTTTCTAATTCCACTTCATGAAATATTTTAAACTTATCCTATCACTAGTCTTAACAATAGGAATATTTTTTGCGCTCAATACCAAGTTTGGTTCTATTCCACCTATTGGAAAATTTTTAAATCCATATACTGGAGTCTGGCAAAATGAAACTGACGAATCAATATCTGGGGAGGTTTCTATTCCTGAATTAAAAGATAAAGTCACAGTGCATTACGATGCACAACTAATCCCACATGTATTTGCTCAGAACGACCTCGATTTATACCGAGCACAGGGCTATTTGACAGCAAAACATAGATTGTGGCAAATGGAATTTCAGACCTATGCAGCAGCAGGTCGTTTATCAGAAATTATTGGTGAGGGAGCTCTAAATTATGACCGTCAAGAACGCAGACGTGGAATGAATTATGGCGCCGAACAAGCGCTTTTAAAAATGAAAGAGGATGAACAAACAACCGCATTTGTTCAAGCTTATGCTGATGGAGTTAACAGTTATATTAATCAGTTAGATCCAAAAGATTATCCTGTTGAATATAAATTACTAGATTATAAACCAGAAACCTGGACTCCCAAAAAAACTGCTCTACTTTTAATGTACATGACAAAAATGCTGGCTGGTGGAGATGAAGACATAGAAAACACAAATGCGTTACGACTTTTTGGTAAAGAACGTTTCGATTTATTATTTCCAGATTTCTTTGATATTACAGATCCAATTATTCCAAAGGAAACAGATTGGAGTTATATCGACGTTCCGCAAACACCAAAACCAATATCAAATAGCCAACCTGTTTTAGATTCTATTAAGGAAATTATTGATAAACCAGACCCAAATTATGGTAGTAATAATTGGGCCGTTTCTCCACAAAAATCATCTACCGGAAATGCTATCTTGGCTAACGATCCACATCTAGGACTCAATTTACCTTCCATTTGGTTTGTTATGCAATTGAGTGCCCCAAATCAGAATGCTTTTGGAGCTACATTACCAGGTGCGTTAGGAGTTATATCTGGTTTCAATCAACATATTTCTTGGGGAGAAACCAACGCTACAAGAGATGTTTTAGATTGGTATAAAATTGAATTTAACGACGATGGAACAAAATATAAATATGATGACAGCTGGAAAGACGTCACATACAGAATTGAAGAGATAAAAATAAAAGGGAAAGCTAATTATATAGATTCCATTCGTTACACACATCATGGTCCTGTAGTTTTTGATAAAAATTTTAAATCTAATAATGAAAAAAAAGGCTATGCAATGAAATGGATTGGGCACATTGGTGGTAACAATCAAAAAACATTTTTAGATCTCAATAAAAGCAAGAACTATAATGATTACGTTAAAGCTCTAAGTCATTATACAGCTCCTGCACAAAATTTCGTATTTGCATCTATAGAAGGAGATATCGCACTTTGGGTTCAAGGAAAACTTCCTAACAAATGGGAAGGTCAAGGTAAATTTTTGATGGATGGTAGTAAATCCGAAAATGACTGGCAGAGTTTTATTCCTCAAAAGTATAATGCACATACTAAAAATCCTGAGCGAGGTTTTGTAAGTTCTGCAAATCAGCACCCTGTGGATGAAGCTTATCCTTATTTTGTCTTTAATGATGGCTATGAAACTTATCGTAATCGTGTCATTAATAAGTTCTTTAATTCTAAGGATAAATTTAGTGTTAATGATTTTAAAGATTTACATAATAACAATTATAACCTCAAAGCTTCAGAACTAATGCCATATATGTTAGAAACAATGGATATTTCTGGCCTTTCAAAAGAAGAAAAAGAAATCTATGACATCGCTAAGGCATGGCAATACAATAATGATATGGATGAGATTGGTCCAAGTATTTGGAGTGCATGGTACGGCGTTTTATATAATATGGTTTGGGATGAATTTGATGCTGAAGATACCGCACTAGATGCACCTTACACATACCAAACCATTTATCTTTTAAAAACAAAAGGGGATGATCCATTTATGGACATTATAGATACACCAGAAAAAGAGACTGCTAAAGATTTATTTAAATTGAGTTTTAGTGAAGCTGTAAAAAAACTCAATACATGGAAAGCCGAAAATGGAAACCTCAATTGGGTCAACTACAAAGGGACTTTTGCTGGTCATTTATTACAAGCTTTACCAGCATTTTCAAGGTTTGATATTCCAATCGGAGGTGGAAGAAATATAGTAAATGCCACATCTGAGAATTGGGGACCTTCTTGGCGCATGATCGTGGAAATGACTTCTCCTCCAAACGCTTTAGGTATTTATCCTGGAGGACAATCTGGTAATCCTGGTAGTAAATATTATGATAATTTTATAGATGATTGGGCAGCTGGTAAATATCATAAACTTAATTTTTTACAAAGCGATACAACAATTGATGCTGTTATCGGTACGCAAACTTTAATACCAAGTAACTAATGAATAAAAATTTAATCAACTTTATTGCCACAATTATATTAGCCTATTTGTTGTCTTTGTTTATGCCTTGGTGGTCTATAATGACAGCTGCTTTTGCAACTGCTTTGTTTGTTCCATTAAAAAAAGCTGCAGTTTTCTTTGTTCCTTTTTTAGCTATCCTATTATTTTGGTTTCTCTATAGTTTTGTAATGAGTAGTGACAACGATTTTACTTTGGCTAAACGTATCGCAGTTCTCTTACCCTTAGGTGGTAATCCTTATGTATTAATGTTAGTTACTGGTATTGTTGGTGGTTTTGCTGCTGGTATTGCTGCCATTTTTGGAAAGCAGCTGAGTTTGTTGTCAAAAACTAAATAATTTAAGTATTATTTATCTTCAACCTCCACAAGCTCAAAACTTTTAGCCCAATCTATTGCAGTTTCAATATTAGTAAAACGTCTAATTTTCTTTTTAAAAAAGAGGTTTTCTATAACAGTATTTACAAAACTAACACCATTATAAGCTATAACTCCGTAGCCTTTTAAACTAAAACTATTTTTAAAAAATTTGAGCCAGTCTGTTGGTACTACAGAATAAGAGTAAATTCTGTGAGATAAATAAACTAAATTACTACCATCGCATTCAGTAAAATCTGTAACATCCTTTACTATTGGCTTAGCATGTGCTTCCCAAGAAAAACTGACACCTTCATTAATTTCGGAAATAACAAAACCATCAAAAATAAAAACATTGCCAAACTTGTAATTCATTTCCTTAAGAACTTCGCCATATAAGTTGGTTTGTTTTATACTTTGCATAAAACCAATATAGGAATTTTCTTTCTATAAAAGAGAACTAGTCTAAAAAATTTATAATCTTTTAACTACTGTACCTTAGACTTATAAGCATCTACATAGGCTTTTGCACGTTTATTCGCAGAATAAATCTCAAGAGTTTTCTTATAGTTTCTATAAGCTTCTAAACTATCCCCATTTAATAAATAAGCTTCTGCCAAACTATCAAATGCGTTAGCACTATTAGGATGCAGTGCAGCGTTTAATTTTAAGACACCTATTGCTTTTTCATATTCATGTTTTCTTATGTGCTTATAGCCCATACTATTAAAATCCCTTTCTCTTATAAATATGCTCGTTGAGTCTTGCTTCTTAATTTCTAAATAACCTGCAAGTGCTTTTTCGTAATTACCTTCTTTTAAATGTAAGCTAGGTGTTTTGTAACCTTTTGGTGCTTTTAAATAATCATAGGTAGTTTTACCATTATCACCTTCTGGAATTATAGATAAGTAACGTTCTTTAGTTTCTGGATGCTGAACAAACCAAAGCTTCTTGTACATATCTGCAACAAAAAATTCATTTTCGGCTATGGCTACAGGTTCAATTTTCCCACCTCTCCAATTTAGAAAGAGTTTATCATTTTCATAATAAACTTCAATTAAATCATCTTGATTGTAAAGGTAACTCCCAGCTGTTTCTTTTTTAAATGTTTCAGAATATTCAATATTACTAGAACAGTTAAATATTATTAAAGACAAGGTTAGCGCGAAAAGAAATGTTTTTAGTTTCATTTTGATAAAAGATTGGTTCGGTCATAGGTATAAAAAAGTCTCACCATAAGTGAGACGATTTTAATTGAATTTTGTTACTTGTATGTAGTGAAATATTAAAAACTAACATCCATCAATTCCACATCGAATACTAATGTTGCATTTGGTGGAATTACACCTCCTGCGCCAGCAGCACCATAGGCTAAATCACTAGGAATTACTAAACGTGCCTTATCACCTACATTCAATAAACAAATACCTTCATCCCAACCTGGAATTACTTGACCTACTCCAACTTGAAAATCTAAAGGTGAATTTCTTTTGTAAGATGAATCGAAAACTGTTCCGTCAGCCAATTGACCTTTATAATGCACAGATACTGTATTTCCTTTTTCAGCTTTTTTACCCTCACCTTTCTGAAGGATTTGGTAACGTAAGCCAGATTCTGTTTCATCAAAACCAGCAGCTAATTTATCTAACTCTGCTCTTGCAGCCTCACGTTCTGCAGCAATTCGCTTTTCACGAGAGCCCTCAAAAGTTCTAAAAGCTTCAATGGCATTAAATTTTTCGGCTACATCACCTTGTCTTATAATTTCTAAACTTTCAATAGTATCACCTTGAGCAACAGCATCAACAATATCTTGACCTTCTACTACATTGCCGAAAACAGTATGTTTACCATCCAACCAATCGGTTGCAATGTGCGTGATATAGAACTGACTTCCATTACTACCAGGACCAGAATTTGCCATAGCTAATACACCAGGACCATCGTGCTTTAAATCTGGATGAAACTCATCATCAAATTTATAACCAGGATGCCCTGTTCCTGTACCCTGAGGGCAACCACCTTGAATCATAAAATCTGGAATAACTCTATGGAATTTTAATCCATCATAATAAGGAGTTCCCTGTGGTTTAACAGAATTTTCTAAATTTCCTTCTGCTAATGCCACAAAATTACCTACAGTTCCTGGAGTTTTTTCAAACTCTAAGTTTACTAATATTTCTCCTTTTGAAGTGTTGAATTTTGCGTATAAACCGTCTTGCATTGTTTTGTCTTTTGTTTAAGTGCGCAAAGATACAAACTTATGTTAGAAGTCGGAAAAGAATGCGTAAGTATGAAATTTAGATAGTTAAACAAATGATACTTTCTCTTGTGTTTTTTATAAAATTTATTATTTGTTAAGAAAATATATTTCTCATAGCTCTTTTTTAATTAATTCTTAAAATGCCTTTTTGACCAGAGTAAAGAAAAAAGTTTGAATTTTCTTGGGACATTCATTTATCAGATTGTTTTAGTTATATAACCTTAATCACCTCCTAAAGGGGAAACTGATTTAGATATAGTATTAAACGAACTAAAATTAAGCCAAACAATTTTTCGCCCATATCTAAGGGAGATAATTAATAAATTAAAAGTAAACTGAGTAGAAAAATTAGTTTTATATAAACTTAAGATGAAACGTTTAAATGAATTATTTACCCAAAATCAGTATAGAGTTTAATTTCAAAAAAGTAAGTATATTCTTTAATATATAACAAAATTATGTATTTCATCGAAAATTATTAGCATTTTATCGATATTATTTTATATTTACGCCAGAAGAAGAGTCAATTAATAGTATTAAAAAAAGTCATGACGCGTTTATAATGTAATTGTACTGTTTTTGACTAGCATGAAACTATTGACTAATTCTTTTTCAAAGTACCTAAATAAGGGATAACTATTATACGCTATTAACCATGCAAACGATTAATTATAAAAAAGGGATAATACTTACGGTCTTTCTTTTACTATTAAGTATTATAGGCTACGCCCAAACATACGATCCTTTTACAGTTAGAAAGCAAATAGAAACAAAAGGCAGTATGTTGGTTATTGGAAATAATATTCTTGGGAAAGATAATCTACCCAGCAATGACAATTCCATAGACAACCAAGATATATCAATGCAATACATAGACATTGATAATGACCCTACTACGTTTAGCTCAAGTAGCGCAGATTTTATATTTCCTTTGCACGATGATGGCAGCGCAACCACTTGTTATGGAGTGGCGTATGCAGGTTTATATTGGGGAGCTATGTTACAAGATGGAGATCGGTCTAACATTAGCAATGTAAAATTTAAATTACCAGGTAGCACTTCTTATATAGATATTGCAGGAGAATTGATCTATGATGCTATAGGTAACCCAATAATTTCTGAAAGTGGAGAACCAGGGAATACGCCATATGCAGCATACGCTGATGTTACAGACTTATTAGATGGATTAAGCGATATAGAAGGTACCTATAGTGTAGCAAATGTTATTTCGAGCGAAGGCACTAATTTTTCCACAGGATTATCTGCAGGATGGACATTAGTTGTTATTTATGAAGATCAGGATCTACATATGAAGTCATTCACCACATTTGATGGGTTTAGTCATATTTTTAACGGTCATTTTGAAGAGATTCCTGTTACCGGATTTACAACACCACCCGGTGGACATATTGATTTACAGTTTGCTTATGCTGTGTTGGATGGTGATAAAAATAATAGAGCCACAAAACTTGAAATAAATAATAAAGAAGTTACTACACCTTTAAGAGGAGCTAATAAATTTTTTGGTGCTTTAATTGAAAATAATAACGGAATCGTACTCCCACGAAACCCATCGGGAACGAACACATTGGGCTATGATACCGGTTATTTAGAAATCTTAAATTCTGAACCTGAATATGTAAGGCATAACGATACTTCTGCTTCTTTTACTCTTCAAGTTGCTCGTGGACAAGCAGATCCTCTATTCTCTTTTTTTAGTGCATTTGCAGTAGATATAATTTCCCCAGAAATTACGCTAGTCAAAATTGTTGAAGATGAATTTGGAAATGAGATAAATGGAAATAATGTAATTCTTGGGCAAAATTTATTTTATGAAATCAGTTATCAAAATACAGGTAATGAAGACGTCACAAACTTTACTATAACTGATATTTTACCTGAGAATGTCATTTTTGATCCGTTAACAGATTTTGATTTAAGTAATTCAGGTGGTGCTACCGTACAATCTTATGACCCAGCAACACGCACGATAATATTTTCAATACCAGATGGGTCTGTTGAAGTTGGAGATCCCAAATTTGTAATTAGAATTGCTGTACAAGTCGTACTGAATTGCTACGATGTAAGTCAAGCATGTTCTAACGAAATTTCTAATCAGGCTTTTGCCGATTATGAAGGTGCTCTTAGTGGTATTCCTGTTAGTGACGAAGGTAGTTATACAGAAGAGGAGTGCTTTGGATTGCCTCAACCAACAAATTTTTTAGTAGATATTTCGAACTGTAATTTTGAACGAGATGAAGTATTATGTGGAACAAGTGTTAACTTGGAAGCTGCTAGTGGTTATGATTCTTATTCTTGGTCGAACAGTCCAACAGGATCACCTGTTATTGGAACAAATCAAATATATACTGCCACAGAACCTGGGACCTATTATGTTACAAATACGGTTGTTGCCAATTGTATATCTATTGACGAAGTCATAAATGTTGTCTTATTTGGAGACACGCAAACAAACCCAATTATTCCTTTTGCCGATGAAGTTGTAACTTGTCCTAATGACGGCAAACCTTTGCCAAATATATTTTTATGTGGTGCAAATGATACAAGAAATATTTTAACTGGGATTAGTGATGCGGCTTCTATTATTTGGGAACAACTAGACGAAACTAGCTGCCCAGCAGTTTCAGATGCCGATTGTGCTAATGAAGATAATACCTGTACTTGGAATCAAGTAGGAACTGGATCCGATTATGAGGCCAATACAGCTGGTCAGTTTAGACTAGTTATCAATTATACTGGAGGCTGCTTCAGTATCTTTTACTTTAATGTTTATCAAAACTTATTAAACCCTACTGCAATAGCTCAAGATATCATTTGTGATACTTCAGGTCAAATAACAGTCAATGGAGTTCCTAGTGGCTATGAGTATAGTATTGATGGTACCAATTATCAATCGAGTCCTATTTTTGCTGTAAATAGTGCTGGATATTATATCATATATATTCGACAAATAGGTGTAGACACTAACCCTTGTATTTTTCAAACTCCAGAGGTTCATGTTCAAGAGCGAGATTTTACCGTAACTACAAATATTACACAACCAGATTGTTATGGGGAATTTGGAGGCATAAGTTTAGCAATAAACAATGCGCTTCCACAATATTATTTTAGCATATATCAAGGAGGTACATTAGTCAATAGTGTTGGTCCTACAAATAGTAGCGATTACGAATTTAACTCTTTAAATGCAGGTTCTTACACAATTAACGCCAGTACAGATGATGGATGTGTTTACACTGAAGATATTGAAATTATAGCACCACCATTGCTTAGTGTAACAGCTGCAATTACAACACCTCTAACATGTGATGATGGTGAAATCACTATTTATCCAGAAGGTGGAACACCACCATACTTTTACTATATAAATAGTACAACAGACTTCCAGTCTTTTCCAGAATATGAAGTCACTGCAGGAGGAACTTATAATATAACGATCGTAGATACCAATAACTGTAGTGCAAGCACTTCTATTATTGTAGATAGCTTCCCAGAACCTGAGTTTACTATTGCGCCAACAGATATTCTTTGTGGAGACCCAGGAGATACAGGAACATTAACGGTCAATGTTACAAATGCAAATGGCTCTAGTATTCAATATAGTATCGATAATGGTGTTACATTTTTCAACTCGAATGTTTTTAATGGACTTACCGCTGGAGATTATAATGTGATTCTTCAATATAACATAGCAAACGCTACTTGTTTGACAGATCCACAAACTGTCGCTATAACCGCAAATACAGCGATATCAGGAACTGCTGAATTAACAACACCATATTCATGTTTAAACTCAGGGACTATTACAGTAACCTCTGTAGCTGGAGGCGATGCCCCTTATGAATACAGTATTGATGGTATTAACTTTCAAAATAGTAACACATTTAATGGCCTAGACCAAGGCTCTTACACTATTATTATAAGAGATGCCAACGATTGTACATCAATTACCAATGAAGTTATACTTGAGGCTTTAGACCCACCAACAGATATAGAGTTAGACAGCTCACCTGTTACTTGTCCTTCAAATACTGCTGATATTACGATTACATCTACAACTGGAGGTACTGGAACTTTAGAATATCAAATCATTGCTCCGAGCACAGCCGCAACAGCATATCAATCTTCGACAACGTTTTCTGGTTTAGAACCAGGTACATATACCTTCCAAATTAGAGATGAAAATGACTGTACGTATAGCGAATCCTATACTATTGATCCAATTACAAGCCCTACGTTAAATGTAGTTTTAACTGAAATCTTGGATTGTACGGCATCACCTGATGCCGTTTTAACAGGAACTATAACAGGAACCGCACCTTATACCTATGCTGTTTCATTTAACGGTGGAGCTTATACCAATTTAGGAACAACAGGCACACCTTTTACTTATACAACATCCAATGATGGAACGTATCAATTTCAAATTACTGATGCTAACGGATGTATGGCAGAATCATCCGATATTATCGTACAACCTCTATCACCACCCGCTTTAAGTTTAGTGGTAGAAAGTCAGCCAATACTTTGTAATGGCGATAGCAACGGAGCCATAGAAATAACTATTGATAATTCAGTCGGAACACCTCCATTTGAAATTAACATAAATAACGACACTACAGGTACAGATTTTGGCACCCAAAGCTCAGGATTACCGGCCGGAACATATACGGTAACGCTAACAGATTCAAAATCATGTACAGCTACTGAAACCATAACAATTAATGAACCAAACCCAATTGCAGTAGATTATGATGCCGTTGATATTACTTGTGATGCAAGTGGCGTTTCCCAAGGGTCTGTTATTATTAATTCTGTTGCAGGTGGAACTGCTCCTTATAATTATTTTGTAACAGGAACGAATGGATATTCTAATTCTGAACTAAATACTACAGGTTCAACTTCTGTAAGTTTTGATGTCGTTGATTTTGGGTTATATCAAATAAATATTGTAGATGCTAATGGCTGTTCTCTCCTCATTCAGGATGTACTTGTGGCATCACCTCCAACCGATTTAGATATTAACATTTCATCTATAGTAGATTGTACTACTGGTGGCGAGGCTACAGTAAGTATTGGATCTACACTGGTAAGTAGTGGACCATTTTTCTTTAGTATATATCAAGGTCCGACATCGATATATCCTAATCCGTCCGGTTCTTGGTTACCAGAAGATTCACCAGGAAGTCAATCAGCAGTATTTACTGGTCTCACACCTGGTGTAACGTACACGTTTATCGTCTATGACCAATCTACGAATTGTAGTTACTACGAACCTGCATCAACACCAATACCAACAAACTCTACATTAACTACAACCGCTTTAACCTCAAACAACATTACCTGTACTGGAAGCGCTGATGGAAGTGTTTCATTTACTATAAACAATGGTTCTAGCGCAAATATAAATGTGACTTACGAAATTTTTGATTCTTTAAGTTTCAGTTCCACCGGAATAACTGGTAACGGAACTGTACCGGCAAACGGTATATTAAATGTGTCTGATTTAGGTCCTTTACCATTCGGAAACTATTTTGTAAATATTACCGAGACCTCTGGAACTAATGCTGGTTGTGGAGTAATTACCGAAACTTTTAATATCACAGAATCAGCGATACTTCTAAATTTATCGGTCTCAGTTGATCAAAATGCTAATTGTAGTCCAAACTCTGGTGCAGTAAGTGCTATTGCACAAAACGGAACGGCACCATATATGTATCAAATTACAACGAGTGCTACTGCGCCAAACGCTTCGGATACAAATTGGACATCAAATAGTGTATTTAATGTTGATGCTGGAGACTATTATGTGTATGCAATTGATGCTTATGAATGTATTATATCAAGTGCATTAACCGTTGTTCCAGCAGATCCAACACCTGTAATCTCTGCGATTGTAGATAATCAGTGTACCGTCGATGAAGGTGAATTTGAGATTGATGTTACTTTAGATACTGCTGGTGTTCCACCATACAGCTATAGTATTGATGGTGGTGCGTACCAGACTATGACCGCTCCATTTACAATTTCAAATTTATTTTCAGGAGCGCATACCATAGAAATTCAAGATGCTAACGGTTGTGGAAACCTAGTTTCTATAGATATAGTGGCTCCTCTTTTTATAACACCTGAGGCCACAGCAATACCAACATGTAATAATGATGATGGTGAAATAACACTAACAACCACAGGCGGTTCTGGAACATATACTTATAGTATTTCGCCAAATCCAGCATCCATTAGTCTTGGTAGCAATGTGTTTTCGGGAGTACCATCAGGATTATACACTATTACGGTTACCGATACGGCGACGTCTTGTACAGAAGAAGTAACAATATCATTACCAGAAGCCACGATTCCGACTTTCACATTAACTCCAGCAGAGGTGACTTGCTTTGGAGATAACTCTGGTTCGTTTGACATTAATATCACAAACTATACAGGAACTTATACCTATGAAGTTTTTGATAGCTCAAATACGTCAGTCACTGGCTTAGTAAATGCAAATACATCTACAAACCCAGTAACTGTTGCAGGTATGGAGGCAGGAACTTTTACGGTAGTTATTACCGAAACTGCGATACCTTTTTGTAGTAACACATCAGACGTTGTAATTGCTTCGCCAACTGAGGCTTTAGCACTTTCAATTTCTGAAACTTCAAATGTAACTTGTAATAATAACGAAGGTACCATTTCTGCTATTGCCACTGGTGGCTGGGGAAGTTATGAATATGAGTTAACTGGTGATGCCATTGTTCCATATTCTTCAGAAAACGTATTCACAGGCTTATCTGCCGGATCTTATACCGTTAATGTTAGAGATGCCGGAGGATGTATCGTTTCAGAAACTATTACGCTTAGTGCACCAACACCTATTGATGCAACATTTACACCTAATATGACTACACTGGCCTGTTTTGGAGATCAAAACGCAAGTATTACTGTAAATAATGTTACTGGTGGGCAAGGAAGCAACTATAGTTATACTCTCAATACACTATCGCCAGTTGCAAGTTCTTCTGGACCTCAGCTATCTAACGTCTTTCAAAACTTGGGTGCAGGAACATATTCGGTTACCATTAAAGATGGTTATGACTGTGAATTTTCATCTTTAGATATTATTATTAGTGAACCAACTCCAATCGAGGTAAGTTTAGTAAAAGCAACCTCTCAGACCTGTTTAAACGAATCTACACTAACACTTAGTGCAACAGGTGGCACAGGAATATATACTTATAGTGATGATAGTAGTTTTACAAATATATTAGGTACATTTTCATCTTCGACTACATTCTCTGTTCCAGATGGAACATATTCTTATTACGTTAGAGACGCTAATGGCTGTGAGGCCAATGCTTCTAATGAAATAACGATAGAGCCATTACCTGAATTAACAGTAACGCTAGAAACTTCAAATCTTTATATCAACTGTTCTGGAGATAACAATGGTTCAATATCTGCAACGGCATCTGGTGGACTAGGAAACTATATCTATACCTTACAAGATGGATCTGGTAATGCACTAACTGCAACTCAAGGCAGTCCAGGATATTTTACGGAATTATTCGCTGGTGACTACATAGTTCTTGTAGAAAGTGGAGATTGTAATATCACCTCAGCACCAATTAGTATTACGGAGCCAACAGCACCTTTAGAGGCGACCATAGAAGTTAACAACGTTACGTGTAGCGGTCAAAATAACGGTTCGGTTGAAATTACCCCAACAGGTGGAACAGGCCTTATAAAATATGCCATCTCTCCACAACTTAATCAATTCTTTGAAACTAATAGTTTTGAAAATTTAGGACCTGGTGATTATGAGTTAATTGTTCAGGATCAACTTGGGTGTTTTTTAACTTTAGATTTCACCGTTACCGAACCAGAGCTTGTTATTATAAGTATTATTGCAGATTCAATTTTCCCAGAGGTATGTGAAGGTGATCAGAATGGTGAATTTAGTATTGACATTTCAGGTGGTACGCTTCCGTATAGTGTTAGTTTGGATGATTACGATGGTGTTTATACAACAGGAACTGCAACGCAAACAGAATTTGATTTCACGGATTTAGAAGGCGGTGACCATATTGTTTACATAAGAGATGGAGAAGATTGTGAATCTGAATGGAATATCACATTCCCTGAATCTGTTAGTATTAATCCTGAAGTTAGTGTTGAAACGGCTTGTGATGATAACAATAGTATTAGTATTGTGACCGTGAGTGTAGATGATTCTATTACTGACCCTCTTGATTTAGATTATTCGCTTAATGGAGGACCATACCAAGCTAGCAATATCTTTGAGAATGTTCCTGCTAGGACTGATCAGTATATAGAAGTAAGACATACAAATGGCTGCATCCAAATTACCGACTTTTTTGATATTGAAAGTTATGACACTGTTGAATTAACACTAGAAAATGGAGGTCTTAATGAAATTATAGCCAATGCTACAGGTGGAACTGGAGATTATACCTTTACGATGGATGGAGAGGATTACGGCAGTGAAAATACTTATATTATAAATAAAACAGGTACACACGTAATAACAGTTTCTGATAGCAGTGGATGTTTTGCTACAGCACAAATTGAGTTGGAGTTTATAGATATTTGTATTCCTAATTGGTTTACACCAAATGGTGATGGCGAATATGATACTTGGGCACCAGGTTGTACCGAAAATTACCCTAATCTCACATTCGACATTTTTGATAGGTATGGTCGTAAAGTCGCTACTTACCGTGTTGGTGAAGCTTGGGACGGTAGATACAATGGCCAAGAATTACCTACTGGAGATTACTGGTACGTCGTTATGACCAATGACACTATAGACAGGGAATTTGTCGGGCACTTTACATTATATAGGTAAGACTATTAAAAATAATTAAAGTTCAAGTTATCCCAAAAAATCTAATATGTTTATTGCACAAATTGAAAAGAAGTTTTATTGAGAATTGATTTATAAAAGCTAGTTTTGCCTAAATTAAAATTTCATGGGATTTTCTTTATCAAAACTTTTTGGATCTAAAACATCTGAAGCAAAATCACAATCTGATGATACTGTTGAAGCCATTATAAACGACGTTCAAAATAAACCCTATGGAGTTGCTGAAAATAATGTGCTTTTTGCTGGATTGAATGAATTAGGTGGTTATTTGTTCTTCCAAACCGTTATAGTTGGTCAATTACACGTAAAATCTAAGACAGGCGCTAAACTTTTTTTTATTGGTGAGAACTTTAAATTAGAATTAGATTCTGACTCATTAGAATTTGAATCTGATCATTCTGATATTAAAGGTAGAAGTGTTACAAAGATTGATTTTCAGGTTGAAGAAAGTGATATTAAACAATTGGAAACTGCAACACTAAAAAGTATTCAGTTGAAAGTTAAAAACCATGATATTTTATTTACTAAATATGTTGTTTCTGATGAAGAGGAATAATATCCAATATAGTATTATACAATATATTGATCGTTAACAAATTTAGACTTTAAATAATTCAACCTTCCTGTTAGAAAATCTCTTTCTTGTCTTGTTAATTGATCAATCATAATTTTAATATTCAACTGATTGGAAAAGACCATTACAACATAATGAAAACCTCCGCTTGCACCATCATTAGAAGCAGGATCATTATATTCTACCTTTACGTGCTTAAAGTTCTTTGTTTTACGTTTTCTAACATATGGTAGCAAACCATATCGCACCTTAATATATTCTTTAGAAAATTGAATTTTAGTTTTAGTATGAAATACAATAGTAAAAATTATAGTAAGGATAAGAATAAGACTTAAAAGCACAATAGAAACCGTTTCAGATGCTTTGCTTAATAAAAATCCTGTAATTGCAATAGCACCTCCGAATAACAAATAACGAAGAAAGGTAACTACATTCCATCTGAATCTATATCCTGGAACTAGTAAAAGATATAAATCAGTAGATAATTCAAGAAGCTCTATACTGGAGTCTTTTAGTTTATTAGGGTTAACCATGTAAACATTATTGATAAAACTCAGTTTTTTTAATTTGCCACCTCACTCATAAACTTTATACGATACAATCGTAGCTCTTCATCATCATAATCACCATCAAATTCTTCAATAGCATCATCAATTTTATCACTTTCAGATTCCATAAAGTAATCATGAATTTCTTCTTGTTGATCTTCGTCTAAAATCTCATCAATCCAGTAATTGATATTTAACTTAGTTCCAGAAAACACAATTGACTCCATCTCTTTTATAAAATTGGGCATTTCCATACCTTTGGCTGAAGCAAGCTCGTCTAGTCGTAGTTTTCTATCTACGTTTTGAATAATGTAAAGCTTTAGTGCAGAATTCGACCCTGTGGATTTTACAACCATATCATCTGGTCGCATAATATCATTATCTTCTGCATAATCAGCAATTAAAGCAACAAAATCGTTTCCATACTTTTTTGCTTTACTTTCACCTACACCATGTACGTTAGAAAGTTCTTCAATGGTTATAGGGTACTTTAGTGCCATATCCTCTAGAGAAGGATCCTGAAAAATAACAAATGGTGGTACACCCAAACTTTTAGCGTTACGCTTACGCAAATCTTTGAGCATTACCATCAATTTTTCGTCTGCAACTCCACCTCCACCTTTAGTATTGGTAACAATTCCGTCATTAGAACCTTCATCAAACACATGGTCTTCTGCCATCATAAATGATTCTGGTTTCTTAATAAAATCGTTTCCGCTAGGGCTTAACCTTAGGACACCATAAGTTTCAATGTCTTTCTTTAAGTATCCAGCAACAAGCACCTGTCGGATAAGTGCCATCCAATAGCGTTTATCTTTATCTTTACCAACTCCAAAGAAATCTTGAGTGTCAGTTTTGTGCGAAGAGATAAGGGCATTTGCTTCTCCTACCAACACCTGAACTAAATCTTTAGATTTATACTTTTCATTGGTTTTTTGTACAGTTTCTAAAAGTGTTTTAACATCATCCTTAGCTTCAACTTGTTTTTTAGGATTACGGACGTTATCGTCCATATCACCACCTTCACCTGTTTCATTGTCGAATTCTTCTCCAAAATAATGAAGTATAAATTTACGTCTAGAGACTGAAGTTTCGGCAAAAGCAACTACTTCTTGTAACAGCGCATGCCCAATTTCTTGTTCAGCAACAGGTTTCCCAGACATAAATTTTTCAAGTTTCTCAATATCTTTATAAGCGTAATATGCTAAACAGTGTCCTTCACCTCCATCACGTCCTGCGCGCCCTGTTTCTTGATAATAGCTTTCTATACTTTTAGGAATATCGTGATGAATCACAAAACGTACATCTGGTTTGTCAATTCCCATTCCAAAGGCAATAGTTGCAACGACTACATCTGTATCTTCCATTAGGAACATATCTTGATGTTTTACTCTTGTTTTGGCATCTAAGCCTGCATGATAAGGCACTGCCTTTATTCCATTAACCTGAAGTGCTTGTGCTAATTCCTCTACACGTTTGCGACTTAAACAGTAGACGATACCAGATTTCCCTTCATTCTGTTTCACAAAACGAATAATATCTGCATCTACATTCTTAGTTTTTGGTCGTACCTCATAATATAAGTTTGGTCTGTTAAATGAGGCTTTAAAAGTCACCGCATCTGGCATTCCCAAGCTCTTTAAAATATCTTCTTGCACCTTTGGAGTTGCAGTGGCAGTTAATCCAACAATAGGAATATCGTCTCCAATGCGTTTAATAATCGTTTTAAGATTTCTATACTCTGGTCTAAAATCGTGCCCCCATTCACTAATACAATGTGCTTCATCAACAGCCATAAAAGAAATTTTGACTGTTCTTAAGAACTCTACATATTCTTCTTTTGTCAAGGACTCAGGAGCTACATAAAGTAATTTGGTAATCCCACTAGTAATATCATCTTTAACACGTTTTACTTCAGTCTTATTTAAAGACGAATTTAAAACGTGCGCAACACCTTCGTGTTCAGACACGGCCCTAATAGCATCCACCTGATTTTTCATTAAAGCTATAAGTGGAGACACCACAATAGCTGTACCTTCTTTAATTAAAGCTGGTAGTTGATAACATAATGATTTACCACCACCAGTAGGCATAATAACAAACGTGTTATTTCCTTCTACGACGTTTTCTATAACTTCTTCTTGAAGACCTTTAAATCCTGAAAATCCAAAGTATTTTTTTAGTGAAGCGTGTAAGTCAATTTCTGCAATACTCATTAATCCCTATTACTATTTTATATATATTTATTCTGTAAAAACTAAATTTTCGCCTTGAAAAATGCAAAATTTAGTTTCACATCATTAACCATTTTATTAGGCCATAAATTTCTTTCATTAGGCTTTTTAAAATTTCCTAATGAAAAAATTCATGTACTTTTGCAATAAGCTTAAAGATAACAAATTCTTTATATCTAAAAAACTCAATAAAAAATAAGTTTTGAACACCACGCATTCCATTTTAAACACTGCAAAAAGCACCATAAAATTAGAGAGCAAAGCCATAAATCATTTATCAGAATTACTAACTGAAGATTTTGCCAAGGCTGTAGAATTAATCTATAACTCTAAAGGACGTGTTATTATTACTGGTATTGGCAAAAGTGCCATTATTGCCAATAAAATAGTAGCGACTTTGAATTCTACTGGTACACCAGCAATTTTTATGCATGCAGCAGATGCTATTCATGGAGATCTTGGATTAATTCTTAAAGATGATGTTGTCATCTGTATTTCTAAAAGCGGAAATACTCCAGAAATAAAAGTTTTAGTGCCGCTTATTAAAAATGCTAAGAATAAAATGATTGCAATTACTGGCAACAATAAATCGTTCTTAGGAAAGCAAGCCGATTATGTGCTTAATACTTTTGTCGAACAAGAAGCCTGTCCAAATAATTTGGCTCCAACGACCAGTACCACTGCGCAACTTGTAATGGGAGATGCTTTGGCTATTTGCTTACTAGAATTACGAGGATTTTCTAGCAAAGATTTTGCAAAATATCATCCTGGAGGAGCACTTGGCAAACGCTTATACCTTAGAGTTAATGATTTATCTTCTCAAAACTTAAAACCTCAAGTTGGCTTAGACGCCAGTTTAAAAGAAGTAATTGTAGAAATTACTGAAAAGATGTTAGGTGTAACAGCCGTAGTTGATAATGACAAGATTGTTGGTATTATTACGGATGGAGATTTAAGACGTATGCTAAGTAAAAGTAATGATATCACTGGTTTAAAAGCAAAAGACATAATGAGTAATAACCCAAGACGTATTGCTGAGGATGCTATGGCGGTTGATGCTAAAGAGGTTATGGAAGAATTTGGTATTTCTCAATTATTGGTAGAGCATGATGGTAAATATTCTGGAGTGGTTCATCTTCATGATTTAATAAAAGAAGGCATTATATAATGGTAAAAAAGAATATTGATGAGATGTCTTTTTTAGATCATCTTGAAGATTTAAGATGGCATTTAATAAGAGCTGTAGCTAGTGTAGTTATAGCAGCTACTTTAGCTTTTATTTTTAAAGATTTCATTGTTGGAATTATAATGGCACCAAAACATATGAATTTTCCAACATATGTCGCGCTTTGTAATGCTTCAAAGTTTCTTGGTATGGATATGTCGTTTTGTGCTAACGAACTACCATTTGTAATTGAAGTTAGATCAGTTGGTGGTCAATTTTCTGCACATATTTGGACATCCATTTATGCTGGTTTAGTAATCGCTTTTCCTTATGTATTATACCAATTGTGGAGTTTTATCAGTCCAGGTTTACAAGATAACGAGCGTAAGAGCTCTAGAGGGTTCATATTAATAGCATCTCTACTTTTCTTTTTAGGTGTTGCTTTTGGATATTATGTAATAACACCTTTGTCGCTAAACTTTTTAACTAATTATACCTTTGCAGAAGAAGTCTCAAATGCTTTCGATTTAAGTTCTTATAATTCTATTGTAAGATCATCTTCTTTAGCTGCTGGTTTTGTTTTTGAATTACCAATACTGATATACTTCTTAACTAAAATTGGACTTGTAACTCCAAAATTTTTGAGAAAATACAGAAAATATGCTCTAGTCATAGTTTTGATTTTATCAGCCGTAATTACTCCGCCTGATATTGCAAGTCAAGTAATAGTAGCAGTACCAATTTTAATATTATATCAAGTAAGCATTTATATTTCTAAAGTAGTACTTAGAAATCAAAACAGAAAAAAATCAAAAGTTAAGTCTTAATCTATGTCTAATACAGTAAAAGAATTCAATGATTATCGAGCTAAAATGAATGATAAAATTTTAGCTGACAATAATAAAATTATAAAACGCATTTTTAATCTAGATACCAATGCTTTTCAAGAAGGTGCTTTAGACAAAAAAACTAAAGAGTTGCTAGGATTAGTGGCTTCAACTGTATTACGATGCGATGACTGTGTGAAATATCATTTAGAATCTTCGTATAAAGAAGGTTTATCTAAAGAAGAAGTTAGTGAAGCACTAGGTATTGCTACTTTAGTAGGTGGCACCATCGTTATTCCGCATTTGAGACGTGCTCACGAATATTGGGAAGCTTTAGAGGAGCACCATTCGCAAGGTTAAACTTTTTATAAATGACCGTCAAAGCGAATAGAATCTGTATGATTTTATTAAATTGAGCGTTCTTAGAAAAGATATGAAGTTACGAGCAGAACATTTAATGAAGGCCTATAGTGGTCGAAAAGTAGTAAAGGATGTTTCCTTAGAAGTTAACCAGGGAGAGATTGTTGGTTTGCTTGGACCTAATGGTGCTGGCAAAACAACTTCATTCTACATGATTGTTGGCATTATTAAACCTAACGGCGGAAATATCTTCTTAGACGACACCAACATCACTAAATATCCGATGTACAAACGTGCTCAAAACGGTATTGGCTATTTAGCACAAGAAGCCTCTGTATTTAGAAAATTGAGTATTGAAGATAATATTCTGAGTGTTTTGCAACTTACAAAATTGAGTAAGAAAGAACAGGAAGACAAAATGGAGTCCCTTATTGAAGAATTTGGTTTAGGGCATATTAGAACCAATCGTGGTGATTTATTGTCTGGTGGAGAACGCCGACGAACAGAAATTGCTCGTGCTCTAGCAACAGACCCTAATTTTATACTTTTAGATGAACCCTTTGCAGGTGTTGATCCAGTAGCTGTAGAAGATATTCAGCGAATTATCGCAAAACTCACTAAAAAGAATATCGGCATTTTAATTACCGACCATAACGTACAAGAAACCTTAGCGATTACTGATAGAACCTATCTAATGTTTGAAGGTAACATTCTTAAAGCTGGTAAACCTGAAGAGTTAGCAAGTGACGAAATGGTACGTAAGGTTTATTTAGGTCAGAATTTTGAGCTTCGAAAGAAGAAATTAGAATTTTAATAGCTTTCTCTTCAAGCTATATCGTTGTAAAACATAAGCATAGACAAAATTTTAAAGATAGTAATCAATAATTTAATGCATTCAGATACTAAATAAATGAATTTCAAATTACTTATTCTATCGTTATGCTTTCTAGTCAATTCTAGTATTGATAAAAGTCAAACTCTTATTACCGTTAATGATAAAGTAACAGAGCAACCTATTTCTTATGTGAATATTTCATTTGGAGATAATGATGGAATTTACACTAATGAAAATGGACAGTTTAACTTAAATCTCATAACAGCTGACAAAATGAATTTATCAGCTATTGGATATAAAACAAAAACTGTTATTTCGGATTCAATTATAAATCAAGTTATCTTTTTGAATCCTGAAAACACTCAACTAGAAGAAGTGATATTAGATAATACTCAGCGGAAATTTAAAACACAAAAAACAAAACCAATTAATGATAAGGATTATTTAAACTCTTATAGAAATCCAATTGGTAATGAAATTGCATGTTTTATAGAAAATAGGTTTAATGATAATGATGTTCAATTAAAATCTATAACTATTCCGTCTTATAATAAGACAATGGATTTAAAAGGACCAAGAAAACAGATTTTAAAGCGGCATCCTTTTTCCACTCTATATAAAATTAATTTTTATGAAGATGATAATGGACGTCCTGGTAATAATATAAAGACAGAAAATATTACGGTACTATTTAATGAGAAAACTGATAAATTAAAAATAAACTTAGAAGCTCATCAAATGTACTTATCAAAAACTGGTTGTTTTATATCCTTATTAAACTTAGGACCAGCTGACGAGAATGGTGTTTTAATACCTACTTCACCATTTTATGAAAGAAAAACGAAAAAAGGCACGTTTCAATTCCCAAAACACATTAGGCCTTATTTTCCTGTAAATTATCAAAAAAACGACCATCATACATACCAACGCACTACATTTGGAGCTAATAAAGATTGGAAAATATTCTACTTAAACAATTCAAAAATTGATAAGGTTAATAATATTAGTCTAGGACATGAACTTAAAATATTTGAAGAATAAAAGTGGATTCCTGCCTTCGCAGGAATGACAGAACTAACCACGTCGTCTTTCTAATAAAACCATCATCATAAAACCAAGAATAATTCTCTCTTTATCATCTTGGTCGATAGGTTTTAACTCTTTAAGTTCAAATTTTCTACCGAAGAATGATGGCTCTTTTTTCATTCTAACAATACTTTGACCTTTTAAATCAGTAACTACGTAAGATGGATTAAACAAATACCCTGTAAAACCACCAAGAATTGGTATTTGACCTAAAACAGAATCCAATACTTTAACCCAAGCATTTTCTTCTCTAATGTGGTATTGTAATTTTTGATGCTGATCTATAAGTTCGTAATGTGCTTTCCATATAGAAGCCCATCCTTTTCTTGCAATTTTCCCAATTTCTTTTCCCTCTGAATCTTTAAAACTATAGGCCGCTGAAAAATCTATCCATTTATCTGCATTAATTTTATAATTGAGGTTTGTTTTATTCTGATTATCAAAAATGCTAATATCCTCCTTTAGCTTAAACATCTTTTGTTTAACGTAGGCCACAGTTCTACCAGCAACGTCAGTTGCAGTAAAATCATTTGATAAGGTTGTGATATTGAAACTAAATTTTATTGGGAATTTAATATCCTTCATATAATTATTCTGAATTATTGTCACTAATTTCTTCTCTTATTAACTTTTTCTGATAGCGACCTTGCACGATATCAACAATTACCAATACTACAATAACAAAATAAAAGGTCGTTTTACTCATTGGTACAATCTCGTTTCCAAAGATTTTAAGATGTGCTAAGTGACCTCCTTCGGTAACTAACATTATACCAACTATAAATAAAATAAATAATCCTAGCACTTCGTACATTCTATTTTTAGCTAAGAATACAGAAATTCTATCTGCCATTAACAACATCAATAAACCACTCGCCACAATAGCTATTGCCATAACTATAAATGCTGTTGTCGAATTTTCTATTTCACTGGTTAAGCCTATGGCTGCTAAAATAGAATCGAAAGAAAAAACCAAATTCATAATCACAATACTTACAATCGCAGCATTGGCTGATTTTTTGCGCTTTGTATCTCCTTCAATATCATGATTTAAGTCTGAAGTAGAAATCATATGCCAAATCTCTTTTATTGCAGTATAAATAATAAATCCACCACCAACTAACACAATGATACTATGTCCATTAAAAGCAAATTTAAAGACATTTTCAATTTCGCCTGATAAGAATGAGAATGGTTCTTGAAAATATTCGATTACAGATACCAAAACGAACAGAAGAACAATTCTAAGTACAATTGCAATTAGAATACCTATTTTTCTGACTCGCTTTTGCTGATCTAAAGGTGCTTTTTTAGATTCTAAGGAGATGTAAAGCAAATTATCAAATCCTAAAACTGCTTGGAGCAATACAAGCATTAATAATGTAAAAAGAACTTCAGCCATAGTTTAGTAATTATTAGTAATAAATATTAGTGAATATGTTTTCTATCTAAAAACGATAGTATAATGTATAATGCAACAACTAACGGAATTGCTGCAAATTGAAGGATTATAAGCATTACAATACTTATAATTAAAAAGATATAACGCGTTGCATTCTTCTTAAAACTCCAGTCTTTAAATTTTAGTGCAAACAATTTTATATTAGAATTTAATAAATAACAGCTAGTAAGAGTTAAGACAATTAAGAACCACTTATTAATTATTATAGAATTCATTATATCATTATCCTGATATTCTAAAATTAAAGGTAAAGACAGAATCAATAAAGTATTTGCTGGTACTGGCAATCCTTTAAAGTAAGTTTGCTGGTCTTCGTCTATATTAAATTTTGCCAAGCGATAGGCTGAAGCTAATGGAATTAGTAAGCCTATTAATGGTAGATAAGAAACTTTAACTGAAGTCCATTTCATAGTTTCAGTCCAGCTTTCTTCAAAAGTCACAAAATCATTGACTCCAACTGACAATGCTATCAATTTCAACATAATAATCCCTGGCACTACTCCACTTGTTACCAAATCAGCTAATGAATCTAACTGAATACCGAGTGGACTTTGTACATTAAGTTTACGCGCCAAAAGACCATCAAAAAAATCGAAAAATATACCTAAAAAAACAAATAATGCAGCAACGACAAAATTGCCGTAAACCGCAAAAATTACAGCTATACAACCTGCAAATAAATTGAGAAGGGTTACGATATTAGGAATATGTCGTTTTAAACTCATAAACTTAATTTTTGTAAAAATAGAAAAGTATTTGAGTCTATACTTATTATTTTTTGAAATTGCCATAAAAGAAAACAATAAGAACCCACTTTTACAGTTAAATAGATAGAAAAATATTGTGCATCTTTGTAAAAATTTTGCTGTTGAAAAATTACTATGTAATTCTCTTAACACTTACTACGCTTATCGCTTCGGCTCAAACCGCAAGAAAATATTCTAATGAATTTATGAATATTGGTGTTGATGCTGCCGCTTTAGGTATGAGTAACGCTGTTGTGTCACAAACCTCTGACGTAAATTCTGGATATTGGAATCCAGCAGGATTAGTGCACCTTGAAGACAACCAGCTTGCGTTAATGCATAGTAGCTATTTTGCTAATATTGCAAACTATAATTATATCGCTTACGGAATGCCTTTAGACGATAAGAGTGCTGTTGGGATTTCACTTATTAGATTTGGTGTAGATGATATTTTAGATACAACACAATTAATAGATGATCAAGGCAATATTAATTACGATAGAATCAGTACATTCTCTACTGCAGATTATGGCTTAACTTTTTCTTACGCCAGAAAATTACCTTTAGATGGTCTCAATTTTGGTGTCAATGCAAAAATCATTCGTAGAATTATTGGTGATTTTGCATCTTCATGGGGTTTTGGACTCGACGCAGGAATTCAATTTGAAGGCAAAAACAATTGGAAATTTGGTTTAATGGCTAGAGATATCACTACGACATTTAATGCATGGTCTATAGACGAAGATAAATTTGAACAAATTAGCGGTGCCGTTGAAGGAGAAAACCAAGAATTGCCAGAGACTACAGAAATAACAATACCAAAATTACAATTAGGCATGTCTAAAAAATGGATTTTCAATTATGATTATTCGCTTTTAGCAGCAGCAAATTTAAATGTGAGGTTTGCTCAGAATAATGACATTATATCAACATCTTTTGCAAGTATTAATCCAGCATTAGGGTTTGAGTTTGGTTATACCGATTTGGTTTTTTTAAGGGCCGGAGCTGGTAATTTTCAGAATGAGATACAAATAGATAATTCTGAACAAGTCTCTTTTCAGCCCAACTTTGGTGTTGGTTTTAAGTACAAAGGTATTCAGATAGATTATGCCTTTACAGATATTGGTGACCAGAGTGCCGCTTTATATTCTAACGTTTTTTCATTAAAAATTGACTTTAGTGTCTTTAGATAGCGATGTATATGAAACTAAAATTCCTCTCTTTTATTTTCTTTCTTACTGTTACGATATCATCGGCTCAGGAATTTCAATTATCACCAGAATCAAAAATATCTGTCCTAACTATTGGGCCAGGTGAATCTTTAAATGACGCTTTTGGTCATAATGCTTTTAGAATACAAGATAGAAGTCTGGGGATTGATGTAACTTATGGTTACGGTGGATACGATTTTGAAGCTCCAAATTTCTATTTAAAATTTGCTCAAGGAAAGCTAAATTATCTTATTGATAGAATTAACTTTTCAGATTTTCATTATTACTATACAACGAGAACTAATCGCACTATTGAAGAACAAATTTTAAATCTCTCAACAAAAGAAAAACAAAAATTATTTGAATATTTAGAAAACAACTATAGACCTGAGAACAGAAGATATTTATACGATTTCTTCTATGATAACTGTGCTACACGGATTAGAGATGTTGCAAAAGTCTCATCTAATAACAATATCGAATTTATCCTACCAAAAAATTTCGAGCCAAAAACGTTTAGAGAACTCATCCATGAGCATGTAGGTATAAATACTTGGGGAAGTTTTGGAATTGATATTGCACTTGGTTCAGTCATTGATAGACAAGCCACTGCAACTGAACATATGTTTTTACCTAGATATATTCATACGTTTTTTGGGAGTGCAAAACTCAATTCTTCAGAATCTTTAGTAAAAAGTTCATCTATAATTTTTCAGGGAAAGGAAAGAAATCTGTCATCAAATTTTATCATAAGCCCACTAATGGTAATGGGATTGCTAGCACTGCTAATACTATTTATAACTTTTAAAGACTACAAAAATAATACAAGAAGTAAATGGTTAGATATTATATTATTTGCTACCACTGGTCTTGTTGGTGTATTACTTTTATTACTTTGGTTTGCTACGGATCATACCGCTACAGCATATAATTATAACCTCCTATGGGCTTTTCCATTAAATGTACTTGTTCTTGGTCAGTTAATGAGAAATCGAATAAAAAACTGGTTTAAAGGTTATTTAAAGTTTTCAATTATTATGAGTTGTTTGTTAACACTACACTGGATTATTGGAGTACAAGTATATGCCATAGGGTTAATACCAGTTCTAATAGCTTTAATAATAAGATACTTATACCTTTTAAGGTATTTTAGAGAAAGTTAATTTTACTGCCCTCTATAGTACAAAATAGTACTAAAGGTCTTTATAAAAATACTAATATCTAAGAATATACTTCTGTGTTTGATATAGAATAAATCGTATTGAAGTTTGGTTAAGCTATCTTCCACGGAAGAACCATATCTTGTTTTAACTTGTGCCCATCCTGTAAGTCCTGGTTTTATAATATGGCGAGTTTCATAGAAAGGTATGATTCGAGATAATTCATTAACAAAGAAAGGGCGTTCTGGCCTTGGTCCGATTAGGCTCATATCCCCTTTTAAAACATTATAAAATTGTGGAATCTCATCTATTCGGGAGCGTCTCAAAAACTTACCAAATGATGTAACTCTTTTGTCATCTTTTTTAGCCCATTTTACTCCATCTGTCTCGGCATTAACAATCATAGTTCTAAGTTTAAGTATTCTAAAAGGCTTACTGTTTTTACCAACGCGTTCTTGCGAATAAAATAAGGGTCCTTTATTGCCAAATAAATTTCCGATTAATATAAAAGGTACTAGTAATAAGCCAAGAACTAGACCAATAATTGAAAAAATGATGTCGGAAGTACGTTGAAAGAAGATATATAATTTATTTTCATTGCTTCTGCTGAAAGGAAAGTATTTATAAAAGTCTTTACCTACAAATTGAATTGGTACTTTATGAAGTTGCTCTTCGTAAACTTGACTATAATCTCTAATCTTAAAACCTCGCTCTAATAATAGCATTAAATTATGGTAGACTTCTACCATGATGGCTTCTGTATTAAAACTTGCAACTAACACTTCAGATATTTTTTCTTTTTCAATTGTATCTAAAAACTCTTTAGCCTTAAATTCTTTTAATCCTTTATATTTTACGGATTCGGGAGTAGATACTTCACTATTAATAAAACCAACTATTTTATAATTAGGATCTGAAGAATCTAGTGCATTCAATAATCCATCTATATTAGAAACTTCACCTACTAAAAGAACTCTCTTATAAAAACGTGGAGACTCTATTAGATTTATATAAATCGTTCGCCATAAAAGAATCGATAAAATAATAGTCATATAAAAATAGACTATCTGAATTCGTTCAACTGGTAAATAAGGAGACAGAACTGGTGTTAAAAGGTAAAATAATACAACTATAGAGGTAGCGACAACAACGTTTCTAAAAGTAGTGTCAAATCTACTGGCCTTTTGAAGATCGTATAGCTCGAAGATAGTACCAAAAATTGTAATATATACCGCCAAGAGAATCAGCGCGATAATATTATCCATATTGACTTGAAGGTATTCGAAATCAAAAAAAAGTCCTAAGACATAAACACCTAGGAATACCATGAATATGTCAACAATTCTAAGTAGAATCTTACGTTCAGATACTTCGAAATGTATTCCTTTTTTTTTGGTCATTATGAGGGATAGCTATGCGTAAATATAATTTATTTTTAAGATAATAGTTTAATCCAACTTTGCTTAAGTATACTCCAATCAAAATTTTCGGCTTTATATCGTGCATTTTTGATTAACTTATTTCTAAGGGTTTCATCATTCTGCAATTTGATAATTGCATTTGTCATTGCTTCTCTATTTTCCTTTGGTACAAGGAGACCTTCTTCGTTATTAATTATTAAATATGGCATACCGCCTACGTTAGTAGATACTACGGGTAAACCTAAGGCCATGGCTTCCATTACGCTTACTGGTGTGTTGTCGAAATTTGTGGTATTAATAAAAATATTATAAGACTTAGAAAGTTCTATCCATTCTGATTTTTTTAGTTTACCTGTGAACCTCACATTTAGATTTAATTCATTGGCTAAACTTTTTATCTCAGAAAATGAACCATCTGAGTCAGGCCCAACCATACAGAGTTCTGTATTGGGATAAAATTCTATTAAACTTTGCATGACATGAAGTGCTAATTTAGGATTATAGATTTCTGAGAACGAACGCACCCATAATAATTTTGGTGTATGGTATTCTCTTTCAGAAAACAAATATTCATCAATATTTAAAGAGTTTGGGATATGTTGCACATTTTTATATCCAAACTCATTAAATTTTTCTTTAAGAAATAGAGATGGAGATATATTTGCATAAGCATTGTTAAATATCATTTTGGACATTTTAATACTTGTTTTTAATCTCGTAGGTAAGTTCCCGCCATTTAACCTAGTTATATATTTTATACCTAAGATTCGACAAAGCTGGCTCACACTTAAAGCAAAATAAAAATTTAAAGTACTGTAAGTGTCAATAATAATATAATCTACCTTTTTTCTATATTTAATACACGCATATAGCATATCTATTAATCTAATCAGTTTGTAGTTATAGCTAGATGCATAATACAATTTATAACCTTCATGTTCTAACAACCCTCCAATTACACTTATGGCAGCTAAATTGCTTTTATTATTATTTAATTTGTTTCCTATGTATAGGAGGTTTTTCATAATATACATTTAAAAGTGCCAGGGCATAAATAAAAGCTGGAGCAGCTATACGCATGGAAGAATGATTTATTGTTGCGAACCAAAAGGTTAAAAGCGCATAGAAATAGTAATTTTTTTTATGTCTAGTTCTAAAGTCTAATGGTTTCAGTATTAAAATCAACAAAATAATAACACCTAACATTCCATGTTCAGCTAAGATTCTACTCACCTCATTATGAGATGTAATCCCTTGTCCTTCTATTTCAATACGCTGATCTTTTGCACGACTAGAGCCAATTCCAAAAAAGGGATTTGATAAAAACCCATCTATTTCTCCAAGGAATAAGTCCTTTCGTCCTGTAGATATGTCTTTTTTCTGCAGTCCTGCAGCATTTTGGTTTGCATATCGTTTTTCTGTTAAACCACCAGTCTGATTTGAACTGACAAACCAAGCCAATATTAAAGCACCAACAAAAAGCAAAAAAACGCCCATTATTTCATTCTTAACTTTAGCCTTTGCCTGTGCAAAATAATATAGTAAGAAAATAGCGATGCATAATACCCCAGCTACTACACCACCTCTACTTAATGTAACCACCGCTCTATAGGAAATAAATACTAAAAGTAATCCATTTAATAATCTTGTCCCGATAGTTACTGAGTTGACAAATAAACGCATCCCAACTAAGAACATACCAAGACCCAATGCTGTAGCAACTTGATTTGAACCAAAGCCTCCTGCCGCCTCACGATTGGATGCCGTACTATTTAAAATATCTTTTAAATCTGGTGCATAAAAATACACATAAGCGGTGTGTGTAATTATGGGAAGTAACATAAATAGTAAAATTTTGGACATTTGAGAGAACGTTACTTTTTTATCATAGCAAAATAATGCACATAAACCCAAGCATAATGGACCACTAAGTACAAAAGCAATATTTGTTCTAAAATTGGCATCAAAACTCAACGTAGTGGAAGCAACAAAAATAGATGGGACCAAAAACATTAAATAAATAAAATAGGGATAGCCTTTACCCGATATGCCTTTATAAAACATGCCAATTAAGATAAATCCTATCACTAAATACTTTCCTGATTCATAAGAGATAGCACCTCGCGTAGTCCTAAAAAACACCTCAGCTCCAACAAAATAGGCACAAGCCTTTAAAATTTCAAAAGTTATTTTGGAATTTCTGGCGGTAAAAATACGATATAGAAAATATAATAAAGCTAGAGCAAAATAGAGCTTTGACAGACTCTCATTTATAAAAATCAAAAGCCCCAAAGCCACATGAAAGCCAACGGCAGTTATATATGTTATATTGGTTTTCAGTTTCTAAAACTAATTTTAATGTAGCAAGTTAATAAATAGAAACATTAAATTCGATGAGAAGCTTACAAATTAAAATTTAAATATTTAGGCTGAAAAAATTTCCTTATAATTATTCAATGGAAATTGATAATGATAACTTTGATGAATTGAAAAAATAAAAAAATGAATCACAAAAACCGGAAGATATGGTCTAGCGAATTTCAAAAATTTATCGTAGGTAGTATTTCGATAATCACAAATTAGAAATGGAATAATATCAGGATTCAAATAGTTTTTAGTTATACTTTTTTCTTCAATTTTTTTATCAAAAACAAAAGATTTGTAATTTATAGGCTTCTTTAATTGTTTTAATTTAAATAACTCAACAACCGATAGAGGTGTGCTCTTCTCGTCGCAAAATATAAAACTCCTAGCCACATCAAATAAGACCCATTTAGATAAATCGCTGCAATAAACTTCATTAAAAGAATGCCCTCCATAATTCCTATTAAATGGAGCAGCCGTAGTACCCCATTCTCTAACTAACACATCGTTTATTACACAAAAATTATTAAAAACTTGGGCTATATCACTACAGACACCACCATCACCAGCAAGCATCATTTTTAAAGCTCTATCAGATGATTCACTTAATCCTGGTCCACCTTTTATGTTGGCATCTAGCCAAACACATATTTTTTTGACCAATACAGAATCATTTTCTGGTCTACCATCTTTAAAAATCTCTTTGTTGACGTCGTAAAAATATTGTGCTATATCATTTTTTTTATTTAAAACATTATAACTGTAACCATTAATATCTGAAACGTTAACATTTCTTGACAGTAAACGAAACCTTGTTATATAAAGAAAAGGATGCCTTTTTAAAATCCATATTATTTTCTTAAATATCGTCAACTGCGTTTAATATTAGTATTTATATACTTTGTAAACTTAATAAAATCATACTTTACATAAAATATTATTTATTACAAATGAAAATGAGTTGATTATAACTTTTGCTTTTATCATAAGCTCTTCCAGTATTTTGAAAAAATTCTTCCAGTGACATAATTGAGATATTCTTAAAACCGGCATGAGCCAAATCTTTTTTGAGCCATTTTTTATCATAATAGTAGCCTGGCAATTTATAGCCTTTAAATCCTGTACTTTTATTACCAACTTTATCCTTTAATAGAAAAGAAAACAGTTTTCGAAGTCTGAAATAATACGTTTTCATTGGTCGTCCTATTTGATTATGAACGACACCGATTACAACACCACGTTCTATAAGAGAATCGTAAGAATTTTGAAAAATTCTTAAACGATTTTTTCGTTTAGGTACGTATGTGAGCATACTATTTAGAAGCGTGACCAAATCAAACTTATCACTATCTACCTTTAATTTGCTAGCATCAGCTACATGCAGTTGTACATTGGATTTAATATTCCAACCTTTTAAATTTTCCTTGCACCCTTCGATCATGTTTTCTGAAATATCAGATGCTACAATCAATTTAGGCTTAAAATGCTCTTCTATAACTTTTATATCCCTACCTGTGCCACAACCATAAATATTAGCTGCCTCAAAGTTCCTTACTTTATTCAATCTACTTGTAGCCTCTTTAAACAGATATTTTTCATAGTTATAAGGTGTCTTACTTATATTTTGAGTATTGATCACTTCTTTCTTTTCCCAAAATTCCTTGTTCTTCACATCCATAAATAACTTCGATTAAAAGTTTGTAATAGTATTGATTAATTTTTAGTAAACTTAGATAGTAATATTGAAATTGTTTTTTTATATCTTTTAAGGTACTTCTCAAATAATTCAAACATACCAAAAATAGGTTTATTAATAACAACATAATAATGAGGTGACTGATAAAAAAGTTGTTCCGTATTAAATTGTTTTTTAAATCTAAGCACTCCTTTTGAGCCTCCCATAGAAATATTATATCCATAACAATTGCCTGAAATAGCTAGTCTAACTGCCTCCCAATGCAAAAAATAACCTACTTTTAAATCTGGTTTTTCCTTTAAAGTTCCACCAAAAAGATAAGTTATTGAACCAGAGGTTTTAATAAAAAATGCACTTCCTTTTATAACTTCATCTTTATAAGCGACTAAAAAGAATCCCAAACCATCTGCAATCAAATTTGAAATCGATTCTTTAACCTCATTAAAGCTGCGCGTATCATAGCCAGAATTTCTGGCGTTTAATTCCACTAACTCATAAGCTTCTTTAATCGTTTCTTTTGTAGTTGCTTTTTTCAAAATAAGATTATTTCGATAAGCTGTTTTTATATTTCTTCTTGCATGAGAATTTAAACAAGCTAACAACTCCGATTCATCATTTATACCATTAATATCTAACCAATTTAAACCATAAGTACAATAGACATGTTTAAAGCCTTTACCTTGTTTAAAACCTGTCTTTTCAATATTTATCGATTTAGGCAAATAGGTATGTCTCAAAATCAATTGGTTACTTGATAGAGGAATACTAATCTGAGCGTAACAACATTTAAGAAATTTTGCCCTTTTTTTTAATTGATGTAAAACAGGATTAAAATTTTGCACATACGCTTCACTTAGTATTGGACCATGAGGTATAATGTAAAACTTAAAAAATGAAAATTTAGGTATCACAACACCACAACCGCCAACAATCTCGTCTTCATTGATAATTAATCCTACTTCAAAGTCAAATCCATAAGTAGCATATGAACTTAGCCAAGCTGACAATACGAGATGACTTCCTTTAGTATGTGTTACAACAAAATCATCCCATTTTTTTAGCCACTGTTCGTCTTTAGTAAATATTAGATCCTTCATAATACTTCTCGTAAGAACAACCCATGTTTTTTTCCTGTAAAAATTTCTCCTTTTTCATTACAATCTAATACTATCTGCTGAATTTTTTTCATATAAACGATTAATTCACCTAAGGTAGGATTCCATATATCTTTAGAAGCAATTTTCTCTGCTAAATATTGAAAACACTCATTTACCTTAGCATCGATTTGATTCTTCTCGATAAAAAGCTTTCCTTTATGATAATTCATAGGTGCCGAAAAATAAGTATGAGCAATGAAAAGTCCTTTTTCTTCTATAAGTAAGTTAAGGTTATTTTTATGAAGTGCTCTTTTAAAATTTATCATTTCTAAAGTTTGAAAAACTATAAACGTTTCTCCATTTAGAATATGCTTAAAGAATATCGGTGTAAACTCAGATAATGGGTATGTTTTTTCTCTTTTAAACCTCCAAAATAATAAGATAGGAATGAAGAATAATATTAGTTTAATGACATTAACTATAAAATAAAAATGCTTAATAATGCTTTTCTTTAATTTAAAGCTTTTAACATATATGGCAATAGATCTATACAAACTGAAGCCGTAATCATCATTACTATAGTGAAAAATCACATTCTTAAGCATTAATCTAATAGTAGTTTTAACATCGAAGCGTTTAACACCATTGTAATAAGCCTTAAGAGTAAAATGGTTAGGATTTATTTGATTTATTACACCATCTATAGCCGTACCCGAGTCAATATAGTTCCATAATTGCTCAATATTTTGAGATTTTAGTTTTGATGCATACTGCCCCCTTATGTCCTCTTTACAATTATGAATCGTAAAATTATAAGGTTGAAAACCATGATCTATCCAAGTAGTAATGTCTTTAAATGGTGGTTTAAAAGATAAAAAATCTTTAAAACTTTCATTTTGGGTTTTCAAAGACTGAGATAATGAATGGTAGGCTAATTCATGGCCATCTTTAATCCATTTCTCTAATTCGTCTTTATTGAATTCAACAGACGCTGTATCCTTTCGTTTAGAATAATGGTTTAGAAAAAAACCTTTAGTTATTTTTATATTATGCTTTTTAAAAAAATGTCTTTGTTCAACTAAGTTATTCAAGGTGTCAAAATCACAATGATCGGTAAAACATGCTATGGCAGAAAAAGCAAATTTAGATCTACTAATTTCTATACCAAAATTCTTTGGGAATAAAAGTGCTAATGGCTTTTCGAAACTAATTTCAGAAACCGCTTGAATAATATCTTTAGAATTGTTGCTATCGTAATTTGCGATCGGGTTAGCGTTTTTAGGGTTAAAATGCCAGTATAATACATTCTTTTTTTGGGAATTAACTTCCCAAATACCTATATTTTGATTCGCTTGTACAATTTGATTGTTTTTAAGTTTTAAAAGCTTTGGTGAGAACCAATTCGCCAACCGTCTTTCTTTAATATCAACCCATGTGTAATCGTGATTTCTAAATAAAGTTATGGGATAATTAAATTCAATTCTTAATGTGAATGACATTAAATTAACTGTTGAATTACTTAGTATAACCTTATGCTTATGGATCTGGGTAAAGTCTAAACTTTTATTGATTTTACTACCTAAAAGCTGTATCGATTTAATCATGAACTTGCAATGATCATTTCTGAAAATTAAATTAGCAATTTACACGAAAATCTCATAAATTCTTATTGATTTTCGGATAAAAATGATTTCATTAACTCATTCTTGACTCTAGTATTGTAATAATTAAACGTGAATTTTTTAATAATTTCTCTTTCAAAATCTATCATTTTAAAATAACCTTGAACTGTTAAATTCATAATACTCTGTAATTTCAACACCACACCTGAAACTGAAATACTATCTAATAAAAATCCATTTTCGCCATCTTTAACGTAGTTCGAAATTCCAGAAACATTAGACACAACAGGCAGGCATCCAAAATTTAGAGCTTCAGCAATTACTTTAGGGAATCCTTCTGATGCCGACGGTAGTATGATAAAATTGGATTTAATATATATGTTATGCACTGCTTCTCTTGACAAGAACCCATGAAAATGGAAATTTAATTTAGATCTTTTGACCATACTTTTATAGATCTCAATATTTTTTCCTTTACCTACAATATGAATCTTCCCAATTCTAGTTTTTTCATTTTCATTTAAACTTTTAAAAGCATTTATTAGTAATTCAATGCCTTTCTCCTCTTCAAGTCTGCCTACAAAACAAAAATTAATAGCTTCATGATTAAATATCTTATCCTTAACTAAATGATTTCCTTTTTTAATATCATTACTAGTTAAACAAGGATTTTCAAAAGTTAGACATTGCTCAAGTTGGTTTGGCCAAAATCCGTTTATTGTAACATTTCGGTTTTGATTTTTTAATAACCATTTTTGAAACCTATAAGCTAATGGTGCATTTTTTTGATTCCAATTACCAGCATACTTAAACCATCCCTTTTTTGAGCTAAAAATTATTAGGTACGGAATAACGTAAACCCCAATACCTGTTGGTGCCCTAAACTGAAAACAATCACTATTTCTCAATGCTTTTTTCACTACGTTTAAGACTTTAGGAGCTTGCCAAACTACTGAAAGTTTATCAGTAAATCCCTGACCTCCTACTGCTTTGATAGGAATGAGTTTAATATGTTCTGAAACATATGGTAGCGCACTTGTTGGTGGTGCCGTTTTGTGTAGCATTGCTACATGATAAATTTTATCAAATATACTTAGGAGGTGATTTAATTCGGTAACCGTAGATCCTAAACCAACAATTGTTCCGTTAGAAAGTTTATAATGTTCTGTATGCGAAATTATAGTGAGTACCTTCATTAAAATAAAGCTAGATAAAGTTTTACAATCCTATCCCAATCATGAGTTTGTGCCCAAGATATAGCTTCTGAATTAAATTTAGGCTTTTCTGTCATAATTAGAGAAATACTATTAATAAATTGTTTAGTATTATTAGCATCAATCAAAATACCTGATTTACCTGTATCAATAGCGTCTTCAATACCACAACCCCTTGCACCTATTGCAGGAATTCCCATAGCATTCGCTTCTAAAATAGCAATCCCAAAGCCTTCAACATCTCCAGTAACGCTTTCTGTGCTCAGCATCACAAAAATATCTGTGGTCTCCAATAATTGTTTTAGTCGATCATCATCAACACTTCCGTGAAATGTAATATAAGACCCAACAGTTAAGGACTCTGCAATTTTTATAAACGCATCGGCTTCTGTTGGAATACCTATGCAATGGTAATGTATTTCTGGAAACTGCTTTATAAGCTCTGGCAAATGTTTAATTACGTTTAATTGTCCTTTTCTAGAACTAACACGACCGACTGTTGTTAAAATTGGTCGTCCTTTCAATTGAATTTTCTCTTTTGAATTTTTCCATAATGAAGTTGTAATTCCATTAGGTATCACAACAATAGCTTTTTTTAAATGTGCGATTAAACTTTTTGTGTAGTTCGAAACGGCAACTATTTTATCGAAACGATTTAATGATAAATTAATAGATTTTCGCAAAATAACTGACTTAAAATTAACTTCACTTCCGTGGACCACAGCTATCGTTTTTCTCTTAAAAAAGAAACTACAAAATGCAACATTCCATAATGAAAATTTCCCTGTTGCGATGCAGTGTGATGAACCTCTCATACTTTTAAAAGTCAGCACAATACGTTTTAAATACATTATAAATCGAAGATTATACAACTTAACCCGATCAATGGAAAAAGGTAGATCTTTATCAAAATCTTTTTCCTCAGTACCGGTTTTAGAACGTTGATCTGCAATAACCCTTACTCTATGTCCATTTTTACTTAAATGCAGTGCCAAATTAAAGGCGTGATTACCTATACCTCCTGGTTGCGGAGGAAATTCTGATGTAACTATTAAAATATTAAGCTTTGAATTTATCATACCAATGGTTCAATTAAAGATCCATTCCTTAGCTTTTGGCTTGATAAATGCCACGATTTCCATACTTGAAACCCTACCACAGGTATAATTAGAATTGATACGATTAATGCAACTACTAGTAAAGGTTTGTTCTTTTTGAATTTGTATGGAAATATTGATATTGGAACTGTTCTTAATAAAGCTAACCTTGCCGACGTTTTACCATAATATTTTCTATAATAATAGAGTACGCTTGGAATAGGTCTTGGGGAGAAAAAATTAGACGGCCTAAAAGCATCCCAGCTTCCCATTTCCCTTAAACCACCTGTACTTGCTTTTACATCTATACAAGATGCCTTTGGATTTGATATACTTTTAAAACCCTCAAGATAGAGCCGCATTCCAAATTCGCCATCTCCCATGCGCTGTTTTTCAAACTGACGATCAAATAAACCTACTTGCTTAAATACCATTTTATGTAGCATTGCGTTTCCCGTTGCAAATTGAGATGCTAATGCAAAAAATGAACGTGATTTTGGTATTTGATTACCTAAAGGATAAAAAACACCTGCTGACACCTTAGCCTTAAAAAAATCTAGACATTTTAAGTGCATACTTATCCAATCTGATTCAATTCTTACATCATCCTCAGATAAAGCAATCCACTCACCTTTACTAGATTTAATAGCTGTATTTCTTGCTAACCATAGGGCCTTCTCTTTTTGATTTATAATTTGAAAGTTGAGCTTAAAATTTCCATAGAATGATTTATCAAAATCATCCGACTGATCTACAACTATCACTTCAAAATTAGAATAATCTTGGGCTTCCAAATCTTTTAAAATCGCTGTTAAGTATTCATATCTATTTAACGTTGGAATAATAACACTCACAAGAGGTTTAGCTTTTAATAACTGAGATTGAAATGTTTCCCATTCTTTGTATACGATAGAATTGCTAGATTCCTTCTGTTGGTCGACATGCTGAGAACCTAACCAAGCTTTAAATTCTTTAAAGGGATTATTGAATGAGAATATGCGTAACAAAAACACAAAAAACACCCAGGCTGAGTGAAAATTTTTCCTAATGAAACGATACTCATCTTTAAGAGGGAGTTTAGAGAATTTAGTGTAAGTTTCAGTATTTCCAATATATCCTAATTGAATGGCTTGCCAAGATAAGTCATAAGCTCTGGCAGTTTCTGAAAGATATTGATCATCTATTTGTAGTTGTTCAACAATATTCACTGGTAATTCATCCACTTTAGGAAATATAGATTCTCCCTCTTTTGTAAAGCGCTGAAAGTACTGGGTTGGTTGTAAATATTTTAAGAAACTAAATATCATTAAATTGATTTTGGAAGCGGACAATATTGAGCTACACCTTTTAAATAATTAGGATAAGATGCGTCTTTTGGTAATAAAAGCAAATGACATTTTCCTCGTGTTGCAATTGTACTTCCAGATGACAATACCTCTTCATTTTTAAGGTACCAAGCCTTATAATTATTTTCATTACACCATTGTACAATTAAATCGCCAGCAGCTTCCATGCCTAAATTCTCTACATTATGCATTTCTACAAAAAAAGTGCATTTAGTTTCCTTTGCCAAATTAATAGCAGCCTTCATTACTAAGGTTTCTGCACCTTCTACATCGATTTTAACCAAATCTGGTGCTGTTTCATAAAAGCCATACATATAATCTAAAGTTATGGATTTAACATCCAAGAACGAGTTCATAGCAGAAGCTGTCTCTGCGTGCGAAGCATACATGCTCCCTGCTGCACCAGACCCAACAGTATAGAATTTTACAGTTTCATCTAATTTATCTCCTACAAAAGCAGCAATATACTGTACTCTACTTCCCAAACCATTATTAATAATGTTTACTGCTGCATTTTGTAAAGCTATAGGATTTGGATCAACAAGAACAATTTGCTTTTTTGGATCTTGAATTAAAGCTAACAAAGCCGTATAACCTATATTACAACCAATATCATAAATGACATTATGATGTTTAGCTAGATAGAACCACCATGTATCATCTTGATCTACATTTGTTCGAATAGTCTCAGGTAATACGCTTAAAGGAACATTGCACAAGCTAGTCTCAACAAAGTTTGATTGTTTTGGTTTTATGGAATAATATAGCTTTTTTATTCCTTTCTTAATATTCATTAATGGATTAATTTTGATACAAATATGCAAGTTAAATATTAAAATTAAATAAAAAGTTTTATTGAAGCTATTTAGTGCTTTTTAACCATCAAAATAGATGTTAATTTTTTCTTCTTTATGTCTAATTGACCACTTGTCCTTTTGATGTAAACCCGCATAAAACTTTGAGATATTTTTGATTTTAACAAAATCAGAAAAGTATTTAATTGCTCTTATAAAATTCTATAAAAGCTTTCTGTTGGTTTTCAATATTAAAATGCTGCTGAACTCGCAATATGGCGGAATTTCTAATCTTATTCTGTTGAGCTTCTGGCAGCTCTAACACCTCTTTAATTTTAAGAGCCAACAGATCAGGTTTACGTTTATCAATAACCCAACCTGTTTTTCCGTCAAGTACATTTTCTGATAAACCTTCAGCATCAGATACAATTGATAATAAACCCATACCCTGCGCCTCTAAAACCGCATTGCAGAAGCCTTCTTGCACACTATATTGAATGTATATATGAGATTTAGCCAATTCTTGCTTTACATCTTCTGATTCTAATCTTCCCATAAAGATAACTTGATCTTGTAATCCAAATTGATATGCGGCAAACTTCAAAGCTTCTTCTTCCGGACCTTTACCAATGATTCGATATTCAAATTTTACTCCTTTTTGTTTTAAAAGTGCCAAGGCTTGTATAGTATAGTTTAAACCTTTCTTCCAATGTAATCTCGCAACCGATATCAGTTTTAAAGGCGACTCAATATTAAGTTGCATTGAGGGATGAAAATGTGATGTATCTATAGCTGGAGTTATTTTAATTATTTGAGCTTGCCCTTTAAATCCATGTTTAAAAACTAAACTTGCAATATCATCTGAAATAACATGAATTTTAGAAACTTTACTCCAAGTTTTCTGGTAACAATTAGGGTGCTTAATTGGATAAACACCAATATCGAATCCTCTAAAACTCACAGCCATATCTGCATTTTTTGCAGATGCGATATTTTCGCCACCTATCGCAAGTGTTCCAAAACCAAAATGCAACCAATCTAAGTCTGTTTTAAAAATTGATGCGTGGCTGTATATACTTTTTAAAATTCTAAGCCACGAAACCTTCTCTTGTCTTTCTAATTTTATAAATCTAAGTATCGTACTAAAATAAGGCATCAGCCCTAAATATACCCGTATCAAAATAAGAATTTGCTTAAAGGGATTTTTATAAGCTTTTGGTAATAAAACTACAGAACATTGTTTAAAATTTTGAGACTTATTACTGCAAAATATAACAACCTTATGTCCTGAGGCCTGCAAACCTCTTATTTTGGAATAAAAAAAAGTTTCCGAATAACCTGGTGTCGCCGCTAATACCAATCCTATAATCATAAGGTTTACCTCTTTAAATTTTCATATAAAAACTGCATATCTAGGATCATCTGTTTTTCGTTATGATTATTTTCTACAAATGCCCTAGCTTGTTCAGTGATACGTTGGTAATCAATCATAGCTAGTTTAGAGACTTCTATAAGCTTTTCACACATGGCCTGTACGTCTTGTAAAGGTACTAACAGACCTGTTTGGTTGGGTATAACAACCTTTGCCATTCCACCAGAATTTGTACTTACCACAAATGTACCTAAAGCCATGGCTTCCAAAACTACATTAGCTATCCCTTCTTTTAAACTAGATAATAACATTACATCTGCTTGTTGTATTTCTTTTTGTACATTTTTAAAGGACATGGTATTAACAAAGCTAACCTCGTTTTCTAATTCTAATTGAGCACGCTGATATATTAATGCCTCATTATTTTTAATCCCTATTATTTTATAATGAAACTTTATTCCATGTTGTTTTAATTCGAACATTGCATCTAAAGCTAATTTGTAATTCTTTATCCAATGATCTCTTCCTACGGATATAATTTTCAAAGGCTGATTAGAATCGAAGGTTTTGAGTTTAAATGAGAAATTATCTAAATCTAAACCGCTTTTAATCACTTTGACATGCTCAACTTCTACATTGTATTTTGTTGATTCCTTGGCTATTGCAATTGACACGGCATGAAACGCTGAAACTTTAGTAAACAATTTTTTGTAGGTAGCAGCTAATTTCTCATCTACAATCGGAGAATAATTAATATGGGCTCCACGTAGACTTAGAACCAATTTCATTCCGAACTCTTTAACCCAGATCCAGTCCTCTATACTTTTCGCCCATTGTATATGGAATATGTCTGGTTTGTAAAATAATACGGGATAACTTTTAAGCTTTTCATTCAAGGTGTCTCTATCTTGAGATTTAAGTAATACATCAAGAATTCGTTTTTCTTTATTCTTAAACAATACTAATAGTAAACTATATTTTAATAAATGAAGAGCTTTCGAAAATCGATTGTTTTTGTAGCCATAGACTGAGATAGATTTAGGATATTTATTGTGCCTTTTTTTTATACCAAAAAGCAATATATTATTATGTTTAGATAATCCAACAGCAAGACGTTCGACAAAGGTGGTACTCGGAATCTCTCCTGAATATATCGCTATTTTAAGTGGCTTATTCAAATCTATTATTTACAATCTTAAAGTTAAAATCATTTATATCACTTATTGTGTCATGAAAAAGCAAAATCAAGTAAATTGAATATCTTTAATTATTTCTTTAACAGTTTAATATATAGTTGTTCATGTGCCTTAATAAAATTTGTTAAGGAAAAATGATTCATACAATAAGATCTCAAAGTATTACCTAATTGTTTTCTTTCAAGATCAGTTAAGTTTTTAATATCATCTATTTTTTTGGCTAGAGAATTAGAATCACCTGCTTTAAAAAGTAAATTTTTAAAATCTTTGAGCACGAAATTAATTCCAGAAACATTAGAACCAATTACTGGAATTCCCATGCTCATTGCCTCTACTAGTGCCATTGGCATACCTTCTTTTCTACCTTCATCTAATGTTGGAATAACATAAACATCTGATTTAGAAATAAAATGTCTTACATCTGCTTTTTTACCCAGAAATACAACATATTCATTTAGTTTTAAATCTGTAACCATTTTCAATAGTGCATTCCCATAAGAATTATTATGGTCACCAACAATAGTTAGGACTATATTTTCATTATTGAGTATTTTTAGTGCTTTAATCAATACTTCAATTCCTTTAACAGGAACTAAATTAGCAACTGTTATTATTTTGAATTTTGAAGTTTCATCAGAAATTTTATCTTCAAACAACTCAGGGTTATAATATGTTGTATCGATTCCTAATGGAATTAGTGCTTGCTGTTTTTTATTTGGAAAATAGGATTGCATTTCTGCATTGATTGTCACAATAAAATTTGCTAAATAACTCTTTAATTTCCAATGTTTACTTTCATATCCCATTGCCTTTTTTGTATAAATCCATTTTATACCAGCAAACTTTGCTGCTAAAGCTTCTGTCCAATCACTGCTCCACTGCCAGGAATGGATGATATCGAACTGATGTGTTCTATAAAATTTTGAAATGTGACAAACTCGAAAAAATAAACCGTAATATGGTCTATAGGAAGTTTTAGTTTTAAAAATATGGATTGGAACATTGAGCGTTTCTATAACTTTAAAAAATTCACCTAAATTGTCTCCACATGCTATTGTTATTTCAAATTTTGCTTTATCCAAGCCCTTAATTAAGTCGTAGATAACTTTTCCACTTCCAGCCTTATTAAAATTAGAGGTGGTAAATAAGATACGAATAGGTTTATCCATGTTCAATTTCTCTGATAATTCGCGCTGGATTCCCAGCTACAACACAGTTTGCAGGAACATCTTTTACCACTACAGAACCCGCACCAATAATAACTTTATCCCCAATAATTATATCTCCAATAATCACCACATTAGCACCAACAGTAACATCATTTCCAATCGTAGGTAAAAAACTATTATCATTACCTTTATTTCCAATAGTCAGACCATTTCTAAATTGAAAATTAGCTCCAATGGATTTAGCGTTTATAACTGTAGCAAAAGGATGATAACACATTAAACCACCCGCTATTTTAGTACTCTTAAAGATTTTACAATGCAAATCTTTTACAAATTTATTTTTCCATCTGTGATTTAGACCGTTTATTCTCCAAAAAAATATAAAAGCAAAATCAGGATAATACAACATCAGATGCTTAAATTTTTCAAGCATGGCCAATTGCTGAATATTACTTTTTCTAACTTTCAAGGTTTGGTCAATATCCTCTTGAATGACAATATCATCAATCACATATGTCCTATACAAAGATCTTATTATTAATTTTTTAATGATATGATTTAATCTGAGAGTCATAAAAAGATACTACTAAAAATTAAGAAGGTTTTGTTGATGCCATAAGGACAATGTTAATAACATGCTAACAGCGTGAGAACTCGCTACAGCGTCACCATTTATAAAATTATTGTAAGTAGATTTAACGAGTGCTTTGGGAATCCAATTATTGAAATCGGTACTAAATAGATACTGTTCAACATACTTGGCGTTCTCACCTCCAACAAACTGCAATTCCCAGTTACGCTGTATGTAAGGTTTTCCAAAAATTCCACGAACCTCCCGTTTTAATTTATTAATTACACGGTAAGGCAAATTATAAGGGGTTATATTGTAATGATAATTATTAAGATTAAAAGGGTTTTGGTCTTGCCAAGTTATATTTGCTAAAGTTTTGTCCTGCTTTATATGAGCTATCTGTAGGCGTCTATCTGCTAAATAGGCCTCGGGAATTGTACAGATAAATTGACACATACGGTCATCATAATACGGTAATGTAATAGAATTTGCAGCCTCAAAAACCGTTAAATTAGTCGTAGTCCACCTATGAGCCCACTGACTTGTTTTATACGCACGCACTTTGGCGCTCACGTTATCTATTTCAATTTTTGCCAAATCATCTTCAATTCTACTTATTAAATAGCTTTTAAAATCACCTTCTAAATTCCAAAATTCCCATACATTTTGAGCGAGCTCAAAACCTCGTGGTTTAACCATTTTCTTAAACAATAAAGGCAGGACTGCAGATTCTTGAGTTCCTTCAGGCACACCTCGGTCAAATAAAACATCACCCCAATGCCCAAGAGAAAACAACCCTTTCATATTTTCTAATACATTCAAAACTGCCATCTGACGTGGGTGAGTAAACTCAGAATAACAGCCGTTTATATCTGCTAAATCATTGATACAATTCCATAAATAGCCCTTTTTGATTTCAAAAGAATCAAAACTAAAGTTACAATATTTAGCAATTTGCTTAGCAATAGTGTGCTCAGGATATCCGTCTTGAAACGCATAGCTAAAAGCTCGAACAGGATTATCGAGATCTTTTAAAATAAGTGCTTGGCTTCTACTATCCAAACCACCCGAGAGAGGTAAAATAACTTGCTGATCCCCTACTTGTTCCTTAATAATGTTAGTGAAAAGTTGGATATATTCTTCTAATGCCTGTTCAAAAGTCAATTCTCTAGGCGCATAGTACCATTGAAACCAAGGCTCACTTTTAATCAAATGACCATTGTCATCAATCTTGTGTGTATGTGCTGGAGCTAAACATGCCTGATCTTTCCAATAGGTATCTTCTCCCATAAAAAACCCAGTAGCTACAAAAACACAAATAGCTTTCAAATCGAGCTCATGAGATACATTTGGCCTTTTTACAAAAGTTTGTTTACTAGGAAGTATAGGTATTTTTATGGTCATGACATATATTGGTAGCTAATATAATAAAAGACAATGTCTTTAAAATTGTAAGTAAGATTTTTTTCTTTTCTATAATGTTGAAAGCGACTGTTCATTCAACCCCTTTATAATATTAAATTGCATTCGAAGCTTTCTGACATTTTAAAATTAGAGAAATAAAATAACAAATTTTGTTTTTTGGCATTATCCTCATATCAGTTTTTAACTAATCTATACCAAAATTGATAAAAAGGATTGTATTTAATGTGTGGCACAAATTTATTGATTAAAAGGCTTAAAGGATTCCAAACTACCAAAGGCGGTACGAAATATCCATTTAAATCACTCTCTATAAGCGAATTAGCATTATAACCCTTTCGGTGCATTTTTAACAAATCAACCAACAACTGATTTTTCAATATTGTTTTAGCCTTAGGATTCGACTGAATAATTTCATCTTTAAACAATTCCTTTCTTAAATTAAAGTAAGAATGTAATGTTCCGTCTTTCTTTTTATTTCTTTCGGAAACAGTAGAACTTGCATGGCGGTAATAAAAAAACATAACCTTATCATAAAAGTATCCTTTGCACACCAATCCCATTCTAATAAACAAAAATGCGTCTTGACCAGTGCGCATAGTATGAAATCCGCCCAATTTATTAAGGGCCGTTTTGGTAATCATAACTGCTCCTGTGCCTTGAAGTTTAAAATAACTCAATAACCAAATTAGACCCAAATCTGGTGCATTATTGAGACCTTTTTTAAATCCATCTATTGGATGTATTAATGCCCTTCCGTCTGAATAGAGTTTCTCGCTACGGCAAAACACAAAATCAACATTGTGTTGTTCGAATAATGCCAGATCTGTTGCGAATTTTTCAGGATGCACTCTATCATCACAATCTAAAAATGCAATATATTTTCCTTTAGCTTTGGCAATGCCAGTATTGCGAGCATATCCTTGCCCTTGTCTTTCTTCACTGAGTAACTGATAATTAAAATTTGCTTTAGACAACTCTTTTTGGAGAAGATTTAAGGATTGATCTGTTGAATTATTGTCAATAAAAATTGCTTCAAAATCTTGATATGTAATTGCATTGAGTGTTATCAATAAATCCTTTACAAAAGGTTCCCCATTATAAATAGGTATGATGACGGATAGATTCATTTAATCAAAATATCTGTTTTTACTTCACTTCATCTATGCCTATTATTAGCACAAAGAATAATAACCATTGTTCTTGAGTATTAGTGCTAACTTTTAACACATTTAATTATTTAATATATTTTCTTTAATTTTTTCTTTTAAAATTGAAGATCTATCATCAAATTTTCTGGCAAACAAACAATTTCCTTGAGCCAATACATCATAATCACGTTCATCTAAGACCACAGGTGTACTCCCCCTATCTACAGACCAATCTATATGACGAAGATTGTCATTTACAATTTTATCAGCAAAAGGTGCATTCAACATAATAGTGTGAAAGTAAAATTCTTCAGCACAAAAGGAATACTTAAAACGTTTAAGGAATTTTGGGTTGTTTTTGGTGAAATTCATAACATAATTCAAAGTATCTCTAGATAATGTCCAATACGTGGAGCCTCCATGTAATTGAAGAAACCCTTTAGGCAACTTCCGCTTTATCCCTAATTTTCTTTGTAATCGAACAAATTTACGTATTTGTGCTTTGTATTTTTTTGCGTCAAAAAAATCATACAAATGATAATAGGTCAATCTATTGATACCTCCACCACTCCATCTTTTAAATGGCACCTCATGATGCGCCAGATAATCGCGAGGGTTATCCATTTGCTTAGCAGCAAATTGCTGAAAAAAAGAAATAGACTTTATAGGAAAATCTTGACCTGTGATTAAGTGAAAACAAAAATTCTCTTTATCTTTTAGCGCCGCCGTACACAAATATAAATAAGCTTTTAAATGATTAAACCCAGCCCAATTAACTTTATAGCGATTAGTAATTAATTTGACTTGAGAAGCTTCTAAAAACCTTAATTCCTCTGATTTAAAATTACTTTTACGATCAATGTGAATGTACACATTGAAATATTGAGCTTCAAAAAAATCAATCAATTCTTTTAATTGATATATATCTTTATAAGCAGTAATTAATATGGCTTGCTTCATATGAAACAAATATAAATAATTAGATAATAATATCTGATTTGTTTTATTACATGAATCAAATATTTAGAATCAATTTCTATATTCTGACTCGTTATTAAAGGGTTAAATATTTACCTAAAAGACATTAAATAGAATTGCTATTAAATACATCATTAGTTAAAACCACTTTTGTTTTTATTAGCCAATATAGAATCTAAATATGTTTTTAAATCTCCAATATATAATGTATTAAAAACTTCCACTCCTTTTGTATTTAGGTGAGAACTGTTATAAAAAAAATCTTTATCACTGTTCATAGAATGTGATGTATAGTCAAAAAAGGGAATTTGATTTTTTTTTGAAATAGAATCAAAGACTTTTAAAACTTCATGTCTATTATTAACAAAAGATTGTCCTAAAATGTGTTCTGGTGCATACATTAAGATAACATGAATATTATTTTCTTTAGCATCTATTAGAAAATCATCGAAACGCTTTACAAGTTCTTTATTGATGGATTTATAATAACTACCTTTTTCTACTTTAGCTTTATCAAAATCCGTATTCCATGTTTTGTCTTTTGAGGCAAAACCATTTTTTCTTATTTTTTGTTGTGGCCAATCTATAATATGTTTTAAAAATGTATTTATAGCTTTACGCCTGCCAACATATCGTATTAAAGGAATATTATAGTCGGATAAAGAGAAGTTTTTATAATTTTTCGTAAAATCATTAATATATGTTTCACGAAAAAAAGGTAAAAATTGTTCATCATTGTAAAGGCCTTTACTTCTATCAAATGTACCAACATCAATTGAGTAAAGAATTACTTTAGGTTTTGGATTGTATTTTATAAAGAGATTATGTCTTAAATTCTGAGTAGCAAAGGCATGTCCATCAACACCGAAATTATAACTTTTTAACGATGTCTCACCTTCAATAAATTCTGGATCAAAATGAACCCAAGCTCGAGAAGAACCATAAATAAGAAGATCCGCATCAATATTACTTTCTATGATGTCATTCCATATTTTGGAATCACCCATAGCATAACTTTCGGAGTTTGCCAATATATTAGAAATCCAAAAATCTGCAAGCACACAGACAAAAAATAGTGAGGTAAAGAAAAACATTACCTTTAAAATGAATTTTTTCATAGCTTAGAACTGAAAATATATAAATTCTTGCGGTGCTCCTGCAAAATATAATAAACAAAGTAATATAGTATAATATAAAATATAACGTACTATACGTGGCATCTTTTTATCGATATTACTCAACGCAAATGCTTCTGTTCTACCAAACCATTCTACAATCATAAACAAACTTATCAAAATCAATAAATTGGTTGGTCTTATTTCTGGGATAGTAAAAAAGGTTTTAGAGAACATACCGTTAAAAAAAGAAAAGGCATGCGATAAATTTTCTGCTCTAAAAAACACCCAGGCTATTACCGTCAATAAAAAAGTTAAAAATACTTGTGTAAGTTCTCTGATGCTAGGAAGTACTTTGTCTTCGGCAATTGTATCAGTATATATTCTATTTTTATTGCGTAATAACAAGGGCAAAAAATATAAAGCATTAAGAGCTCCCCAAATTATAAAAGTCCAATTGGCGCCATGCCAAAATCCACTTACAATAAATATTATAAATATATTGCGTACTTTTTGCAAGCTACTTCCGCGACTTCCTCCAAGAGGTATATACAGATAATCTCTAAACCAAGTTGATAATGAAATATGCCAGCGTCTCCAGAACTCTGCTACATTTCTAGAAAAGTAAGGAAAAGCGAAATTTTTCATTAAATCGAACCCGAATAGTCTCGAAGTTCCTATTGCGATATCGGAATAACCAGAAAAATCCCCGTAAATTTGAAAAGCGAAAAAGAAAGCTCCTAAGAATAAAGTACTACCACTAAAACTATCAGAATTATTAAATATCTCGTTTGCAAATTTTGCACAATTATCCGCGATAACTACTTTTTTAAATAAACCCCAAAGAATCTGTCGCAAACCATCAACAGCCATTGTATAATTAAATTTTCTTTTAGTATAAAATTGAGGCAATAAATGAGTTGCACGTTCTATTGGACCTGCAACTAACTGAGGAAAGAAGCTAACGAATGCTGTAAATGCAATAAAATTGGAGGTGGGCTCCAACTTTCGTCTGTAAATATCAATTGTATAACTTAAGGTCTGAAATGTATAAAAACTTATACCTACTGGCAAGACAATTTCTAAACCTCTAAAGTTTAAATCTCGACCAAAAAACTGAAAAACATCAACAAAATTATCAAGAAAAAAATTATAATACTTAAAAAAACCAAGTAAGCCCAAATTAACACCAATACTAATAAACAGTAATACTTTTCTTTGAAAAGGTACTTTAGATTTGTCTAACTCCCTCCCAATTAAGTAATCGACAATAGTACTGCACATAATAAGAAACAAAAAGCGCCAATCCCACCATCCATAGAATACGTAACTAGAAACAGCTATTAGAGAGTTTTGAAGAAACAATTTATCCCTTAGCAACCAATACAGTGCAAACACTAAGGGCAAAAAAATCGCAAAATCTATAGAGTTGAAAAGCATAAATTACTGATTGATCATTATAGTATGAAATTGTTTTTAGTTCTTATTTAAACCATAGGTATTAAAAGTCTCATTTTGCTTTATTAGCTCATAAAATTTGTAATATTTTCCGAAAATTGAATTCGAGATTCTTGCCAAATAAAAAAAATAGTACCGTTTTGGATAGTCCATCTTTAATGCTTTCATAAAACCATTTGGCAAAGGAATGGTATTTCTTGATTCTAAGTAACATTGCACACACTGCAATAAAGAATAACGGTTAAACTTATCAGAATTCGCCTTATCCTTTAAATCTATATAATTGTACCAGTGGGCTTCAAACAATTTTATTTGATGTGTAATGTAAGATTGACCTCGTTCTCCACCTATTGAATCAGCGCTGTATCTCCTTGATGTTAAAAACATATTTAAATAAAACAAATTATTAGTTTTAAGTAATAGTTTACAATTGAAGTTATGTTCTTGGCCTGCCGTCAATAGTTCATTGAATTTAATGTTCGAAATAATAGACCGTTTTACCATTAAGTCTGGGGTGTACCATCTAATATAATCAATTGCATAACTCTCAAATGTTACGTCCGAAGCTATAAAATCGTAATTAGAAAAAGAATTATTCTTTCTATTAAAATACTTCGTTTTACTTATAACAAAATCAACATCATTTGTAAACAAAGCGTTAACTTCTAACTCTAATTTTTTAGGGAGCATTAAATCATCGCTATCAAACCACTGTATATACTCTCCTTTACTAACTTCAAGTCCATAATTGCGTGCTCCATTTCCTCCAGACAAATGATTATCTGGACGTTCATAGTATTTAAATCTTTTATCTTTGGTTTCATAAGCAGCAAGTAATACTTCTGTTTCATCCGTACTACCGTCATCTACTACTATACACTCCCAATTGGTGTAAGTTTGCGCCAATATTGAATCTAACGTTTCACCAATTAAATGTGCACGGTTATAAGTAGGAATTATTATTGAAACAAGTGGTTGTTCAATCATAAATATGATTTACCTTACTAATATACACGTAAGATTTAAAATTAATAAATTTTGCTAGCGTCTTCTATTACCGTTTGTAATTTTTTAATATGTAGTTGCATACTAAAATGTTTTAGAATAAACTGCTTCCCTGCCGCGCCTAATTGTTGTGCATAGGTTACATCATCTAGTAAACGGATCATATTCTGAGCCATATCTTCCACGTCATGCTCCTTACATAACAATCCTGTTTCTCCATGTTTAATCACATCAGGAATACCTGCATGTTCTGTCGAAATAACTGGCAAACCCGAAACACTAGCTTCTAAGACAGATACTGGTGTACCTTCCATATCTCCATTTTTGGCGGTAATGGAATGTTGTACAAATGCCAAAGATTCCGATAATAATTTTCTAAAGTCTTCAGGTTTGATTACCCCCAAAAACTCAACTTGAGCCTCTAAACCAAATTGTCTTACCAGATTATAACAAGTATTAATTAGCATACCTTTCCCAGCCAACAATAACTTGGCATCTGGATATTTTTTAATCACTTCTTTAAAGGCCATAATAGTGTAATATGGTGCTTTTTTATCAATAAAACGACCCATTCCTATAAATTGTTTTTTTGAAAATTTTGGGACTAAAGCTTCAAATTCTGGATGTGCAGCACATGCATTATATATAAGTTTTTCAGATTGACACCCAAGGTCTAATAACATTTGTTCCATTTTTCTGGAAACTGCGATAACATAAGTCGCTAAATCAAAAACCTCTTTGTAATTTCGACATCTGTTAATGACATCTCTTACACTAGCATCTGAGCCATGAAAATGCACGACCAAAGGTAATCCAGCAGACTTTAGCAGATTTAATAAATTAAAGGCGTGTGTTCCATACTCCACTAATATTACATCTATGGCTTGTTTTTTTAAAGAATTTAATACAGCTTTTTCATTTATATAGTGCGTCGGATAGTTTTTTAAATTACGAATAATTCTATAACGCCATAGGGATGTTTTTGGCACCAAACTTTTAAAACCCTCTAGTTCAATCAGTCCCAAATATCCATAATAATAAAACACATTACCTTTCAAAAAGTTCTTTTGAGCCTGAATAAAGGTTTCGGAATAAGGGTTTTGATTGGGTGAAAAAATCGCAATATTCATGGTTACTTTCTTACTATGCCGCAAATACCAGTAATCATTTGTCCTTCTTCAAAGACAATGTTTTCTGCTTTATCCGACTTAATTAAATATTTAATTACAGGTTTTAAAATTGAAGATAAAACTTTCCGCTTTTTAGATGCTATTGGGCTTCTTCTAACCCAAAGTCCTAACATCTGTGCCATAGATGCATGCCAGCCTCCCATGGCTTTTAATGTTATATCAACAAATCCACTATTTCTTAAATGACGATCTAACGAAAATGGAGTGTAACGATACTCATCATGTGGTACTTCATGCAAATTCCATAAAAATGGCACAGTAAAAAAGAAAATACCACCTGGCTTTAAAATGCGATACACTTCTTTTAAAATAATTTCTGGTTCCGGACAATGCTCTAAAACCTCTGTACCAAAGGCACAGTCAAAACTATTGTTTTCAAAAGGCATCTTTATACCATCCCAAGTATAATCAGGTTTTACCCGCTTATCATATTCTATTGCTGTTTCTATATCTAAACCTGTATAAGATGTTACCATAGAGTTTTCTAAAATATGAGATTTATAAGGCATTTTACCACAACCAATATCCAATAGATTATCCTTCATTTCTGGCAAAACATTCAGAAGTGCCTTAAATATGGCATGACGAATGTAATATCTATCGAGATTTTTTATAGAAAATGTAATATTGATAAATTCCTCCATTTTTAACGTACCTTCGTAAATACAACTAATATGTTACGCCCATCTATATATTTACACAAAATAAATTTTAAAACTTTTGGTACTATTTTATTTGCTATTCGTAAGATTTTAGAATAAATAAAATTCGAATTTCGAATGTATGCTCTTAAAAATTGAGAGTAAGTCTTTTCCAAAGGTTCATATTGTAAAGACGTCAATTGAACGTCAAATATAGATTCTAACGATTTAAATGCTTTATTGTTCCAAAGTCCTGCGTGATGAGGTGGTAGATTAAGTGTATGGTATTTATCATTTACATATAAAAAAGGGTTATTATTTGGAACGCCAATAATAAGTTTTCCATTGGGCTTCAAGGTTAATAATGCATTCTCGATAAAATCATGAACATTTGTTATGTGTTCTAGTACTTGAAAAAAACAGACTACATCATAATGTTCTTTATGCTTGATTGCAAAATCCTCAATTAATTCATTATGTATTGTTAAATTTTGCTTTTTGCAAACGTTAATAGCTTCAGGGTTTAATTCTATACCTTCAGCAGTAATTTCATTTGATTTTAAAAGCTTTAAAAAAGCTCCAAAACCAGAACCAATTTCCAATACATTTTCATTTTTTGCTAGACTAGGTAAAATCTTCAAATGCTCCCAACGTATAGAATAGTAATCTTTACGTATGGTTGATAAATCCTTGTAAAAACCAGCATCTCCAATAGTAGAAAAGGGGTAATAAAATCTATAACCAGTGCCCTCACATTCCAGAAGTTCTACATTTTCTAATTTATCAAAAAAACGAGAGACATCAATTCCCATTTCCTTGTAAGCTAAGCAAATTTTAGAAGCTTTAAAAACCTCTATTTTATGAACCAACCCTCCAGTAATTAATGGACTATGTAATTGTATCTTCATTTATTTTTTTAATAACCCATTGTGTATCATTCTCTTTATATATTGCTGAACCTGTTTGCCAATAATAAGGTCTTTTATTACTATTTACAACCTCAAAATGACAAACTTCAAATAACTTATCAAATGTAGTTTTACTAAAATTATCTGCAAAATAAACATTTAGCGTATACTCTCCTTCATACAATTTTAGCTTACTTATTGACGATATTAATTTGTAAGACCCTCTTTCTTGGCCAAATGATTGTTCAGCATTCAAAACTAATTCATGAATGATAGGAATATTATCACTATTCAAAATTTGGTAAGATACTGCTGGAGACTGAACTTTTTCAAAACAATAAATAGTGATTTCAACATTCAACTTACCGTTGAATTCTTGAAACCCCTTATGACTAGTTATAATCTTAACAGACTTAACGAAGTTGTTAGCTAATTCTTTTTTCTTTGAAATGTAACTTAGAGATCTATTTTTTGTATGATTTAAATAAAAATGAACTGCATCATTGGTTCCTCCCTCGAAAACCGTTTTGCCATGCTCCAAAACAACGGCTCGTGTACATAAACTTTTTACAACTGCCATATTGTGGCTAACAAACAAAACAGTTCTTCCATCTCCTTTACTAATATCCTGCATTTTCCCTACAGCTTTCTTCTGAAATTCAGCATCACCTACTGCAAGGACTTCATCAATGACTAATATATCGGGTTCTAAAAATGCTGCTACAGCAAAAGCCAAACGAACTCTCATACCAGAACTATAACGTTTAACTGGCGTATCTACGTAACGTGCACAACCTGAAAAGTCGATAATTTCATCTTCTTTAGATTTAATTTCGGACTTTGTCATGCCCAAAATAGCTCCATTTAGATAAATATTTTCTCTACCTGTCAACTCTGGGTGAAAACCTGTTCCTACTTCTAACAAACTAGCAATGCGGCCTTTAGTTTTAATCTCGCCTGTAGTAGGAATTGTGACACGAGATAAAATTTTTAACAAGGTAGATTTCCCAGCACCATTTTTACCAATAATACCCAAAACCTCCCCTTTTTGAACTTCAAAATTAATATCTCGTAAAGCCCAAACATAGTGGCTGTCTGCTTTTGTACTACGGTCGTTTACAGAGCCCACTTTTAAATAAGGATCTTGTTTTCCACGAATGCCGGCCCACCATCGATTCAAATCATGACTGATTGTGCCAGTGCCTACGAGTCCTAGTCGGTATTGTTTACTAATATTTTCAGCTTTGAGAATGATACTCATTCCACTTAATTCATTTTAAAAATTAATATTTATTAAATAAAGCATATTCGTTAATTCTTAGGCTTTTCAAATATACCAATGATTGATGAACTAAAGTATTTAGTAGGGTGCTTTTCTATGTAAGAATTCAATTTGTATTTAAAAATAATACGAGTAACTTTATATATGAATTTTTGAAAAAAATTAAGTTTCTGATGGACGCTATATGCAAAGCCGCCATGATATTGCAATACATCAGTTTTTAAATGGTTTCTTTTTGCGAAATCTTTAAAAACATTCAAATTCATACACTTTAAATTATGCGCCTTTAAATTTTCATAATCGCAAAGCCAACCATAGTACTTCCGCAAATATCTTTTGTTAGGAATCATTACTAGAATTTTGCCCCCTGCTTTAACAAATGGTACGTGCCTATCTAAAATCTCATCAAAATTTTCAAAGTGTTCTATAAACCCTAATGAAATTAAGTAATCATACTTTTGTTTTGAATTATATTTGGTAAAATCAGCTTGTATGATATTATAATCATTTACACCCATAATACCAAAAGTTCGTTCTATTTGACTTTTATCTGAATTAAAATCCAAGCTTGTTGGTTTTAATTTATATTTATTTGAGAGATATGCCAAAAATCGTGCGGGATATCCACCTATTTCAATTATCGTTTTAGAATTGGAATCTGGTAATATGAATTTGTCCCAAAACAAATCATATTCAGAACAAACATTAATAATATGATTTCTGTTAGCATGATCTCGCCTATAATACTTCTCCCAGTAGTCTTGAGTCGTTAATTTTTCATCCATCCCAATGTGATTAAACCGTATCTATAAACGTCTTCTCCGTTCTGTTAAATATGATAATTCCAAAAAACAATATTAAAAACGCGACTCCCAATGTATATATAATCCCAAACCAACTAAAGGTGCCAGTTCCCAACAACATATAACGGGCTATTTCTATTATATATGCTAGAGGATTATACTCTACAACCCACGCTAGTCTAGGTAATTTTTCTCGCATTAATGCTAATGGATACATCACCGCAGAGACATACATTAAGAGTTGTACACCAAAGCTTACTAAAAATTTTAAATCTCTATATTTTGTAACCATACTAGAAATTATCATCCCAATACCAAGACCTAATAAACCCATTAAAAGTACAATAAAAGGAAAAAACAGAATAGCACTTTTAACTTCTATAGCGGCTCCATTAAAGTAATAATAAATATAAAACGCTATAAAAATGAGTAATTGAATACCAAACTTCATCAAATTAGAAATAATGATAGAAAGTGGCACTATAATTCGAGGAAAATATACCTTACCGAATATGGCTGCATTGGTTTTAAAAATATCGCTTGTTGCAGTTAAACAAGTATTAAAATAATTCCATATAGATACACCTGCTAAATTAAATAAAAAAGAAGGTACTGTACCCGTTTCAATATTCGCTACCTTATTGAATATTAATGTAAATGTAAGTGCAGTGAATAATGGCTGAATAAGGTACCAGAGCGGTCCTAATATAGTTTGTTTATAAACTGTAACTACGTCTCGTTTTACAAATAGTAGTAACAAGTCTCTGTAGCGCCAAATCTCTTTAAAATTAAAGTCAATGAGCTTTCTCTTACTAGAGATTGTATATAACCACTCATCATCTTTTATAGCACTCAAATTAATTAAATTTTAAAGACGTGCTAATATACCAAGTAATTGGCAATTCAACTAGAAAAAAATTGTGCTGTATTAATTAAAACTATCCCAAGTAATTTTTAAGCCTTCTCGCACTGTATATTGTGGTTTATAGTCTAAAAGTTTTTCTGCTTTAGAAATATCTGCTAAGGAATCTCTTACATCACCTTGCCTATTAGGTCCATAAATGGCTTTTAAATCAGAGTTAGCAGCAATTCGCAGTGACTCCCATAAATAGTTTATAGTAATACGTTCTCCACAAGCTACATTAAAGACTTCGTTTTTTGCATCTTTAGAAGCAAAGAAACCTTTTACATTGGCCTGTACTACATTATCAATAAATGTAAAATCTCGTGTTTGTTCACCATCACCGTTAATTTTTGATGGCTCATTATCCTTAAGCGCCTGCATAAATAATGGAATAACCGCAGCATAAGCACCTGTTGGGCTTTGTTTAGGGCCAAATACGTTAAAATAGCGTAATCCTATAACATCAGTATCATAGGTAGTACCAAATACATCTGCATACAATTCGTTGACATATTTTGTAACTGCATAAGGTGATAAAGGTTTTCCGATAGTGTCTTCTATCTTAGGTAATGCTTTGCTATCTCCATAAGTCGAACTAGAAGCAGCATAAACCATACGTTTTACTGTTGAACTATCTTTAAGCGCAATCATCATATTTAAAAATCCTGAAATATTAACTTCGTTAGTTGTTGCAGGATCATTAATAGAACGCGGTACAGAACCTAAAGCTGCTTGGTGAGACACATAGTCAATCCCATCCATAGCTTTTTTACAAGTCTCTAAATCTCTAATATCACCTTCTATTAATTCGAAGGCTGGATTATCCATAAATTCAGTTAGATTTTCGCGATGACCATTAGAAAAGTTATCTAAAACTCTTACTTTTTTAGCATTATACTTTAACAAGTATTCAGTAAGGTTAGAGCCAATAAAGCCTCCACCTCCTGTAATTAAAAAACTTAACTTAGATAGGTCTGTGTTGTGGTGTGGATTTGAGTACATTATAGTCTAGCGTCTACGGTGTCTATTGGGAGTAACGATTTTACGTCAAAAACAACACCTGTTTGTGATTTTAATTTTGTGATATCTATTTTTAAGAATTCATTATGCGAAACTGCTAAAATAACAGCATCATAATCAGAACTTAATTCACCAAAATCTGAGATTAAGTCTAATTTGTACTCATGCTTTACTTCTTCTTTAGATGCCCATGGATCAAATACATCGACATTAACATGATAGGTTTCTAATTCTTCAATTATATCTATAACTCTAGAATTTCTAATATCTGGACAATTTTCTTTAAAAGTAATGCCTAATACCAAGGCTTTAGATCCTTTTATAGTTGCTCCTTTATTAATCATCATTTTAACAGTTTCTGTAGCAACATAGCTACCCATACTGTCATTCATTTTACGGCCAGCTAAAATAATTTCTGGATTATATCCAGACTCTATTGCTTTTTGAGCCAAATAGTAAGGATCAACACCTATACAATGTCCACCTACTAAACCAGGGGAGAATTTCAAGAAATTCCATTTCGTCCCAGCAGCTTCTAAAACAGCTTTTGTATCTATATCTAATAATCTAAATATTTTAGATAATTCATTAACAAATGCAATATTGATATCCCGTTGGGAATTTTCAATGACTTTTGCAGCTTCAGCAACTTTTATAGAAGGAGCTAAGTGCGTGCCTGCAGTTATAACTTTTAAATATAAATCGTTAACTTTTTTCGCAACCTCTGGAGTAGAACCTGAAGTTACCTTTAAGATCTTTGTTACAGTATGATGTTTATCCCCTGGATTAATTCTTTCAGGTGAATAACCAGCAAAAAAGTCTTCGTTGTATTTTAATCCTGAAACTTCTGCTAAAATAGGTACGCATATATCTTCTGTCGCACCCGGATAAACTGTTGATTCATAGATTACAATATCATCCTTGGACATTGCCTTACCTACGGTTTCACTTGCCTTTATTAAAGGAGTAAATACAGGTTTATTTAATGCGTCTGTTGGAGTTGGCACTGTAATGATGTAAACATTGGTTACAGCTAATGCTTCTATATCATCCGTTATGTAAAGTCCTTTACTAGCAGACAAATCTGTAGTTAATACTGACTTTAAATTATCGTTTTCAACTTCTAATGTCTTATCAACACCATTATTTAATTCGCTGATACGTTGTTTATTAATATCGAATCCAACTACAAAGTATTGTTTTGCAAACTCTACGGCAAGGGGCAAACCGACATAACCTAATCCTATGATTGCAATTTTGTCTTCTGAATGTGTCATTTGTTTAAAGTAGATTTTAAAATGAGTGTCAAATCTAAGTAAAAACTGTAATTCTCAACATACTTTTTATTTATTTTCACTTTATCTACCCAAATAATCGTTCTATTGTAATGTTCAGGGTCTTTTTGTCGTTCTAATACACGCTCTTCATCTCTATATTTAATAGTTGCTGGACCAGTAATTCCTGGTTTAACAATTAAAATAATGCGATCATCTCCTTCTAATTTATCGGCAAAACCCTGTAAATCAGGTCTTGGACCAACAAAACTCATATCACCAATAAGTACATTAAATAATTGTGGTAACTCATTGAGTTTAGTGCGTCTTAGGTACTTTCCGAGGGGCGTTGCACTATTTTCTAAATGCCCTAGTTTATGTAATTCATCTCTTAAAGTTCTAATTTTATAAATTTTGAATAACTTACCATTTTGACCAACACGCCATTGCGAAAACACCCCATATCTACCTGTATCAACAGTAGCTATAATAATTAGTATAAAAATTGGAAGAATCAATAAAGATAATAGCACTAAAACTAAAATAAAATCGAAAATTCGTTTTAATTTAAGTTGAGTTTTAGTTATCACAATTAGTAGTTAAGCCCGTTATATTCTTCTTAAGAAAAGTTTAATTCTTTCTAACAAAGTATAGTTATCTCTTTCGTGATAAGCATTACCATAAACTCCATAACCATACCCATAACCATAACCGTAGCCATACCCATAACCATAATTGTGATTGTTTTTGTGTCTATAAAAGTTAAGCACAAAACTTATATTTTTTAGCTCTCCTGTGCGGTATTTTGCATTAACCAATTGAAGCATCCCTTTTTTTGTATAATCTAATCTTACCATAAAAATAGTAGCATCAGCATATTGTACTAACTCCAGAGCATCAGTAACTAAGCCTAATGGCGGAGTATCTAAAATGATTATATCGTACTCTTCTTTTAGTTCACCTATAAGTTCTTTTAACTTTCCTCCCATTAAAAGTTCAGAAGGATTTGGTGGTATCGGCCCAGATGGTATTACATCTAAATTCTCGATATGTGTGTTTGTCATAATTTCACTTATTGCACAATCACCAATAAGATAGTTTACCATACCCTTTTCATTAGTTATACCAAAATCATCAAAGATTTTTGGTTTACGTAAATCTAAACCTAATAGAATAGTCTTTTTTCCAGAGAGTGCATAAACAGTAGCAATATTAATTGATGTAAAAGTTTTCCCTTCACCACTAACGGATGATGTCACCATTAAAGTACTGGCTCTGGTAGTCTGCTGTTTATTTTTAAAAATAAATTGCAAACTCGATCGAATCGCTCTGAAAGATTCAGCAACTGCAGATTTTGGTTTCTCAAAGGCCACCAAATTATTCTTATAATTGTATTTACCCACTAACCCCAAAATAGGTATATTAGATAATTGTTCTATTTCATCCGAACCATGCAGCGTATTATCGAGAAGATATAAAACAAATATTAAAAATAGAGGTATAAAGAAACCCAACATTAAAGCCATCATATAATTCAGTGCTTTATTTGGTCCAATAGGTCTTTCACCTATATCCTTAGCTTCATCAATAACTGTTATATCAGAAATATTAGCCGCCTTAACAATAGCAGCTTCACTTCGTTTTATCATATAGACGTCGTACGCTTCCTGACTAATATCTAGTTTTCTTCTGAATTTTTAAATACTCTTGTTGGTCTTCTGGAAGATTAGATAGCTTAGATTCTAATTTTCCAACGCTATTGTTTATGTTAGTTAACTGAATACGTACGGTTTTTTTTGTCGCTTCAATTGTTTCTAAAAGAATATTTTTCTCTGATTTTATTTTCCGATCAATATCTTCAAACAAACCCGATCCTTCTTTTGTAGTATATTCTAAATTTTGTCTTTGAGTTGATAACTCGATAATTTTAGAGATACTGTTTAAAATATTTATTTCGGTAATACCAAAAACGGTAGGTGCATTAATTTCTGTAAAATCCGTCTTGGTATTTATATATTTCTCAAGATTATCTAAATAATTTAATTTTAATTCTTGTTGCTCCTTGGATATACCATACTCTCTCAATTGATCAGATATTTGAGCGATTTCTTCAGTAATGTCAAAAACTTTATTCTTTCGTCTAAAAGTATTCATTTCATCGGTGTATTCTTGTAAATTGTTATTTACACCTGCGAGACTACTATCGATAAATTTTATGGTATTTGTTGCATACAAATTTTTCCTTTCTAATTCAGATTTACTTAATATAGCTGAGGTAGCATTAAGATAATCAACAATCTTCGCCTTATTATTTCCTGCCAATTGTAACATGAGCACTGGCGAACTAGAGGATTCAGGCTCAATAATAATACCAGATTTATATTTATTTACAACGGAATCAAAATTTAAAAACTGTATAAAATATTCTTTTCCTGGAGTAATCTCAAATTGATTAATTACATTTAAAATACCATTCAAAAATGGCAAATCTATGTACTCACCTACACTAAATTTTTTTGAAAAAGAACCTACTGGTACTGCAACACGTTTAAAAGCATTATTACCAAAAACTTGACTTAATCTATTAGTGCTTTCAAATTCTGTAAACACTTCAAATTCATTGACATTAATAAATCTAATGCCTATTGGATATCCTAATACTTGAGGAGCTTCTTTATTTATTTTAAATCTAAATGGCGAATTTACATAAATATCTTCTTTACGGTACTTTCCTTGGGTTAAGTACTCCATATAATATTGCAATGAATCGACTACCTTCTCATTATGGCTTCTTGTCTTTATAGCAGTAATGGTTTTACTCATTTTACCAGATACACCTCCCCAATTAAAAGATATACTCGTATTCGCAGTAAAAAAAGGATTTTGGTCATTTTCTATAGAAATCAAAGAACTTAACTTATAAACATTCTGTTTCCTTACATTTATAAAGTAAGCGATTATAATAGCTGTTCCAACACACAGCAACATAAATTTCCATAAATTTAGAACCTTAAAGAGGTATCCTCTGAAGTCAAACGATACTCTACTAAATTCACCGTTTTCAAACTCGTTATAATTTTCGCTTTTACTCATAGCCTAGTAAACAATAATACAGATGTGGTTACAAGAGATAAAATTGTAGCAATAGTTCCTATGGTTTCAACAGCTGTTTTACCTGTACCAATAGACTTCTGCCTCAAAGGTTCTACATAAATAATATCATTAGGTTGAATGTAATAATAAGGTGAATTCATCACATTTATATCTGTTAAATCAATAGAGTGAATTTCTTGTCCGTGTGGAAATTGGCGTATTATCTTAACTGCTTTTTTATTTCCTGTAACAGGAATTTCGCCTACGTTAGCTATAGCTTCAAATATATTCACCCTATCCTGAAAAAGAATTTTTGTCCCTGGAGTACCAACTTCTCCATTCGCTGTATAACGCAGACCTGCCAATTTAACGGTAATAAAAATATTTGCTGTTTCTTTAAATTGATTTTCAAGAAGCATGTCTTTAATAAGATTTTCTATTTCTTCATAAGTGTAGCCTAGAACGTTAAATTCACCAAGTTCAGGGATTCGTATATTCCCATGAAGATTAACCGTAAATCCATCAAAGTAGGCGCGTTCTTGGCTTGATGCGTTAAGTGACCCTTCTCCAACAGGATTAAAAATAGTCACATTCTCCTGATCAAGAACTTTAATGCGAATCGTGAGTATATCGTTGATCTGAACACGATAAGGCTTAGGTTTTTCTACTAAAACCATAGTAGAATCAGTCGCCATACCTTTATTCTGAAGGTAAACTGTGTCTTTGTGAGGGATACAAGAAGAAATAAAAATACAAATCAAAAAAACAATTAAAAGCTTTGTGCTTCTCATAAGGAAAAATGGATCTTTACAGACAAATATAATGTATCAATATCAATATCAAAACTATTAGGTTTGTTTTTGGTTTATTTACGTTCTTTGTAAAAATTTTAGTTTGAATTACCTCAACGTAGAAAATATATCTAAATCATATGGAGAGCTAGTGCTCTTTAAGGATTTATCATTTAGTATTCACAAAGATCAGAAGATTGCTTTTGTTGCTAAAAATGGAAGTGGAAAGACCTCTATTCTAAATATTTTATCAGGAAAAGATTCTCCTGATAATGGACAAATAGTTTTTAGAAAAGGGCTGCGATTGGCCTTTTTAGACCAAGAACCAAATTTGGATGCAAAACTTACCATAGAAGAAATTATTTTCGCTTCAGATATTCCTATTTTAAAAACTATTGAAGCTTACGAAAATGCTTTAAAAAACCCTGAAGATACTGAAGCTTACCAAAAAGCTTTTGAAGCTATGGATAGAAATAATGCATGGGAATTTGAAACGCAATATCAACAGACATTATCTCAACTAAAATTAGATGATTTATCTATGAAAGTTAGTACGCTTTCTGGAGGACAAAAAAAACGCTTAGCATTAGCACAAGCATTACTCAGTAAGCCAGATATTTTAATTCTAGATGAGCCTACGAACCATCTCGATTTAGAAATGATTGAATGGTTAGAAGATTATTTTGCTAAGACGCAACAAACACTTTTTATGGTGACTCACGATCGTTACTTTCTAGAGCGTGTATGTAACGAAATTATAGAATTAGACCAAGGTAAACTATACACTTACAAAGGCAATTACTCGTACTATTTAGAAAAGAAAGAAGCACGAATCGAAAATGAAGCTACCGAAGTTGGTAAAGCCAAACAACTCTATAAAAAAGAACTCGATTGGATGCGTCGCCAACCCAAAGCGCGTACTACAAAATCTAAAAGTAGAATTGATGATTTCTTTGAAATAAAATCTAAAGCACACAAACGTCGTAACGATCATCAAATTCAATTGGAGATTAACATGGAACGTTTAGGAAGCAAAATCATTGAGTTTCATAATGTTTCTAAAGCTTATAAAAACAAAACCATTTTAGATGGTTTTGATTACACCTTCAAAAAAGGCGAACGTATTGGTATTATTGGCAAAAACGGAACGGGTAAATCTACTTTTCTCAACTTGTTGACGCAAAGTCTAAATCCAGATGGAGGAAAAGTTGTGACTGGCGAAACCGTAAAAATCGGTTACTACACTCAAGGCGGAATTAAAGCGAAACCAAATCAAAAAGTTATCGATGTCATCAAAGAATTTGGGGACTATATTCCATTGGCAAAAGGAAGACAAATTAGTGCACAACAATTATTAGAACGCTTTTTATTTGACAGAAAAAAACAATGGGATTTCGTAGAAAAATTAAGTGGTGGAGAACAAAAACGACTGTATTTATGTACAGTTTTAATTCAAAATCCAAATGTTTTAATTCTAGATGAGCCTACTAACGATTTGGATATCGTTACGCTTAACGTGCTAGAAGATTTCTTAATGGATTTTCCAGGAGTACTCTTAGTTGTATCACACGATCGTTACTTTATGGATAAAATTGTAGACCACATGTTCGTGTTTAGAGGAGATGGTGTCGTTGATGATTTTCCAGGAAATTATTCAGATTTTAGAGCTTATGACAGCAGTCAACCCAAGCAAATTGAAGAATCAAAACAAACGGATAATACTAAAACTATAAAACAAAATGAAGCTAATAAGTTAGACTATAATGAGCAAAAAGAATACAAAAATTTAGAATCTAAAATACGGTCTTTGGAACTAGACAAAACAGCTCTAGAAGCAAAATTTAGTAATCCAGATTTATCTCAAGACAAAATCAAGGAATTATCTAATCAACTTCAGGTAATTATAGATACAATTGAAGAAAAAGAAATGCGTTGGTTTGAATTGTCTGAGAAAATAGAAGGTTAAAATGTATCAGGTCATAGCATACATAAAATTTCTATTTAAAGCGACCAATCAACATGGTGTACATTCACCATTTATATATGATTTTATCACCAAATGCCTTTATGAAAAAAAAAATATGATGCTTATGAAAAATTGAATAAGTATCGCTCTGCATTAAAAAATTCAAACACAACATTACAAGTTACAGATTTAGGTGCAGGCTCTAAAGTATTACATTCTGAAGTAAGACGTGTACGCAAAATGATTAAGGCTTCGAGTAGCTCTAAAAAAGAAGTCAGAGTTCTTTTTAGACTTGTCAATTATTTCAACATAAAGTCAGCTTTAGAATTAGGTACTTCTTTGGGTATGGGAACTTATGCATTGGCTTTGGCTAAAGAAGATTCAAATATTATAACAATAGAAGGTTGTCCCAATACCTCAAACTTTTCTAAAGCTCAATTTGAAACTTTAGATATTAAAAACACGACCTTTATAACAGGCGATTTTACAACCGTAATACCGAGTTTAAAAGATAAAAACTACGATCTCGTGTTCTTTGATGGCCATCATAATAAAGCTGCTACTATTCAATATTTCAAATCCCTTTTACAAAAAGTACATAATGAGACTGTTTTTGTTTTTGATGATATTTACTGGTCTAAGGGTATGACCGAAGCTTGGGAATACATAAAAATGCATAATGACGTAACTGTAACTGTAGATTGCTTCCATCTAGGCTTTGTTTTTTTCAGAAAAGAGCAAGTCAAAGAACATTTTAGAATTAGGCTGTAACAACATTGTAACTTTAACGTCTTATTAAATAAATTAGTTCAAATTCCTGTATCTTGCAGTTACATATCAAGCAACCAAGACTATTTAATTATGAGTGACAACGTCATCGAAATTAGAAACATCATTAGAGATTTTAAATTAGGACAAGAAATTGTACATGTACTAAAAGGCATCGATTTAGACATTAAGCGTGGTGAATATGTTGCCATTATGGGACCGTCTGGTTCTGGTAAATCTACTCTAATGAACCTCTTAGGATGTTTAGACACACCAACAGCTGGTTCTTACAATTTAAACGGAAAAGACGTCAGTCAAATGTCTGATGATGAGCTCGCTGAAATTAGAAATACTGAAATCGGTTTCGTTTTCCAAACCTTTAACTTATTACCAAGAACAACGGCTTTAGAAAACGTAGCTTTACCAATGATATATGCTGGTGCATCAAAAAAGCAACGAAGTGATAGAGCATCAGAAGTTTTAACTGATGTTGGTTTAGCTGACCGAATGGATCATAAACCTAATCAGCTTTCTGGTGGACAGCGACAACGTGTTGCTGTTGGAAGAGCTCTTGTAAATAAGCCTTCTATCATCTTAGCTGATGAACCAACTGGTAACCTTGATTCTAAAACAGGTACTGAAATCATGGCACTCTTCGATCAAATTCATGCTTCTGGTAATACTGTTATCATGGTAACGCATGAAGAAGATATTGCCGCGCATGCTAAACGCGTTATCCGTTTACGTGATGGTATTATTGAGAGTGATACGTTTAATAAGTAATTAATGACTTTAGATATAATTCAAGATAACTATATCAATAATCATAAATATTCATTTGTTTGGAAATGGTTTATTATCACATTTGGTATTATTTACACATTGCTTGTATTCAAAATAATTGAACTACCAGAATTATATGAAACAATTTTCAATCTTTCACTCGGTATTGTGCTAATTGCATCATTACTAAATTCATTTCTATTTACAAGAATTGGCAAATTAGAATTGATAGAAAATATACTTATTTCTAGAATTGATAATGAAGTCGAAACTATAAAGTTAAACACTATTAAAACTGTCAAAATTTCTTCAACTAATAAAAACCACTACTTCTTAAAATTTGAACCAGATTTTGAAGTTTTGGTAGAAATGAAAAACGGACAACTCGATGCCATAAAACAAGTGCTTATTAAAAATAAAATTGAGATAATTGACACTAATTTTATGAGTAAACTAAAAAACTGGTTTTCTAAAACTAAAAGATAGTTAACAGTCAAGTCCCAAATTTTCGACAGCGTCGAAAGCATCAAAATTCAGAAATAGTGAACGAAAGAACATAGATGCGAAGCGAAGCTTCAAGCACGAAGTCCTGAAAGTGAGTGATGCTTTAGCAATTTCCTAATTTTGATCGTGATTTTTTGGTTCGTTTTATATCAAGACAAAATGAATAGAGAAAAAAATTAAACAGATTGCCACGTCCTGCGTCCTCGCAATGACAGTCCTATATAAACTTTTCTCTTTCCTCTTTCAACTTTTAACTCTTAACGCTTAACTTTGTTCACATGAAAGTATACACAAAAACAGGTGATAAAGGTACAACAGCACTTTTCGGAGGTACAAGAGTCCCAAAACATCATATAAGAATTGAAAGTTACGGTACCATCGATGAGCTCAACTCTCATATTGGTTTAATAAGAGATCAAGACATTGACCAGTTATATAAAAACACTTTGATGGATATCCAAGATCGCCTATTTACTGTTGGAGCTATTTTGGCTACTGATCCTGAAAAAGCGACATTAAAAAGTGGTAAAGCGCGATTAAATATTCCAAAGATATCTGATGAAGATATTGAGAAATTAGAAAAAGAAATGGATAACATGGAAGCCAGCCTTCCGCCAATGACGCACTTTGTTTTACCTGGAGGACATCAAACCGTGTCATTCTGTCACATAGCACGTACTGTTTGCCGTAGAGCCGAACGTTTAGCGTCGCATCTTAATGACTTAGAGCCATTTCAACCTGAAACCTTAATGTATATAAATCGACTTTCTGACTACCTTTTTGTATTGGCACGGAAGTTGTCATATGATTTACAAGTTGAAGAGATAAAGTGGATTCCTAAAAAAGAATCATAACACATATAATCGATTACAGAATAGGATTAAGAATTGCAATAGTTAGTCCGAAACAAAAGTTGAAGATTACACGTTCTTTATATTAATGATTAAACATTTATAAGTGATATTTGAATGATTCAAAACACATTAATATAAATGTTCAGCGAGACCGATAAATTAAAATATTATAGTTACGAACTAATTAATTTAATTTTTTCTTGAATTGTTCAACTAAAAAATTATTTTTGCAAAAATTAAATTTACAACGCAAATGTATTGGACATTAGAATTAGCATCTTATTTAAGTGATGCACCTTGGCCGGCAACAAAAGACGAACTCATTGACTACGCTATTAGAACAGGAGCTCCATTAGAAGTTGTTGAAAACTTACAAGCGATAGAAGACGAAGGTGATTCTTACGACTCTATTGAAGAAATTTGGCCAGACTATCCAACTGATGAAGATTACCTCTGGAATGAGGATGAATATTAACATATAAAATTATCACAAAAAAGTCTCTTGCGTTATCATAACTTAGAGACTTTTTTTATTTTCGGATGCTTTTTATGTGAAATAAAATGTCACACTTAGCGCAATCGAAGTACAATTGCGGTTAGAACTAATAAGGTTTTCGACTGCGCTCAAACTGACAATTAGAAGTAGCTTGCTAAAGCGTAACTATTTGAAAATGAATTTTTATTATGTCTATATTTTAAAATGTTCAGACAATTCTTATTATACAGGAATTACAAACAATATTGATAAAAGATATAATGAACATGAATTAGGTAAATATAGAGATTGTTATACATACAAAAGAAGACCTTTAAAATTGGTTTTTAACCAACAGTTTAATGATGTATTACAAGCGATATATTTTGAGAAGAAAATTAAAAAATGGACAAGATTAAAAAAAGAAGCATTAGTAAATGGTGATTGGAATATGTTACAGATTTTATCCGAATGCAGAAATGCGACACATTATAAATATAATGGTCTCTAAATGAAACCATAGTGTCACACTGAGCGCAGTCGAAGTGCTTTAATAAAACTAACTATAATTGCGATTAGCGTGACATCGAATAATATTAAATAAACGAACTGAAAAAACAACAAAAGATTGAAACCAGTCAATCTGTTACAAAATATAAAATATGACATTTTTAGATAAAGTGCTTAAAGTTTTTGTTGGAGATAAATCCAAACAAGATGTAAGTGCTATAAACCCAATCGTAGATAAAATAAAAACCTTTGAAGCGGCTCTAGAAGCTTTATCTCATGACCAACTTAGAGCTAAGACCATTGAGTTTAAAGAAATAATCGCTGAAGCGAGACGTCCACTACAAACACAAAAAGAAGAACTTTTAGCCAAAGCAGAAGTTACTGAAGACATTGATGAGCGAGAAGACATATATCTCGAGGTTGATAAAATCGATGACGATATTTACGATGTTACTGAAGGTGTTTTAAATGACATTCTTCCTGAGGCTTTTGCCGTGGTTAAAGAAACAGCAAAACGTTTTGTACACAACACACAGATACCAGTTACAGCAAATGCGTTTGACCGTGAAATTTCTGGAGAACATGACTATGTAACTTTAGAAGGGGACCAAGCCATATGGGCAAATTCTTGGGATGCAGCTGGTAAGCCAATTACTTGGGACATGATTCACTATGATGTGCAGTTAATTGGTGGTGTGGCTATGCACCAAGGCAAAATTGCTGAGATGCAAACTGGTGAGGGTAAAACATTGGTAGCAACGCTTCCTGTGTATTTAAATGCATTAGCTGGTAAAGGTGTACACTTGGTAACGGTTAACGATTACTTAGCAAAACGTGATAGCGCATGGATGGCGCCAATATTTCAGTTTCATGGTATGAGTATCGATTGTATAGATTACCATACACCAAACTCAGATGCGCGCCGTAAAGCTTACAACGCAGATATTACTTACGGAACAAATAATGAATTTGGTTTCGATTACTTACGTGATAATATGGCACATTCGCCAGACGATTTAGTACAACGTCCACACCATTATGCGATTGTTGATGAAGTTGATTCTGTATTAGTCGATGACGCTCGTACTCCATTAATTATTTCTGGTCCAGTACCAAAAGGAGACGAACACGAGTTCGATGCGCTTAAACCTAAGGTTCAGCAAATAGAAGATGTGCAACGTAAATATTTAGTTGGTGTCTTAGCTGAAGCCAAAAAATTGATTGCTGCTGGTGACGCTAAAGAAGGTGGTTTCCAATTATTGAGAGCCTACAGAGGTATTCCAAAAAACAAAGCGTTGATTAAGTTTTTGTCCGAAGAAGGGATTAAGCAATTACTTCAAAAAACGGAAAACTTTTACATGCAAGATAACAATAGAGAAATGCCTAAAGTAGATGCAGAACTCTATTATGTAATCGACGAAAAAAATAATCAAGTAGAATTATCGGATAAAGGTGTTGAATTCTTATCTGGCGAGGATGATCCAGATTTCTTCGTCATGCCAGAAATGGGGACTGAGATTGCAAAGATTGAAGCGATGGGTTTATCCTCTGAAGAAGAAGCGAATCTTAAAGAAGATTTGTTTAGAGACTTTGGGATTAAATCAGAACGTATTCATACACTCAACCAATTATTGAAAGCCTACGCCTTATTTGAAAAAGATAATCAGTATGTTGTCATGGACAACAAAGTTATGATTGTAGATGAGCAAACAGGTCGTATTATGGATGGTCGTCGTTATTCTGACGGATTACACCAAGCCATTGAAGCCAAGGAAAATGTAAAGATTGAAGCGGCTACACAAACGTTCGCTACTGTTACGCTACAGAATTACTTTAGAATGTATCGCAAACTATCTGGTATGACAGGTACTGCGGTAACAGAAGCCGGTGAATTCTGGGAAATCTACAAACTAGATGTTGTAGAGATTCCAACCAATAGACCAATTGCCAGAGATGATAGAGACGATTTAGTGTATAAGACGAAGCGTGAAAAATATAATGCTGTTATCGATGAAGTAACAGAGTTATCTCAAGCAGGACGACCAGTTCTTATTGGTACGACCAATGTTGAGATTTCGGAGCTGTTAGGAAAGATGTTGAGTATTCGTAAGATAGACCACAACGTCTTAAACGCAAAACAGCACAAAAGAGAAGCTGATATCGTAGCACAAGCAGGTAATGCTGGTCAAGTTACAATTGCAACAAACATGGCGGGTCGTGGTACGGATATTAAGTTGAGTGATGAAGTTAAGGCTGCAGGAGGATTAGCCATTGTTGGTACAGAACGTCACGATTCACGTCGTGTCGATAGACAGTTACGTGGTAGAGCTGGTCGACAAGGAGATCCAGGAAGTTCACAGTTTTATGTGTCTTTAGAAGATAACTTAATGCGTCTATTTGGCTCTGAGCGTATTGCCAAAATGATGGATAGAATGGGATTGAAAGAAGGTGAAGTGATTCAGCATTCTATGATTTCTAAGTCTATTGAGCGTGCGCAGAAAAAAGTTGAGGAAAATAACTTTGGTGTCCGAAAGCGTTTATTAGAATATGATGATGTGATGAATGCACAACGTGAGGTTGTTTACAAACGTCGTCGTAATGCGTTGCATGGTGAACGTCTTAGGGTGGATTTAGCTAACATGATTTACGATACCTCTGAAGGTATTGCTATGAATAATAAAGACGCTAACGATTACAAGAACTTTGAGTTTGAATTAATTCGTTATTTCTCAATGTCCTCTCCAATTACTGAAGCAGAGTTTGCAAAAATGGACGCTCAGAAAATTTCAGGTGTTATTTACAAAGAAGCCTTTAAACACTATAGAGAAAAAATGCAGCGTGCTGCAGATTTAGCCTTCCCTGTGATTGAAAATGTTTATAACACACAACGCGATAAGTTTAAGCGTATCGTGGTGCCATTTACAGATGGAGTTAAGAACCTGCAAGTAGTTACTGATTTAGAGAAAGCCTACGAAACTAAAGGCACACAGCTGATTAATGATTTTGAAAAGAACATTACTCTAGCCATTGTGGATGATGCTTGGAAAACACATTTACGTAAAATGGATGAGTTAAAGCAGTCGGTTCAATTAGCTGTACACGAGCAAAAGGATCCGTTATTAATTTATAAGTTTGAGTCTTTTGAGCTGTTTAAAGCTATGATTGACCAAGTAAATAAAGATGTAATTTCTTTCTTATTTAAAGGTGAAATTCCACAAGAAACGGCTAATACTATACAAGAAGCGAAACGACGTAAGCAAGAAAAGCTAGAAACTCAAAAAGACGAGATTCCTAATATGGATGAGCGTGCAGCACAAAACAGAGCTGCAGGTGAAGGAGCTTCTCGCCAACAGCAAGTCGTAGAAACCATTGTTAGAGAACAACCAAAAATTGGTCGTAACGATAGAGTTACTATAAAGCATGTAATGAGTGGTGAAGCTAAAGAAGTTAAATATAAGCAAGCTATTCCTTTGATTGCTAAAGGTGAATGGGTTTTGGTAAATGATTGATCCAATTCCTGCGAAGCCAGGAATCTTGTAAATAGAAACTAAAAATCCTGATGAGTTGCATCAGGATTTTTTATATGTCATTCTGTAAAGTTTTTCTTAATTTTATACAATAATAAATGAAAACAATGAAAACTATAATTACCCTAACGCTAATGCTATTTTGCATTAGCGCAATTGCTCAAAAGGCTGGTACAGATTATTTAGTAACGGTTAAAAATGATACTATTCATTGTGAAATTGTTCAACTAAAAAATAAAAAAATCACTTACATTGAGAATGGACAAAAGGGTAAAAAGAAAAAAAACATATTCAAATTTGCTGACGTCCATTTTTCTAACCCTTCAATAATTAAAAACCCATTAAATATTAAAATTGAAAAACCAGATTCAGGATATGCTTATGTATATTTATACAGACCATATGTTTACACTGGTGCTGCTTTAGCTTGTAAAGTAGAATATAACGGAGAATCTTTTATAAATATAAAAACACATAGTTATTTTGTGCACAAAGTAAAAGCAAATGAAGTGCATAAATACAACACCAAAAGCGCAAAAAAAGATGTTCTTGAGATTAATGCAAAAGAAGGTGAAATCTATTTTATAAGAGGGTCTTTTGGAGGAACTGGAGAAGCCTTTGTTAATAATTTAAACACTTCTAACACAGTGCATATATTTGAGGATAACCCAAAAGTGGCATCATCTGTAATATTAACTATGAAAAAGGTAAGTCCTAAATATTAAGTTTATTAAAAAGAGATATGATTCACAAAAATCCTGATGTAATCCATCAGGATTTTTTGATTAATAGAATTTGATACTATTTTTTAATTAGATAGCATTTTTTTTAGCAGAAGTGTTAATTGTTCCCTTTCCTTACTATTCAATTTAGAAACTGCTTCGTCAGCTTCAGCAAAACGCAACTCTATCGCTTCATCTATGATATTAACTCCCTTATCAGTTAATACGGCATGCTTTATTCTCTTATCATCTATATCTGTTATACGATATATTAAACCCAATTTAGTTAACCTATTCAATAAAGCTGTCATAGAACCCGATGTTATTAATACAGACTGCATCAACTGTTTTGGAGTTAATTGATATGGTTTTCCTGAACGTCTTAATGTAGCTAACACATCTAAATCCGTATAGTGTATACCACTAATTTTTAAGGCTTTACCTGCGCTCTTTTCAAGTAATTTACCGAGTCTTAGAATACGACCTACTATTTCCATAGCTGAGGCATCTAAGTCTGGTTTTTCTTTATTCCACTCAAAAATTAAACGGTCAATAATATCCATGCTTTGTTCTTTCATTTTATAAATATAAAAAATATTATCTCTATATCAAGATAATTATTTATCTTTACATCAAGATAAAAATAGAATTATGAAAAAAATCGCAACAGCTATTGCCTTAATTGTTATTCTCCCAATTACTATGTTTTGTAAAAAAAAGGAAACAACGCTAAAAACTGAAAACTACAAATCAAAAGAATATACTCCAACGAAATTACCAAGTGACACAACTCTATTATGGGTAAATGATAGTTTTAAGGAAAAAGATACAGTTTTAATAGTTGGAGAAGGCGGACCAAAAAATAGTTTAGATTTTGAAAATAATGGTAGAGTCTATTGGGAGTATCTAAATAATTACGACAACTACCAGACTATAGTAATTCACCAGTCTAGCACATATAATAAAACCATCTTTAATGCTTTAGATTTTAAAATATCTGATGGTTATAAAGAAGCAGAAAACAGTGCAGAAATAATGTATCGTGCTATAAAATACTTTAAAGATCGGAATAAGTATGTTATTGTAGCAGGTCATTCTTATAGTGCATTCATAATTCCTTATTATATTGCAAATAGACCATCTTTGGCAGATACTTACCTAATGACTGGAGGGAGACTTAATGCTGACTCTATACAAACCCAATATCAATTAAAAGGATCTAATTCTGGATTTAAAAAAGATGGTAATACACTCATTATTCCTGATACAACTTTGCCACCTAAAAGGTTTAGAACTGAGCGTTTTTTTAGAATAATACAAGTAAAAGAAATGCTAAAAGCCGGTGTAGGAAACTTTAAATTTACAGATGAGTTAGCGGATAAAGATTTATCGAATTTAATTTTTTGTTATGGAAAAAAAGATAGCAATGTAGGTATACCAACTCAAGAAGAACTAGATTTTTTAAAAACAAAAGGAGCTAAAATAGTAGCTACTGATGCAGATCACTATAATATTTGGAAGAGAGTTATTGACTCCTTAAGAGATGGAACTATCAAACTATAAACTAAACAAATCTAAAACACCGTTATATAAATCCTGATGCATTCATCAGGATTTTTTATGAAGTGATACAAGACAACAAGCTCAACCTACTAATAATCATAAAAATACGCAGTACAAAGTAGAAGATTAAATGAAGTTTCTTACCTTTAAAATCATAAAACGTTAGCTGTTTATCATTAAATCCAACCTAAAAACATATGAAATACAATCGCAACTTAGTAATCTGTATTCTAATTGCTATCTCGCTATTACCAGTTAACTATCTCTTTGGACAAGATTCGAACGATTTAAAAGAAAACGAAACCATTGGGCCCAAAAAAGGATCACTTTTAATTGTTGGTGGCGGCAGAATAAGTAAAGAGTTATGGGATAAGTTTAAAGAATTAATGGGTGGTGAAGATAAACCTTTAGTAGTAATCCCAACCGCTATTTCTAGCAATGCCCTCGATGAAAAATTACTTATAAATATCAAAAACGATTTTATAAGAAAAGGATTTACTAATGTTTCCATTTTACATACAAGAGACAAGAAGGAGGCTAACTCAAAAGAATTTATCAGTGCTTTAGATAAGGCATCTGGTGTCTGGTTTACAGGTGGTAGACAATGGCGATTAGCCGATTCTTATCTTAATACTAAAACACATGACGCTCTAAATAAGGTACTAGATAGAGGTGGCGTAATTGGTGGTTCATCCGCAGGAGCAACAATTCAAGGATCATATTTGGCAAGAGGAGATTCTAAAACTAACGTTATAATGATGGGAGATCATGAAGAAGGATTGGCCTTTGTGAAAAATATTGCAATAGACCAGCATGTATTAGCAAGAAACCGTCAAAATGATATGTTCGAGATTTTAGATTATAAACCTAAACTTCTAGGCATAGGCATTGATGAAAGTACAGGTATTGTAGTTCGTAACAATAAGTTTATGGTTCTTGGTAAGTCTTATGTTGCTGTTTACGATGGTACGCGTTGGTCTGAAGAGCGAGATACGATCTATCAACTACCAGCTGGTAGCCGCGAGTATTATTGGTTAAAATCTGGTGATGAATATAACTTAAAAACAAGAGCTGTAATTACCTATAAAAATAGAGAGTTTCTTAAGCTAAGTAAAACTGAATTACAAAAATACTGTGGTGATTATCAATTAACTGGTGCTGACATAAAAGCCGAGTTTTTTATTAAGAATGATGGTTTATTTAGTAAGGTAGGTGATGAAACCACAGCACTACTCCCAGAATCAGAAACTAGATTTTACTTATCAAAATCTGATCTTTATTTAGATTTCAAAAAAGACTCAAGTGGAAAGATTTTGGCAGTTACCATTCCTACTCAAAATCAAACTTGGAAAAAAATAAACTAAAACTTAAATAAACATAGATATATGAAATCAAAGATTCACAAACTCCGCAAGAAAAATAATGTGAGTAAACATATTATTACAACACTTGTTTTTGTAAGCATTTTAATGTCTTGTAACACAACAGATAAAACTAAAACAGAGACAGAAGAAACTGTTACAGCAGAACCAACAGTAAACGAAACCAATAAAAACTTAAAACCAATAGATTCTGACCAGGCTTTAATAGCCACTGCATTAATGGCTGCCCCAAAAGCAAGCAGAGTGGGCTGTAAAGTTATTGGCTACAATATGGCAGGTGAGTTTGTAACGCTAAGAGAAGGTAATAATGAATTTATTGTACTTGTAGATGACCCTAAAAAAGAGGGTTTTAATGCCGCATGTTATCACAAAGATCTAGAACCTTTTATGGCAAGAGGACGCGCCTTAAAAGCAGAAGGAAAGAAACATAAAGAAATTTTTGATATCCGAGAAGAAGAAGTAAAATCGGGTAAACTTAAAATACCTACTGGAGCGACCTTGCACATCTACTTTGGTAAAAACACACTATATGACCCAGAAACAGCAATAGTAGACGAAGCAAGACTCCGTTATGTGGTATATATGCCATATGCCACAGCAGCATCTACAGGCTTACCAGAAGTACCACAAGCTTCTAATCATCCTTGGATTATGAATCCTGGAACACATAGAGCACATATTATGATTTCTCCATTACCTGACGATAATTAGTAGTCTTGCAAAATATATCACTATTTCTAACTTACTTAAACAAATTCCAATGGAATATTCTATTAAAAGCCGTTTATTATAAACTAAAGAAACTATTTACATAGTATTAATGAAAAAACTTACCATTTTATTACTTATAAATTTATGTTTCATTAATTGCCAAAAGACAAAAAGTCAAATATCTATCTGCATAACCGAAAACAACCAAATAACCTGCACAAAAAAAGCCTGTCAAGGTACTTACAAAGGCAAGGAATTTATAAACGGAGACGATATTGCACACCAATTCTCTAATACCATGTCCGCAAAAGTTGGAGACCAATTAAAGGCGCTTTATACATCTGGAGATTACAGTAAAGTAGATTTTTCAGAAGTTGAAATGACCACAGAAGGTATGGGTTCTGGCGAGGTGACATATACTTTATCTATTCCTTTTGTGATAGTTAACGACAAATGCGAAGCTTACACAGCTTTTGACCATGTTGGTGGTTGGAATCATACTCCTGCCCTTTCTCAGCGTAAAACACAGCTAAAAAGTGTTCTTATGCAAGGGCATCAATTAGACATTAGTGATTTAAAAACCACACCTGAAGGTTTACAAGAATATTGGATACAATGGCAGCATAAAGTTGTACAGGCTGAGTGTGAGTAAATTAACCGCTCTAATTTTCTTTTACTAACTTAGAGCTAGACTATTATGTTTACGATCCTTATTGACCTATGAAATATCAAACACCAATAATCAGGTTAACACTACCTTTCTTACTAATAGCGGTTTTATCTTGTTCAGGCAATACCAAAAAGAAAACGCCTGTTCAAAAACCTGAAAATTTAATTGCCGTTTTAGATACTATCTGGCAAAAAGAGCAAACCCCATTACGCTTAATTGATTCTTTAATTAGAATCTATGGCACTGAGTCTAAAGAAATAGAGCCATACCAAAAAGAGTACAAAAAAAATCATGCGCTTAACATTATTAAAATCAAGAATATTCTTACTAAGTACAGTTGGCCAGATTCAACACAGATTGGCGAACGCGGTAATTTAACAATTTGCAATGTGTTACAACATGCAGACCAAGAGACTAGAGAACATTATATTCCTTTAATGAAACAAGCCGTGTTAGATAAAAAATTAGAGCCTAGATTATTAGTTAGGGCTGAGGATAGAATTGCCACAGATAAAGGTGAATTACAAATTTATGGTGGCCAGATGAAATTCTATCCTGAAACAAAAAGCTTTAATGTATGGCCAGTTTATGACCCTGTGAATATTGATAAAAGACGAGCAGAAATTGGACTAGGACCCATTGCAGAATTTCTTAAAAGTAGATTTGATTTTGATTGGAATCTCGAGGAACAAATAAAAAGATCAGAAGAATTTGAACGCCTAAGATTAAAGAATCAATAATATATTCCAAAAGACTTATAATCAATTATTTAGTTTTAATTTTAAAATTTTTAGAAAAAATTTTCAGGGTTTATAAAAGTTCTGTTGTTCTATAATAAACAAACGAAAACTCAATAACTATGAAAAAATGGGAACAACTGAATACTTTGATGCCATCAACTATAAGTTAGAATAAATATAAGTTTTCGATTCAAAAAAAAGACAAATGAAAAAGTTAGTTAAAATAAAAAAGCTGTATGTATTGTTGTTATTACCATTAATAGTCGCCACGCAATGCGAAGATGATGATATAAACTCTGGCTTTGAAACTGAGTATATAATACAGAATGATTCGAGTATAGATCTCATATTATTTTCTGAAAGTAATATGCAATTCCCGATAGATAGTCAATCTAATTTGGTAGTTGGAAGTAATCTTAATCAAATAACAGAACCAATATTACCGACGGAATCCTTTGTATTTAATAACATTAAGCTATATAAAATGGTAGATGACAATTTTATTCTGGCTTATGGGCAAGATCCTATAGATGACAATCTATGGGTTTTTAATGAGCCTTCTGAAAACAGATATGTATATAAACTTATCATTACGGATAATTCATTAGATTAAAACATCTATATCGTAAGTCGTATTAAACATTAAGATTTACTTCAAGTAATATAATCCAACTTCATTATAAGTGCTTTTTTTTGGAAAGTATCAAGAAGCTTTAAATATATGATAGTTCATACTGAAACTTTACGCTGAGCGTTACTATTATTTTTAGAATACCCATTTAAATCCTATCATTTTCTTAAACAAAACCCATTTTTTCAGTTCCAAGCACGTAAGGACAAAAACCTTAGGACTAACCTAAAAATAGGCTTTAAAATAAGGCTCTTCAGCTCCATTTATCTTTTTTATTATATATTTGATAGACCAAACCTACTTATTAATTAAAGATTAAAATGTTATGAAACCAAATCTGCACTTCCTGCTAGCGCTATCACTTTGCTCCGTTTTATTTACTTGCTCACCAGAAGATAATACTAACATTACTCTAGAAAAACTCAGTGAATTTACATTTAATGGTGAAACCTATGACTTAGCATCAGCCATCATTAGAGACGAAAATACTGGCGATATTAGCATTAATTTATTTAACAAAACGAGTTCAGAAATTACCAGCAATAGTGATTTAAGTGATGTGACTTATTTGCATTTTAGCTTGAATGATTCAACCATACAACAAACAACTTATAATCAAATTGAAGATTATGACATCTCAATTAATAGTTCTGTAATAGATAGTGAATTTAATTCTGGAACTGTTTTACTGTCTGACAACAATCCGGATTCTGAGGTATATGCACAATCGGGTTCAGTAACCGTTACTAATTTTACAGCTTATAATATCGTTTTTACCTTCACCTTTACCAGAAATGATGGGCAAGTTATTGCTGGTGTATATGATGGTAATTATTATATACCATAATGGTATTGATTAAAAGGAATTGATGATTTTGAGTCATTCCTAAAAAAGAAGTTTTCCGTATGAATGAGACGCTGAAATAAATTCAGGATGATAAATCCACAGCGCCTGTTAGTCTATAAATCAAACAATAAACTAGGATCAGGACAATTGGCTTTATAATAGTCTAAATCCATTTGATTACTCACGCCTGGATAATCTCCATTATAATCTTGGATATCTTTTATAATCTGAAAGTGCAAATGTGGTGGATAATCTCCATTAACTTCTGCTGTTCCTAATGTAGCAATTTGGTCTCCTCGCTTCACTTCCACTCCGACTTGCAAGTTTTTAATCGATTCTAAACTTAAATGACCATAAAGTGAATAAAACTCAAAAGTTTTGATATTATGTTTTAAAACTATAGTTGGTCCATAATCGCCATGATTGGTATTGTTTTTAAAACTATGAATTGTTCCCGCCAATGGCGCGAATATTTCTGTTTTCGCTTCTATCCAAATATCCAATCCCAAATGAATATTGCGTTCTGTTTCAGGATTTAGTTCATTAAAATAATTGCTGCGTTCATATATGCCACGATGTTCCAAATAGCCTCCATAGGCAACTTTGGCATTATGGTCTTTCATGTAATTCCAAATGAAACGTTCCAAATCATCAGAAGATGAAACATTGACTGCTTTTAATTCGGAATTATGAATTGATAAATCTATTGGTATATAATCGCGCTGCAGAATTGAAACATCAACTAAAGTGTGTGGTTTTTGAGATTTCAGGAATTTTTCAAAAGATGAAAGGGACATAAAAACAAAATTTCCATAAAAATAAGAATCTATTTTATGGAAAACAGGAAGAAATACTAGAATTGACCCTTTAAATTATTCTGCAACTCAAAGGGTTTAATTCATAATGACATTACTAAATTTAGCATTTACGATAATGTTTCTACTAGAACTTTGTCCATCAGGATAATTACGAACAGTCTTTTGAGTCGTTGGTTTATTGTTGTATTTAGAGCGATTACCTTTAAAATACAAACTATAGTCAATATCTTGAGGTAAATTGATTAAGGCATCACTATTTTCTAAAACCAAATTAAGATTCTTAAAAGATGTTGTTAAATTAGAAATCGTAAGATCACCAAAGCTACCATCTATAATACCTGTATCTGTTAAGGTCTCAATATTAATATTAGATGATTTAGAATTGAGCACCAAATTATTGGCATTTTTAATCTGTGCTTTATCAACAAAATTGAGGTTGAGTGTTCCTAAACTCCAAGTATTTATAACTACAGGAGAATAAGATACATTGATGGAAGTGTCACTTCCATCAATGTGTTCTGCTACTAAAAATGAGTGTGATATATCTCCTCTCATATTATGAATAACTGAAGATAATTTTAATTCACCATGTCTTATATTAGTTTTAAGCTTTGCTTTTTTAGGGATTTTTATTTTAATCACTTTTTTTACTTTGCTATTACTACCAGATTCCAAGCGTCTTGCTAATATAGATTCTCTTCGCTCACTCATAAGCTCATCTCTTTTTTCCATAGCTTCAGTTCGTTGTTCCATTTCCTTTCCAAAACGTTCTCCCCAAGCTTCCATTTTTTCTTCCCATTCTTTACCAAACTTTTCACCAAACTCTTCTCCCCATTTTTCCATGTCCTTACCAAATTTGTCACCAAACTTCTCTCCCCATTTTTCCATATCTTTTGCCCATTTACCTTCAAAACGTTTACCATATTCTTCTCCCCATCTTTCCATTTTTTCTTGGTAGCCAGATTCTCCAAATTTTCTAGCCCATTCTTCCATACTTTTCTTAAGCTGTTTACCACCTTTCTTTTCATATGTCTTACTCCACTCTGCTAAATATTTTTCACCATCTTTTTGATACTTGTCATAATCAAATGAAATAGAGTTTACACCCTCTGGTAATTCAGGTAATTCTGGCATTTCTGGTAGCTCTGGTAGCTCTGGCATTTCTGACATTTCTGGTAAGTTTGGAAATCTTGGCATTTCTGGCATCTCTGGTAAATCTGCTAATTCTACCTCTAGATCTCTTAATAAATTTGAATAATCTCCATCGCGAAATAAACCAACACTGCTTCCGCCTGTTGATGAAATTATCACTCTATCGCTAGAGCCATCTACTTTAAGATTCCATGCTTTAAGTGCGCGTTCTAGCTCTTCTTGAGATAACCTTGAGCTTTCAATATAAGCTTCAACTTCTACAATATCTTTATTCCAGGTTTCAAGTTGTATTTCTGCATAACTGGTATTTAAGTCGACTACTACATTCTTATTGACTTTAATTGATTGTGATGTTTTGCTTAACTTTTTCTGTGCATAACCAACTGTGGTTATTAGACAAAGCATTAAAATTTTGATTGCTGTTTTACTCACGGATTTTCTATTTCCTGTGTTGTGTTCGTGATTTTTCTTTGAAAAGTTCATGATTTTTTTTGATTTAACTGTTCGTTTTTTGATTTATTGATTGTGATTATATACTCTCTTGCACAAATGAATCATCATTATATTCTGCAAGTTTTTCTTTAAGACGCATTACAAGGTTGAGTCTAAATTTTAAATTATTAATAAGTGCATCTAAAGTGTCTTCATTTGGCCCATTCTCATTTAACTCTATGGTTAATCTATCATATTCATCATTTAGTTCTTTGAGACGTTGCACATAGCCATCAAACAATTCTTTGTTTTGTGGAGTTAATTGCACTTTAGATAATTCTAAATTGATACTCGCCAAATAATAATCTTCAACTTTCTTAAAATCTGGTGATATGTCACCCAATGTTTTTATATCCGTTTCTACAACTTTAGTTGGTTCATCATCAGTAGTGTCAGAAGTTGGAAACATTTGAAATGCGCCATACGTAAGTCCCAATAACACCACAATACTTGCCGCTATATTTAAGAAACTAAGTCGATGTGAAGATTTTTGTTTAGGCAATTCTTCTTCTAACTTTTGAAGAAAACGTGCTTCATGACCTTCAGACATTTTCACATTCTGATCTTTTGGTTCTTCGTTAAATAAATCTCTAAGATCTTGTGCCATTTTTTTTCAATTTTAATGCGTTTTGCAATTTTTGTTTTCCTCGAGATAGTTGTGTTCTCGATGCGACTTCAGAAATATTCAGAATCTGTGATATTTCTTGATGATCATAGCCTTCAACTAAATACAACATCACTACATATTTATATTTTTCTGGCAGCCCTTCAATAGCTACTTTTACGTCCTCTATTGTAATCTCATCATCGACCAACCACTCCTTTTCGTAATCCGTGTCAACTACATTAAGATGATGTTCTTCTAACTCTATTAAACGTTGTTTTTTAGACTTTAAAACATCAATACATCTATTAATAACTATACGTTTTAACCACGCCCCAAAACTGACCTCTGCCTTATATTGTTCTAATTTAGAGAACGCTTTTATAAACGCTTCTTGCACAATATCCTCTGCCTCCATTGTATCTTTTACAAATCGAAGTGCCACGATTAACATACCATTACAATATTGATTGTACAATTGCATTTGCGCATGTCTATCGTTCTGTTTACATTTTTCAACAATATGAATTTGAAACGTACTAATTTTGGTTTTGGTTTTTGATTGATTGCACTTTAAAGACGATACTAAATTTTAAGTGTGACAAAAAAGTTTAATTTTTTTCACAATTATAAGAATTACTTAAAATTCAGCGTTTGTATTCTATAAATTTAGGGATTTGAATTATCTTTAAATCTTAAATGTCAAAGTTTGGCATTTCTTTAATAAAACTAGAAATACTCTAAGATTAATTAATTATGCTAAAACGCCTCCTTATTGTCCTATCCATTCTGGCTTTGGGTTTACTTTTATATTCCGTTTTTGTCGAAAATATTTTCTCACCACGCTTAAGTCCGAAAGATTCTGCGGAAATCGCACTCAACGATTTAAATTTAAAAGTAGAATATAACAGGCCTTCTAAACGCGAACGTGATATTTTTGGTGCTTTAGTTCCTTTTGATAAAGTATGGCGAACTGGTGCCAATGAAGCTACAACTTTTAAAACCAATAAAGACCTTGCCATAAAAGGTATGCCGCTAAAGAAAGGTAAATACACTATCTGGACCGTACCAATGAAAGATAGTTGGAAAGTGATGTTTAATTCTAGACAATATGAATGGGGAGTTGATGAAAAAATGGAACCTATGTGGGATCCGAATTATGATGTGATTGAAATTGAAGTTCCTACAAAACAAATAGATGAAACCGTTGAAGATTTTACTATTGCTTTTGATAATACCACAGGGAATTTAAAATTAACCATGGCTTGGGATAGTACAAAAATTGAAGTCCCAATTGAAGAACAAAGCTCTAAAAAACCTTAACAAATGTTAGTTGGCTAAGAAAGACCAAACATATAAATCTGCTCTAAATGAGCAAGATGGTGTTACACCACCTGAATCACTAAGTCCTGATTCTGCAAAAACAATAAAGGCTAATCGTAAAAAACAACCCTCTATTGAAGACTTGGTATCTGGAATTACATCTGGAGATATTTCTGCCCTGAGTCGGGCCATTACAATGGTAGAAAGCACTAATTTGGCTCATACAAAAAAAGCGAATGAGATTATTACAGCTTGTTTAACTTATGCAAACAAATCGATTAGAATAGGTATTACTGGTGTTCCTGGTGTTGGAAAAAGTACATTCATTGAAGCGTTTGGCATACATTTAACCAACTTAGGTAAAAAAGTAGCAGTGCTCGCTGTAGATCCAAGTAGTAGTTTAAGCAAAGGCAGTATTCTTGGAGATAAAACAAGAATGGAGGATTTAGTAAAAGATAAAAACGCTTTTATTAGACCTTCAGCTTCTGGTGATTCTCTAGGAGGTGTTGCTCGGAAAACTAGAGAAACAATTATTCTATGTGAAGCTGCTGGTTTCGATACCATCATAATTGAAACCGTTGGTGTTGGGCAAAGTGAAACTGCTGTGCACAGTATGGTCGATTTCTTTCTCCTTTTAAAATTAGCTGGTGCTGGTGATGAACTCCAAGGCATTAAAAGAGGTATTATAGAAATGGCAGATGCTATAGTAATTAACAAAGCTGATGGTGACAATATAAAAGCTGCTAAATCTGCCAAGCTAGAGTTTAATAGAGCTTTACATTTATATCCTGAAAAAGACTCTCAATGGTCACCAAAAGTATCGCTTTGTAGTGCTTTAAAACAAGAAGGTATTTCTGAGGTATGGGAAATGATTAAAGACTATGAATCAACTACTAAGGCTAATCATTATTTTGAAACCAATAGAAATAATCAAAATAAGTTTTGGCTATTACAAACTATTGAGGAACGTTTAAAGTCCAATTTTTATAATTCTGCTAAAATAAAGAATGAACTACAATCTCAAATTGATTTAGTTGAATCTGGAAAAACAACACCTTTTGCTGCAGCTGAATATTTACTTTCACTGTAACAAAAAAACAATACTTTTGCACAGACTAAGCCATCAAATGCATGACATATAAGTTTACCATAGTTGTTCCTGTATATAATGAGGAAGAAAATTTAGAACGTGTAGAAACTGAACTTTCTCGATACCTTGATATTGCATCTGTTCCTACTTCTATTCTATTTGTTAATGATGGCTCAAAAGATAATAGCCAAGTGTTGATTGAAGCTATATGCGAAAGAAATGAAGCTTTTGAATATATCTTATTTAAAGAAAATCGAGGTTTAAGTGCTGCTATAAAGGCAGGTTTTGATTATGTTGATTCTGAACTAGTTGGTTATATAGATTCTGATTTACAAACAGCACCAGAAGATTTTAATATCCTTTTAAAACATATAGATAATCACGAACTAGTAACAGGAGTACGCTCCAATCGTAAGGATTCGTTTGTAAAGAATATGTCTTCTAAAATAGCCAATGGTATCAGACGTGCTTTTACGCACGATGGTATGGATGATACTGGTTGTCCACTTAAAATTATTAAAACAGATTATGCCAAACGTATTCCTATGTTTAGAGGTTTACATCGCTTTTTACCAGCTATGATTATGTTGCAACATGGTCGAGTGATTCAAGTACCTGTTAGACACTTTCCTCGTATAGCTGGTTCAGCAAAATTTGGATTATGGAATCGTCTCCTTGGACCATTAATGGACTGTTTTGCTTATCTCTGGATGAAGAAAAAGTATATTAATTACGAGGTTTCTAAATCTAGTAAATGAAGGATTGGATAATTTACAGTATCGGATTTTTAGCTCAGATTTTATTTTCTTCTCGGCTAATTATTCAATGGATTACTTCAGAAAAGCAACGTAAAGTAATTACACCAACTACATTCTGGACATTGAGTTTAATTGCCTCATTCTTATTATTTATATATGGTTATCTGCGCTTAGATTTTGCGATTATGCTCGGACAAAGTTTAACTTACTTTATCTATATCAGAAATTTACAATTACAAGGACAATGGCAGAAGTATCCTAAAATAGTTCGGTATTTGTTGTTTATAGTCCCAGTACTTATTGTCATTTTTTACTACAATAACAACAAAATTGATATTGAATTACTCTTTAAAAATGAAGCTATACCGACCTGGTTGCTCATTCTAGGAGTTGTAGCTCAAGTAATCTTTACGCTGCGATTTGTGTATCAATGGATACATGCTGAGCGCAATAAAGAATCTTCATTACCAATGGGATTTTGGGTATTGAGCTTAATTGGTGCAGGTTTAATATTAACTTATGCAATTATTAGAAAAGATCCTGTATTGTTTGTAGGTCATTTATTTGGTTTAGTGATTTACGCTCGAAATGCTTATTTAATAAGACAAACCAATGATTAAGCTCATAGAAAAATATCCTATTCTTAGTCTTTTACTTTTTGTAATAGTAATGCTTGGTTTTACCATAGATTCACTTCCTGTGACCATAATGGAAGCTCGAAATTTTATTTCGGCCAGAGAAATGCTAACTGATAACAATTGGATTTTAACAACTATGAATGGTGAAGCACGTTATCAAAAACCACCTTTACCAACTTGGATTACAGCAGTTTTTGGTTATTTATTTGGAATAAAATCTATTTTAGCATTACGTTGGCCAGCGTTACTCTTTTTAGCCAGTATTGGTATTTCAACTTATCTACTATCTAAAAAGTTAGAGCTTACTAAATCCCATAGTTTAATTAATGGTTTTATTGTACTCAGCTCATTTTATGTTATTGGTATCACTATAGAAGCTCCTTGGGATATTTACACACATGGTCTTATGCTTATGGCATTGTATCAGTTATTACGAATGTTTCAAGATGGTAAAACGCCAATTTTGCATAGTTTGTTATTTGTATCGTTTTTAGCGTGTTCTGTTTTATCAAAAGGTCCTGTATCTCTATACGCATTATTTCTTCCTTTTGTAATTGCCTACGGTATAGCATACAAGTATAAAGGTGGGACGCTCTATTTCTTAAAACTAATTAGTCTTCTAGTCTTCGGAATTGTTTTAGGTGGTTGGTGGTATTTCCATGTTAGAGTGGCAGACCCTGAAACATTCACAGCAATCGCAACGCGCGAAACCTCTAATTGGAGCAGTTATAATGTAAGACCGTTTTATTATTACTGGAGTTTCTTTGTACAGAGTGGAATTTGGACTATTCCTGCATTTATTAGCTTACTTTACCCTTATCTAAAATCAAGAGTTTCAAATTTAAAAGCTTACAGGTGTAGTTTCTATTGGACTATTTTAGCGGTTATTTTATTATCGATTATTCCTGAAAAGAAATCGCGTTACCTCATGCCAGTTTTAATTCCACTAGCCATTAATATTGGCTTTTATATTGAATATTTAATTCGTGAATTCAAAAATTTAAAGACTAAGAAAGAAACAATTCCTGTTTATTTTCAATTTGGTTTAATTGCAACAATAGCCGCTTTATTTTGGGTAGTTTGGTTTTTTTCTAATTCTATTTTAACGGGTGAGTTATTAGTCAGATTCATAATTACGACTATAGTATTATTGGTTATTGGAATTTCAATCTTCAAAAATTTAAAAAGTAAGAACATTAAAAATGTATTCTATTTGGTAATAGGATTTATGCTTACTATGGGTTTAATTGCCCTTCCTATTTCAAAAGTGCATAAACAAGAAGATTATAAAGATTTTTCAGATTATAATACTATTAATGCTCCTTTATATCACTTAGAAGGTGTTGCTCCAGAAACCATCTATAACTATGGAGGTAAGATTCCTAATATAAAAACAGATGAAGGGTTTGCTATTCCTAATGAAATAGAATTCAATTTACTAACAAAAGGAACTGATCCTAAAACAATAGATGAACTATCAAAATACTATGATATTGAATTTATTGCTACTTACGATTTAAACACAGCTTCAAAAGGTTCAAAATCTCACAGAACACGTTTAGTAAATCAACTTTATAGACTTACTCGGAAGTAAAACGTTGCAGAATATATTTGTTCAATTTGTAAAATGCAAAACCAGATAAAGCACCAAATGTCATTCCACATAAAATATCTATTGGGTAATGTACACCTACATAAATACGGCTATAAGCAACGATAAAACTCCAAAGCAGAAGAATAAAAATTAGTTTTTTATAATACGGTCTTAACACTAAACCACCAAAAACTGCAGCAGCCATTGAGTTAGCTGCATGCCCAGAGAAAAAACTTCTATTAGTACTACAACGCTCTGCAATATATCGTATCGTATCCATAATATCCTCGCATGCACAAGGTCTAAATCTGCCAACGGAACGTTTTACCAAATTTGTGGTCTGGTCTGTAAAGGTTATCATTGCAGCAATGACGAAAACAATAATTAATAAGGTCTTTAAACCGTATTTTTTATAAATAAGAAATAGAAGAATGGCATAGAAGGGTGCAAATGTATACTCATCGGTAATTACTAACCATAGCCCATCCCATGTTGAAGACCCAAGTGAGTTAAGGAATATAAAAAGCTCTGTATCTAGTTCTAAAAGTTGTTCTAACATTAATCGTTGTAACGTGTTATTTCTCTATCGTAAAACTCTGTAGCTTGTTTAATGTAGTTCTCCGTTTCGGTTTCTAATTCTTTTTCATCGTGTTGGTCAAACTCTTCAAACCATTCTACTTCGTCGTTTTCGAGATTAATAATGAATCTAGGGAATTCAGTATGAATAATAAAAATCGCATTTGGATAATCTGTATTGTCGCCTAATATAAATTTTGGTAATTCCATTCTATTTTTTGTCTTGTTGCAAAATTAAACGCTTTGTGAGATAATTAAACCTAATATATAATAAAATTGCAGCAGATGTCAATCCTGCTAAAAGTCCAATCCAAATACCAAAACTACCATAAGCATCTTCCTTTCCCAAAAACCAACTGATCGGAAAACCAATCAACCAGTAGGCTATAAAAGTAATTAATGTTGGAATTTTCACATCTTGCAAACCTCTCAAGGCTCCTAAAACCACAACTTGAATGCTATCACTAACTTGAAAAATCGCTGCTGCCAATAATAATTTTGAAGCAATTTTGACCACTTCCATATTATCATCATAGTTTACTATATCATCGAAGTCTACATAAATACGTGGTAAGTAGTCATGAAAAACTAGGAATATCAATCCAAAAACAAAAGCGAAAATAGTACCCAATAAAAATAATGAAAACGCAATACGACGCAACTCAAAATACTGTTTTAATCCTTTTTGATTGCCCACTCTAATCATTGACGCAACACTAATTCCCATGGCGACCATAAAGGTCATAGAACTCAAATTTAAAGCAATTTGGTTTGCTGCTTGAGGGTTTTTACCCAATAAACCACTTAACCATATCGCTGCAGTAAAAATAGCAACTTCAAAGAACATTTGCATAGCACTTGGTGCACCCAAATTAATAATCTTACGAAGCATTAATTTATCTAAAACAAAGAATTTAATATTAGTAACAAAGGCTTTGGATTTTTCTTTCCCTCTCAATAAATACCAGAGGTACCATAACATAATAAAACGAGAAGCTAATGTACCATAAGCTGCACCAACAATGCCTAACTGAGGAAACCCAAACTTACCAAAGATGAGTACATAATTTAGTAATACGTTAACTACATTGGCTAAAATGGTTGCATACATAGGATATTTAGTCATCGATAAACCATCACTAAATTGCTTAAATCCTTGAAAAATAATTAATGGAATTAATGAGAACGCTACTAAATCTAAATACGGAATCGCTAACTCTACAACCTCTACAGGCTGTCTCATAAAGTACATTAATGGCTTAGCAAAAAATACCAGAAGAAATAATAGAATTCCTAAAACCGTACATAAAAATAAGCCATGTTTAAATGCTGACTTACCACTAGCAAAGTCTTGTGCTCCATCTGCCTCTGCTACCAAAGGTGTAATTGCGGTGCTAAAACCAATACCTAAAGACATGGCAATAAACATAAAACTATTCCCTAAAGAAACTGCGGCCAATTCTGCAGTACCCAATTGCCCAACCATAATATTATCTACAAAACTGACAAAGGTATGCCCAAGCATACCTAACATTACTGGCGCAGCCAGTTGCCAATTGTATTTAAATTCTTTAGTGTAGTTACTTAAAACCATAGCGCAAAAGTAGCGGTTTTGGTTTTAGCATTTTTAATAAAATGAATGAAGTTTTTATAAGTTATATAAGCTTAAAATTTATGATAAAGCCCAAAGTTCAACGCAGCTTGTTTAGCTACATTATTTCCAAAAAAGGCGCCACCAAAACCTGCCGTCACTCCAAATTTATCGGTGATTTCTCCAATACCTTTTAAACCGTAAGATCCATAGTCTTGGTCGTTAACATATAAACCAGTGAATCTATTTTGAAATGGTAAAGACACATCTCCATTCGCAAGTGTTTTCACAATATCTAAAAACCCAATGAGCCAAATTCGCTTATGTAGTTTATAACCAAATTCACCTCCAATTTTAAAGTTAGAACTGTAATCATTAGTTCTAATATTAGCTCCAATAAAACTTTGAATGTAGGTTTTCTCAAAACTTCTCCCTGCTAAGAAAAGTGGTGTAATTGTATAAGCATCATAACCCGTCCTGATTCCTGAATCTTCGAAGTAAGAAGCTGTATTGGCTTCTGTAGAAAGTTGACCAGAAAGTATCCAATCCTTTTTATAAAAATTGTATCTTATACCTAATTCTATATTACCTAATGCCGTTTCATTAAAGTCTTGTGAACAGTCACCAATACAGTCAATACGTGGATCTTGAAAACCATTAAATGTAATTAGTTTTAAAGGTAAATTGACAATTAAAGTGGTGTTATCAGAAATACCATACTCAGCATATAACTGCACTGTATTATCTGAAAGCTCACCAATTGTGCTGTAATCCGGATCACCAAAAAACTCATTGTAATTGGGTATTGTGGAATATGAAAGTTGTGTATAGAACTTACCCATTTCTTGTGTCCACGGACTTTGTGAAAATGCTGAAAGGCTGATAAATAAGATTAAAGTTTTAATACATTTTTTCATAAACTTGATTTTATTAGTCTTCAGTCGTTTTAATTTCAAAAAACTTAAAAATAAAAAACAGGTTTAAAAGTAGAAAGTCAATGCGAAGAACTACGTATTTTATGTTTTTAATTAAAGTGAAGCTGCATTTTGCTTCGCCTCCTCAAACTCAGTAACCATATCCTCTACAATGTCTGTGACAGGTTTCACATCATGGATTAAACCCGCGATTTGTCCAATCTCTAGCTCTCCATCCTCTAAATCTCCTTCAAACATTCCACGTTTGGCCCTTGCTCTTCCTAAGAGTTCTTTGAGTTGTTCTGGCGTTGGAGCTGTTTTATACAATTCTTGTAACTCGTTGTAGAATTTATTTTTTATGAGTCTAACAGGAGCTAACTCTTTTAAAGTAAGTTGTGTATCTCCTTCTTTAGCATCTACTACGACTTGCTTAAACGCTTGGTGTGCAGAAGATTCTTCACTAGCCACAAATCGGCTACCTACTTGCACTCCATCAGCACCTAATACCATACAGGCTAGCATCGCTTTTCCTGTTGCAATACCTCCTGCTGCTATTAATGGAATTTGTAATTGCTCTTTAACCATTGGTATCAACGTTAAGGTCGTCGTTTCGTCACGTCCATTGTGTCCACCTGCTTCAAAACCTTCGGCAACAATAGCATCGACTCCTGCTTCTTGAGCTTTTAATGCAAACTTTACACTGCTCACAACATGCACCACAGTAATGCCTTTATCCTGTAACCATTTGGTCCAGGTTTTTGGATTTCCGGCAGAAGTGAATACAATCTTTACATCTTCCTCAACAATAATATCCATAATTTCCTGAATGTTTGGATATAGCATTGGTACGTTAACTCCAAATGGTTCGTCAGTCGCTGCTTTACATTTTTGGATGTGTTCTCTTAGCACATCTGGATACATGGAACCTGCCCCAATTAATCCTAAAATACCTGCGTTACTTGCTGCTGAGGCTAGTCGCCAACCACTGTTCCAAATCATACCTGCCTGTATGATAGGATATTTTATGTTGAAGAGTTGTGTAATTCTATTGGTCATTTATTGTTTTATAAATTTGAAGGTTTGTGAGGAATTTTCTGATGAAAACTTTATGAGGTATATGCCAGTTGAAAGCGTCGATACATTAATGGTTTGAGAATTTTCTAGAATTGATTGGCTCAAAACTTTTTGACCTAGCTGATTATAAATAGAAACGTCTGCGTCGCTTAGAATTTCTGGTAATCTCAAGTTTATTTCATCTTTAACTGGATTTGGATAAAAACCAAAGTCTTCAATTAACCCATCATCAATTGACAAAGCAATACTCCTTGCTACATCTAAATCAGGTATTCCATAACCTAAAAAGTCATCTGGCGAGCTAAACTGAGATGCTGATTCTCTTACATAATCCATAACTTCTGTGGGAGACGCATTAGGAATGGCTTGCCATAACGATGCAATGCCACCGCACATGATAGGACCACTAAATGACGTTCCGTTATTTTGAGTAATCGTATTATTCTGATTCACAACATAAGCTGCTCCACCTCTTGCAACTACATCTGGTTTTTGATAACCAACTTGTGCAGCACCGCCTTGAGAACTAAACGATACATAATCTCCATTAGCATCTACAGCTCCAATAGATAACACATTTGGTGAATCCGCAGGAGAACCAACAGTTTGCCATGCTGTTGCACCAGAATTACCTGCACTTACAACAACCAAAATTCCTTTTTCAACTGCAATAGAAGCTCCTTTTGATATAAATGTAACTTGACCATTCATATCAGCTGGAGTATAGTCGTAATTAGAATTATCAAATGTAGTGTAGCCTAAAGATGTATTAATCATATCAACACCCAAACTATCTGCACGCTCGGCTGCTTCGACCCAATAACTTTCTTCTACAGGATTTTCACCAGATACATCTTCAGTTAAAAATAAATAATATGACGCATCTGGTGCTGTACCTACAAATTCATCTTGTACAAAGCCAGCCATAGTACTTAATACTCTTGTTCCATGAGAACTCGCTGTACTGGCATACACATCAGCATTTCTATTTACAAAATCATAGCCATCTAATAAATCATTATTATCCCTTAAACGCTGAAAAGCTCCCAGAGTATTCACATTAGGAAAACCGGAGTCCATTACGGCAATTGTAATACCTTCGCCTGTGAAATCTGCAACATGCAAATCATCTACATTAATCATTTCTATCTGATTCTGAGTGTCACCATATGTAAACACCACATTCTCATCTTCTATATCTGTTTTATCTTGAATTGTTGTTGAACGTGATGCTGTATCTAGATTGTTATCAGCAAAGTCAATACTATCTACATATGCCAACGCGCTTAGAGCATTAATGTCTGTTTCAGTTCCTCTAACATGTACTGCATTAAACCATTTTGACTTGGCTAAAACTGTAATTCCTGTTTGTATCTTTAAATCCGAAATGTAAGCTTCATTAACTGGCACATCACGTTGGTCAATAGGTATATTATGATTCTGCTTTCTATCAATGGCTTTCTGAGTAAGTATAGTAATAGGATTTGCTAAAGCTGCTGCAACATTTGACTTATCTGTGAGATAAATCCAAGCATCTTCCTGAGCGTAGCTATTTATTGTTAGGAAGAACAATAAAAGCATCGTTAGCTTTCTTAACATGGCTTTTCTTTATTGCAATTTAAGAAATTACTCCAGAACCTACTAACTCATCCTCTAAGTACCAAGCTACGAATTGGCCTTCTGTAATTGCAGATTGTTTATTTTCGAATTCTACATATAGACCAGACTCAACTTTATGCAAAGTTGCTTTTTCTAATGCTTGTCTATATCTAATCCTTGCCATGACTGATAAAGTTTCACCTTCAGATAAAGCTAAATCTTCTCTAATCCAATGTAACTCCTCATTAGTCACAAACAAAGTATTTCTATACAAACCAGGATGATTTTTACCTTGACCAGTGTAAATAACATTTTCTTTTACATCTGTGTCTATAACAAAAAGTGGCTCTATGGTTCCACCAACGGCTAGTCCTTTTCGTTGTCCCTTGGTAAAATAATGGGCACCTTGATGCTTACCAACAACTTTACCATCAGTGATTGAATATTCTGGTTTTCTAGATAAATATTCTAATTCAATTTCTTTTGAATTGAATTCAGGAACAGTTTCATTATAAATATCAAAAGAGTCGGCAACCTCAACAATTACACCTTCCTTAGGTTTTAATTGTTGTTGCAAAAAATCTGGCAACCTCACTTTACCAATAAAACATAGGCCTTGAGAGTCTTTCTTTTCTGCCGTTATTAAATCTTGCGCTTTAGCTATTTCTCTAACTTCTGGTTTAGTTAATTCACCTATTGGAAATAAGGCTTTTGATAACTGCGTTTGTGATAACTGACATAAAAAATAGGATTGATCTTTATTACGGTCAACTCCAGCTAAAAGTTGATGAATAGTTTTACCATCTTTTTCGATGGTTCCTTTTCTGCAATAATGACCTGTAGCAACATAATCTGCACCCAGATCCATAGCAATATCCATAAAAACATCGAACTTTATTTCGCGGTTACAAAGTACATCAGGATTTGGTGTACGTCCTTTTTCATATTCATTAAACATATAATCCACAATACGCTCTTTGTATTGTGCACTTAAATCTACCGTTTGAAAAGGAATACCAAGTTTTTCCGCTACTAACATGGCATCATTGCTATCCTCTAACCAAGGGCATTCATCTGAAATAGTTACAGAATCATCGTGCCAGTTTTTCATAAACAGACCAATGACCTCGTAGCCTTGTTCTTTTAAAAGATAGGCTGCGACGCTAGAATCTACTCCTCCTGAAAGTCCTACAATGACACGTTTCATATTTACTTTCTCGCTTATTATTCTTGGTTCGAAAAATCTTGGCAAAATTACAAAATAAAAAAGGCAATCTTATTAAGATTACCATTTCTAAATTCTATGAATCAAATAGCTGATTCCTATTCGTATTTCTTAATGACCTTGTTATTGGTATGATCAATTTCTTTAGCTATTTTTCCATCTTTGTAATACTTCCAAATACCTTTTTTCTGATTTGCGATATAATTTCCTTCAGAATCTTTTTTACCAGAAGCATCATAATTAACCGTTTTGCCTTCTAGTTTATCATTCTTGTATTGAGATGATTTGATTAACACCTCATTTTCTAAAAACCATTTGGCTTCTCCATTTAGCAATCCATTTTTATAGGACGCTTGTTCTGCAACTAAGCCATTATCATAATAAACATAGCGTTCGCCATCTAACTTTCCTTCATCATTAAAATTCTCTAGAATCATTTTGGCAGTAGAATCTTTGTGATAATAAATCCATTGACCTATATAACGTTTGCCATCCATCCTACCTTCACTAATTACTTTTTTATTTGAGGCAAAAAAAGTCACATCAGCTATACTATCCTTTTCACTAAAGACTTTTATTGCACTTAAAACACTTTTCCCTTTAGATAAGGTGTAGAACTTAAATGAGTCAACTTCCTTACCATGAACAAAATTTCCTTCATATCGCTTCTGATCGGTTTGATGATAGTTTTTAGTCCACAAACCGTGACGTTTCCCATCTTTATCGAACTTATTAGTTGATTTTTGAGCATTAATGCTTGTTAAAATTATTATAAAAAGAAAAGTCAGATAATCTTTTTGTTTAATCATTACGTATATTTGTTAAACAAACTATTAAAGTTTGAAATGTTGAACAATTTTAAAAACCCAAAAAAATGAAAATTATTTCAAAAACACTCAAAATGTTACCAGTATTTCTATTATTTGTAGGACTAGTAGCATGTAGCGATGATGATGACAACAACGGACCTACTGATCCACAAACAAACACAATTGTTGATTTAGCTATCGCAACTGATGATTTAAGCTCTCTAGTTGCAGCTTTACAAAGAGCAGATGGCAACTTAGTATCTGTATTACAAGGTAATGGACCTTTTACAGTTTTAGCACCAACTAACGCTGCGTTTAACAATTTTTTAGCTGCAAATAACTATGCATCATTAGAAGACGTTCCTACTGAAGTTTTATCTCAGGTATTATTAAATCATGTTATATCTGGTGAAATAACTTCTACCATGTTAGTTAACATGGGTTCTGGTTACACTAATACTAGTGCTACTGGAGCAGGCGGAAATAATTTAAGTTTATTATTTGACACATCAAATGGTGTAACATTCAATAACGGCGCGACTGTTGTTGCTGGATTAGCTGATATAGACGCAGACAATGGAATTGTACATGTGGTTGATGCTGTAATTGGATTACCAGATGTGGTTGATCATGCATTAAACAATAGTAATTTTACTTCACTTACTGGTGCTTTAACTTCTGAAGATTTAGTATCAACACTTCAAGGTGATGGACCTTTTACTGTATTAGCGCCAACAAACGATGCTTTTGCTAGTTTTACAAATCCAAATAGTAACAGTTTATCAAGCGTACTTTTAAACCATGTATTAGGTGGAGTTATATTATCAACTGATTTAGTAGCTTCTGGTTCTGGTTATGCTTACACTTCTGCTGCTGGACCTAATGATACGGATTTAAGTATTTATTTTGACACATCTGATGGTGTAGTCTTTAATGGTTTGTCTACTGTAAGCTCAGCTGATATTGTAGGTACTAATGGTATCATACATGTTGTAGATGAAGTTATAGATTTACCAACCATAGCAACGTTTGCAACAACGAATGATGCCTTGTCTACACTAGTAGCTGCACTTTCTTATGCAGATACAGGTTCACCAACAGTACCATGGATAGCGACAGTATCTGACGCTACTGCTGGACCATTCACAGTATTTGCACCAGTGAACGATGCTTTTGTTGATCCGACTACTGGAGTACTTGCAGAATTAGGACTATCTGGATTTGGTGAAGGTACAGGTGAATTAAATGCTGCTACAACAGATGCTGTATTATTAACGCATGTTGTAAGTGGAAATGTTCAGTCCTCTGGACTTCCTAATGGTACTGTTGCTACACTAGGTGGAGATATCACAGCCGATAACACAGCGTTTACCTTAACAGATTTAAATAGTCGTGTTAGTAATATCGTAACTACTTTAGTAGATATACAAGCTGTAAACGGTGTTGTACATGTTATTGATAAAGTATTATTACCACAGCAATAAGTGAAAAAGAAAATTGAGGAGTGATTACCTCTTTTTATATTGATTGATTTAGTTAGTAGAAAGCCTTTCGGAATATCCGAAAGGCTTTTTCTTATTATAATACTTGAACAAAATTTAAATACTGATTTCTAATATTTCGGCTTTACCAATTTCTCGCCCACCCTCATGAATATTCCATTTTCTTCCTATGTTTAAGTACTTATCAATAGGTTGATTACTTAAGAAACTTACAGTTACTTCTTTTATTTCGCCTGGCATCATAAGATTATCACCATTAAGTTGAATATCTCCTACAAACGCGAATTGGAATTGATCATTGGATTGATATTCAAAGACATGGTTGGGTCTAAATCCACTCGATACCGGCGATTTACGACCTCCATCTTTAGTAGACATCAATTTTAAGTTTGCTTTTACTCTAATAAAATCTGGAGTTTTAGACAAATCAAAATCTGTAATACTACGGTCAGTATATTTACCAAAAGTATGTTTATCAAATACTTTTCCTTATCCTAAATCTAGCCATCTCTTATAAATCAATTTCCCGTTAAAATATACGTAGAGTTCATTATGATCTTTTATTACTTTATGAATGTACATGTTAAATTAAACAAGAGAACTCTTAAATATAAAAAAAGCCTTTCGAATATCGAAAGGCTTAGAAGTTTATTAAGATAAGATTATTATATATTACATTTTTTACAGAATTATATTATTTCTTCTTACCCTTTTGCTGCGCTTGTTTTTGTGCTTCGGCTTGTGCCATCATGTCTGCCATTTTCTTCTGAAACTTGTTTTGCTTCTTAGGCTTTGTTTTACTGACTTCAATTTTAGCTAATACTTTATCTTCATCAATAATGTAATTTTTAATGACTAGCATAATACCAATACTAATTAAGTTAGATATAAAGTAATATAAACTTAAACCTGAAGCGTAATTATTAAAAAATACTAACATTAAAAGGGGTGAAAAGTAAATCATATACTTCATCATCTTACCCATATCTGGCATACCCTCTTGTGTTGGTTGTGTAGCCACTTGCTGACCAGTAGTCATTTTCATATAAAAGAAAATTGCAACTGCAGCTAGTATTGGAAATAAAGCCACATGGTCTCCATAAAATGGTATTGCAAATGGTAATTCTGCAATAGAATCATAAGAACTTAAATCGTCCGCCCAAAGGAAACTTTTTTGCCTCAATTCAAAAGCCGTTGGGAAAAACATAAACAGAGCATAAAACACAGGAATCTGCATTAAACCAGGTAAACATCCACTAAGAGGACTTGCACCAGCTTTGCTTTGCAATGCCATTGTTTCTTGCTGCGCTTTTAATTTGTTGTCTTTATATTTTACTTTAATAGCTTCTAATTCTGGTTTTAAAATCTTCATTTTTGCCTGAGATAAAAACTGCTTGTATTGTACAAAGGAGAGCATGATTTTTACGAGTATAGTCATTACTATAATAGCGATACCATAAGGTAAGAATCCACTTAAGAAACCAAATAATGGAATGAATAAGGCTTTATTAATCCAACCAAAAATTCCCCAACCAAATGGTATACTTTCTTCTAAACCTTTTTCATAAACCTTTAACGTCTTTGCATCTGTTGGGCCATAATACAAACCAAGACTTTTATTTATTTCACCACCATTATAGGCCAAAGGAAATTTAGAAGTATATAATTTTGTAAACAAAGTATCTACCTCTTCGTCCTCAACTAAATCTTTGGAAGTTAGTGCTACATTCTTGATTGTACCATTATTAGACGCTAAAATTGTACTAAAAAAATGCTGTCTGTAAGATAACCAATCAACATCTTCAACAGTTTCATCATCATCACTCATCTGAGATAGTTTATCAACTTTACCATCATCGTGCATATAAGTTAATCTTGTATATCTATTCTCGTAACTTATGCTTTTAGAGTGGCGAATCTGTTTCTGTTTCCAATCTATAGTAATTGGTTGCGAGGTATTAAAAACACCACTTAAACCTTGTGATTTAATTGAAAAATCAATCATGTAATCATTCGGTTTTAACTCATAACGATACTCTAAAAATGCAGATTCGGAAACTTTAAGTTTCATAGAAACTACTGTATTCTCACCACTTTTTGTCACACTTGGTTGAAAAGGTAATTTTTCAGTATTAAGCGTACGGTTGTCTGCTGTACCAAAAGAAATATTAAAAGCACTATTTTTATCCTGCACTAAATAAATTGGCACAGAATCATAATCCACAAATTTCTTTAGTTTTACTTCTGCTAAGTGACCACCTTGTCTATTAAACTTTAATTCAAAAACATCCGTTTCAACGGTCGTAATTTCCGCACCAGGTAATGATAATGCATGGCCAAATGCTCCGGTTTTACTTTTAGCTGCTGCTAATTCTGTGGAATCTAAAGTCGCCGTATTGACGTAATCTGAAGCTGTAGTAACAACAGCTTCATTTTGTTTACTTTCTTTTTTCTCTGATTCAACCTGTTCTTGTTCGGCTTTCTTTTGTGCTTCAACCTCTTCTGGCGTTGGACTGTTCTGATACATCATATATATCAAAATTCCGAATATGAGGACAAAACCTATAATAGAGTTAATGTCAAATTTCTTTTCTTCCATTGATTTATTAGTTTTAGACCTGTCAGGTTTTGGAAACCAAACAGGTCTTAAGTGGTATTAATTGGTTAACTCAAATTGTTATCCAAATTTTGTTTTGCGCCAAAGTGGCACATTATTTTACTATTTTTTATTCTTAAATTTTAGAGCAGCTCCAACAAATGCCACAAAAAGTGGATGCGGATTTGAAACTGTACTCTTATATTCAGGATGATACTGCACACCAACAAACCAATTGTGGTTTGGTATTTCTATAATCTCAACTAAACCTGTTTCTGGATTAAGACCTGTTGCCTTCATACCAGCAGCTTCAATTTCGGTTTTATAGTCATCATTAAACTCAAAACGATGTCGGTGACGTTCTTTAATATCCACCTCACCATATACATTGTATGCAATACTATTTTTACTAATCTTACAATCCCAAGCACCTAAACGCATGGTTCCTCCTTTGTTAACGACATTCTTTTGAGATTCCATTAAATTAATGACAGGATTTTTTGTTTTTTCATCCATTTCAATAGAGTTGGCATCTTCGAGCTTTAAAACATTTCTGGCATATTCAATAACAGCCATTTGCATGCCTAAACAAATCCCTAAAAATGGTATATTATGTTCGCGAACATATTTTACTGCATCAATTTTTCCTTCAATGCCGCGCTCACCAAAACCTGGTGCAACCAATACACCATCTAAATGTTTTAATTTGAATTCTATATTATCTTCATTCAAATACTCGGAATGTATAGGTTCTACTTTAACTCTAACTTCATTTTCTGCTCCTGCATGAATAAATGCTTCTAAAATAGACTTATAGGAATCCTGAAGCTCTACATACTTACCAATTAAACCAATAGTGACTTCGCTTTTTGGATTTTTATGTCGCTTTAAAAATTCGTTCCATTGTTTTAAGTCTGGCACATCACTCTTTAAATTTAGCTTATCTAAAACCACCTTATCCAGTCCTTCATCTAACATTAAGTTAGGTACATCGTAGATAGTAGATGCATCGATGGACTGAATAACCGCCTCCTTTTTAACATTACAAAAACGTGCGAGTTTGCTCTTTAAACCATCATGAAGTTCATGCTCTGTTCTACAAACCAAAACATCAGCATGTACTCCGCTCTCCATCAAGGTTTTTACACTGTGTTGCGTTGGTTTTGTCTTCAACTCACCAGCAGCAGATAAATAAGGTATTAAGGTTAAATGAATAACTAAAGCATTGTGCTCACCCAAATCCCATTGCAATTGGCGAACCGCTTCTATGTAAGGTAAAGACTCAATATCACCAACTGTTCCTCCAATTTCAGTGAGGATAATATCATAATCACCAGAATTACCAAGAATCTGAATTCTGTGCTTTATCTCGTCTGTGATATGCGGAATAACCTGAACAGTTTTACCTAAAAATTCACCACGTCTTTCTTTATCAATAACACTTTGGTAAATTCTACCAGTTGTTACATTATTAGCCTGAGAGGTCGGTACATTTAAAAAACGCTCATAATGCCCTAAATCTAAATCGGTTTCTGCACCATCATCTGTGACATAACATTCACCATGCTCGTATGGGTTTAAAGTTCCTGGATCTATGTTGATATATGGATCTAATTTCTGAATGGTCGTTCTGTAACCTTGTGCCTGTAAGAGTTTAGCCAAAGATGCAGCTATAATGCCTTTTCCGAGAGAAGAAGACACTCCGCCTGTTACAAAAATATACTTAGGGTTTGTGGTCATGTTGCGCTGTTAAACGCAGGCAAATTTACGAAATTTAATGAGTTATTCAGAAATTGTTTATGGTTTGTTGAAATGTTGTGATTTTAAATAATTTAACATCATAAAAAGCAACTCATTATGTGATTGACTTTCTGAAAATTTTAGACTAACCTTAGCTTATCGTCTGATATAAGTCATTAAAACGTACTCATATCACTAAAGTTAGCATTCATTAGAAGAACCGTAAATGACAGATTCAAACAAGAAAGATTTTATTCCTGCTCTTGGTTATGATTGGTTAACCGGAATGTATGATTTAGCCATAAAATTAACAATGCCTGAAACAAAGTTTAGGAACAGGTTAATAAATGAAGTAAACCCACAAAACGACGAAAAAATACTTGAATTTGGATTTGGAACTGGTCAAAATTTGATAATTGGAAAACAAAAGTATCCTAAAAGTAATTTTAGCGGATTAGAGATTGACCCAAAGGTTAAGTTATTTACGGAAAGGAAGTTAGAAAAGGTAAAGTTAGATATTCCTTTGTTTTTATATGATGGAGGGCAATTTCCATTTAAGAATGCTGAATTTGATAAAGTTTACAGTTCTTTAGTCTTTCATCAACTTGACACAAAGACAAAAAAAGATTGTCTAAAAGAGATACATAGAGTTTTAAAACCCAACGGAATATTAATTATCGGAGATTGAGGGAAACCGAAATCCAAGTTCCGACGATTTTTATTCTATGCTGTTCAAATATTGGACGGATTTAAAACGACCCAAGAAAATGTTGAAGGACTACTGCCTAAATATATGACGGAATGTGAATTTGAAAACGTAAAAGAAACAGATTACATAAATACAAAAATTGGAACTTATTGTTATTACGTGGGAATGAAATTAATATGAGATATAATATAACGAAATGCTAAGTTAAGAAGTGTATAATTAATTGCTTGGGTTAGTGTTACTCGGAAAATCCTTCGGATTTTCTTTACGTTCGGTTTCCTTTTGCTAAATTAGTTGCGTAACAGTCGCAACTAACCATACACAAACCAATAAGCGCAACCAAAAATTGATTATCCAATTAAAAGACTATCTTTGCCGCTCGAAACAAAAACTGATGTGACCACGAAACGAGTTCGAGGTTCGTTCATCTAACAAATTTGACTTCGCAAAAAATGCTTGTCAATATTGAGTTTCATTAAATTCCTCAGAGTGAGGATGTGTTACCCAGAAGTTTTAGTGTTTAGTATGTCGATTCGCTTCTTTTGTAACACCAACAGAACATAATCGAATACATAAACTAAAGAATGAGCACATTCCAAGAACTCGGTCTTAATGAAGACCTTTTGCGCGCTATTACTGATTTAGGTTTTACAAAACCTAGTGAAGTCCAAGAAAAAGCCATCCCACTATTATTAGAAGAAGACAAAGACTTAGTGGCTTTGGCACAAACTGGTACTGGTAAAACAGCAGCTTTCGGATTTCCGATGTTGCAAAAAATAGATATTGATAGCAGAACTACTCAAGGTCTTATCTTATCGCCTACTCGCGAGCTTTGTTTACAAATTACAAACGAATTAAAGCTCTATGGTAAATATTGTAAAGGCTTAAATGTAACTGCCATTTATGGTGGAGCAAGTATTTCTGATCAAGCAAGATCTGTTAAACGCGGAGCACAAATTATTGTAGCAACTCCTGGTCGTATGAAAGATATGATTAGCCGTAATATGGTAGATATATCTAAAATACAATATAGTGTATTAGACGAAGCTGATGAGATGCTAAATATGGGCTTCTATGAAGACATTACTGACATTTTATCCCATACACCAGATGATAAAAGTACATGGTTATTCTCTGCAACGATGCCAAAAGAGGTCTCTACTATTGCAAAGAAATTTATGTACGATCCTACAGAAATCACAGTAGGAACTAAAAATGAAAGCACAAAAAATGTATCGCACGAATACTATTTAGTAAATGCAAGAGACCGTTACCAAGCTTTAAAACGTTTAGCAGATGCAAATCCAGATATATTTTCTGTAATCTTTTGTAGAACAAAGCGCGATACTCAAAAAGTAGCTGAAAACCTTATTGAAGATGGTTACTCTGCAGGAGCTTTACATGGTGATTTAAGTCAGAATCAGCGAGATATGGTGATGAAATCTTTTAGAAACCGCCAAATACAAATGCTCGTTGCTACAGATGTTGCGGCTCGTGGTATTGATGTCGATGATATTACGCACGTAATTAATTACCAATTACCAGACGAAATAGAAACTTACACACACAGATCTGGTCGTACAGGTAGAGCTGGTAAATCTGGTATTTCTATGGTTATTGTTTCTAAAAGTGAAACTCGAAAAATAAAAAGTATAGAGCGCATTATTAAAAAGCAGTTTGAAAAGAAAGAAATTCCATCAGGAATGGAAATCGTAGAAGTGCAATTAATGTCCTTAGCGAATAAAGTCCATGCTACAGAAACTAACCACGAAATTGATAAACATCTCGAAAGTATCAATGAATTATTTGCTGATACTGATAAAGAAGCCTTAATTAAGAAATTTTTCTCTGCAGAATTTAATCGTTTCTTTAATTATTATCAAAAATCTAAAGACTTAACAGTTTCAGAGTCTAGAGGATCAGATAGAGATGGAGGTGGACGCGATTACGGAAAACAATCTAATGATACGCGTTACTTCATTAATGTTGGTCGCAAAGATGGTTTTGATTGGATGAAGTTGAAAGATTTCCTAAAAGAACAATTAGAACTTGGACGTGATGATGTGTTTAAAGTAGATGTTAAAGAAAGTTTTTCTTTCTTCAATACCGAAAAAGACATACAAGAAAAGGTTTTAGCATTCTTCACAGACTTTAAACACGAAGGTCGTTTTGTAAATGTTGAAGTTAGCGAAAATAAAGGCCGAAGTGGTGGCGGAAGACGCGATAGAGGTCGTGGCAGAAGTGATAGACGTTCTGGTGGTGGAAGTCGCAGACGCGATGATAAACCTAGAAGTGATAGACGTTCTAGTGATAGAAGATCATCTGGCTCTGGAAATAGAAGCGACAGACGTAGCAGTCGACGCTCAGACGATAATAGAAGCGATAGACGCTCTAGCGATAGAAGAGATAGAGGTTATGATGATTCTAGAGGAGACAGAAAGCCAGAATCTAGCAGATCTGGTTCAGATAGACCTAGACGTTCTAGAAGACGTGATTAAAATAAAATAAGCCTCACATTGAGGCTTATTTTATCTTTTTAAATATTTTTTTTACGAAGCTAATCAACTACTAGTCTCATTGTAATTAATAGTTATATCCTCATCCAAATAGTCTAATATACCATTGCTATTTGTGTCTAGAGCTTTTACTGTAGTAATTGTAATGATACCAGCGTTAGTAATTCTACTAAATTCATATTCATTAGCGTCCAATATAGGTTCGGACTCACCCATATTAGTATCTACAATATAAATAGTTTGTTCTAACTCATTAAATGTAGAGACTTCATCACCATCATCATCTAGGTCAATAAAATTAGGAGCTTCGTCTTCATCAGAATCGTCATCGAATACTGATAAATTAGCATCTAAATCTTCCACATACGATGGTATGCCATCACCATCATCATCTACGGTTTCGTATTGTAGCATTTCAAATTTAAAGATTAAGTTATCATACGATGACCCAGTTGTTATTCCTGAAAAATAGGCCAATCCAGATGGAACAAACATTACACCTAAGCCAAAATTATTATAATTAACGACTCCATTATCAAGACTAAAACCTGTAGAAGCATTAAATGATGGCATCACAAGTTGCCATGCTCTAATTGTACCAAAAGTGTTGATACCATTACCAACTAATGCTAAATCCAACGGTGTAATTCTAGAATCAAATACATCTCCATCTTCTACTGAACTTCCCTCATACCTTACACGCACTAAATCTGTAAATTTTGGCGCTTCACCTCCACCTTGATTTATTCTTAATATATAATATTCATAATCCGCTTCTAAAAACTCTGTTGTATGTGTTTCTACAGCATCTATTAACAATGTACTTCCGTCCGGCACATCCTCTCCTTCTGGTAACTCAGAGATAATAATATCTGTATATTTATGATCAGTCCCTGTTTCAAAAAAACTAGAATTATAATAATGGCTAGATAGGTAGTCTAAAATGGAATCATTATCCTTCTCTTGCTGCTCAGTTCTATCTTCTTCTACAAAGTCATTTATGATAGGGTCATCCTCCTCACACGATATAAATACAGTCAATGCTGCTAAAACACATAGGTATAACTTAAAAGTACTAATTTTCATAAATCTTGTATTTCTCATATTAATCTACCACAGATTTAACATGATGTTCATTATTGCTTAATTATAAGGCGCAAGATACAATAATATAATATTTTTGTACAATAAGATTAACGTAGTTTTTAGTTAAAAAATATGCGAATTGATAAATACTTGTGGTGTGTACGTTATTACAAAACACGGAACATTGCGACACAAGCCTGCAAAAAGAGACAAATAAAGGTTAATGGTGCAGTAGCAAAACCATCTAGAGAAGTTTACCCAACGGATAAAATTGAATTGCGAAAAAATCAAATTACCTATCAGTTAACCGTTAATGACATACCTCCAAATAGAGTTGGTGCTAAATTGGTTGATATCTATAGAATCGATACTACACCAAAAGAAGCGTTTGAAGCGCAAGAGCTTTTGAAGTACAGCAAAGATTATTATCGAAAAAAAGGCACCGGACGACCAACTAAAAAGGACAGAAGGGATATTGATGATTTTTATGAAGAGGAATAAACTAGATAAAGTATATTGGGAAGAACGATACAACAATGAAAATACTGGCTGGAATATTGGTTACCCTTCTACTCCATTAAAAACATACATAGATCAACTTAAAGACAATAAGATAAAAATCTTGATTCCTGGTGCTGGTAATAGTTATGAAGCTGAGTACTTATGGAATAAAGGCTTTAAAAATATTTATGTCGTTGATATTGCTAAACTCCCTCTAGAAAATTTTAAACATCGAGTTCCTGATTTTCCAGCTAATCAATTATTTCATATAGATTTTTTTGAATTGGATGACGATTTTGATTTAATATTAGAACAGACCTTTTTTTGTGCATTACATCCAAAACTGAGAACAAAGTATGTTGAGAAAATGTATCAGCTTTTAAAACCAAACGGAAAATTAGCTGGTTTACTCTTTGATTTTGAACTTACGACATCTGGTCCACCTTTTGGAGGCAGTATTTCTGAATATAAATCTCTTTTCGAAAAAAAATTTAAAATTAAGATTTTGGAAAGCTCAATTAATTTAATAAAAGAAAGACAAGGTAAAGAACTGTTTTTTATCTTTGAAACCTATAATAGGTATTTGGCAGACTTTGATTGTTGCCAAAAAAATGATAAAACTACAAAACCGTAGTTTATTATAGATTTTAATTTTGTAGAGCATACTATGGCATTAACAAAAAACACAATTTTAAGTCACAAAGAAATTGAACATAAAATAAAGCGCATTGCTTACCAAATTTATGAGAGCAATGTTGACGAGACCGAACTTATCATTGCTGGTATTGAAAGTAATGGCTATCTCTTTGCAAAAAAAATAAAGAATAATCTTGATAAGATTTCTTCAATAGAATCCACGTTATGTAAAGTTACAATAGATAAAGCACAACCGACCAATCCTATTCTTACATCAATTAAGAAAGAAGATTACAGCAACAAATCTATTGTATTGATTGATGATGTTCTAAATTCGGGTAGTACACTTATTTATGGAATTAAACATTTTTTAGATGTTCCATTGAAGCAATTTAAGACCGCTGTTCTTGTAAATAGAAATCATAAAAAATATCCTGTAAAGGCAGACTTTAAAGGTATATCACTTTCTACATCACTGTTTGAGCATGTACATGTCAATCTTTCTAAGCAGCCTTACGAAGCTTATTTAGATTAATTGCATTAAAATTTCCTCAAATATATCTTGTTTGGTTTTATTATCTGTAGTGATAGTAAAATGGGCTTTGTTATAAAACTGAACACGTTCAAAAATATGCTTACCAATAAATTCTAGTAAATCTTCTTCAGATTTTAAATGACTAATCAACGGTCGTTTTTCGCGTTCCGTAAACAGACGTTTTGCTAAATTCGGAATTGAAAGTTTTAAATAAAATGATGCAATATTTTGATTGTTAGTTAATATAGCCATATTATTTCCATAACAAGGAGTGCCACCTCCAAGAGCGAGAACAAGATTCTCAGAAGATTCTATTACTTCTTTTAAATATTCTGTCTCTTTTTTTCTGAAGTAAATCTCCCCTTTAGTTTCAAAAACTTTAGAAATAGAAGCGTTTTCTTTTTCTGAAATGTAATCATCCAAGTCTAAGAAACTATAATTTAAGAGTGTAGCCAATTCCTTACCGATGGTTGATTTCCCTGATCCCATATAACCCATTAAAACGACTATCATAATGCTTATCTTTTGATTATTAAATCTCTACACTAAGAGACAACAAAAAAACGAAAATTTAAACAAAAAAAGTGTTGTTTTATTAATTAAACATTTTATATTTGCACCCTCGTTAGAGAAAAACATTTTGACCAGTTAGCTCAGTTGGTAGAGCATCTCCCTTTTAAGGAGAGGGTCCTGGGTTCGAGCCCCAGACTGGTCACGAAAAGTTAAGCAAAAAAAGCTTAACTTTTTTTTTACCTTTACGTATCATAAATGCGCACGTGGCGGAATTGGTAGACGCGCCAGCTTGAGGGGTTGGTGGACATTAGTCCGTGGAAGTTCGAGTCTTCTCGTGCGCACTTTATTGATTTCTCTCAATATCTAACATTGGTGACTTAATTAATCTGCAATATTATTTTCAGCATATTACGCTTGAAGAGATTCTATAGTCACGCCAGTATGTTTATTACTATTTTAGTACTTTGATTATGTATTTTTTTTACTTAAATAATGTTAATTCTACATTCATTATAAATATATAATGTATTTTTGTTTAACTATTCTTATAAAATAATGAACAATATTAAAAGTCAATTCAGTATTAAAGACCTTGAAAATCTTACAGGTATTAAGGCGCACACTATAAGAATCTGGGAAAAACGATACAATCTTTTAGAACCCAAACGTACTGATACGAATATTAGATACTACGATTTAGCGAATTTTCAAAAATTGCTTAATGTTAGTTATTTAAATAATAATGGTTACAAGATTTCTAAGATTACAACTATCGATGAGGATAAAATCCCTCAGTTAGTAAGAGAAATAGCTTCCAAAAATGATACAGACAGTCATGCCATTAATGCACTTAAGTTAGCAATGCTAAATTTTGACCAAGCACTTTTTTATAATACTTACGAATCACTTTTAAAAGAAAAATCATTTAGACGAATCTTCTATGATGTTTTTATACCAATGCTTACAAATATGGGATTGCTTTGGCAAACGGACACGATTACTCCGGCACATGAGCATTTTATAACCACCCTTATAAGACAAAAAATATTGGTTAATACCGAGAAGATTCAATCTAAACAAGTGAATGATTCTAAGAAAACTTTCGTTTTATATCTGCCAGATAACGAAATACACGAATTAGGACTAATGTTCATAAACTATGAGATTGTTAGCAATGGTTATCATTCTATATTTTTAGGTCCTAGTGTTCCATTAGAAAGTTTAACAGATATTCAAAATTACTATGACGATATTACATTTGTTTCATATTTTACCGTGAAACCAGAAAAAGAAAACATATCCGCTTACTTGAATACTTTTAATGATGTTATTTTAACGAAAAATAATTCGAAATTCTGGATTTTAGGAAGAATGTTATCACATTTGGATTTAGACAATTTGCCAAAAAACACCAAAGCGTTTAGTAGCATAAAAGAACTAACGGAAGCACTTTAATTTACAGATGCAAAAAACGATATCCATTATAGGTTCAGGCTTTTCAGCATTATCAGCTTCTTGTTATTTAGCACAAGCAGGTTATGAAGTTTCAATTTTCGAAAAAAATGATACCGTCGGTGGAAGAGCAAGACAAATCAAGAAAGATGGATTTACTTTTGATATCGGTCCAAGTTGGTACTGGATGCCAGATATTTTTGATAAATTTTTTAATGATTTTGGAAAAAATACCAGTGATTATTACCAACTCGATAAATTAAGTCCTGCCTATAAAATTTTCTTTTCGGACGAAGTCATAACTATAGGTGATCATATGGATCAAATCTGTGAAGAATTTGAACGTATTGAAGCCGGAAGTTCTAAACCACTTCGAAAATTTATAGCAAGAGCCCAAGAACATTATGATATCGCTATAAATAAAGTCGTTTTAAAACCAGGTATTTCACCATTTGAATTAGTTACTAAAGAAACTGTAACAAGAGTAGACAGGTTCTTTAAAACCATTAGTTCTGAAGTTCGTAAAAACTTTAAGAATCCAAAATTGATCTCAACTTTAGAATTTCCTGTATTGTTTCTAGGTGCGAAACCAAATCAAACCCCATCGTTTTATAGTTTCATGAATTTTGCTGATTTTGGATTAGGCACTTGGCATCCAAAAGGTGGTATGTACGAAATTATTAAGGCAATGAAAAGTCTTGCAGCAAGCCTCGGTGTTTCTATAAATACTAATAGTAATGTCGAAAAAATTAATGTTGAAAACGGCAGTGTCACAGGTATCTCAGTAAATGGCGAAGTACTTCAGTCTGATATTGTTCTGAGTGGAGCTGATTATCATCATTCCGAGACTTTATTAGATAAAACTTACAGACAATACAGTGAATCTTATTGGGACAAACGCACATTTGCACCATCATCTCTTCTTTTTTATGTTGGGTTTAATAAAACACTTAAAAATGTAGAGCATCATAATTTATTCTTTGATACTGATTTCGAAATGCACGCTGAAGAAATCTATGATGATCCTAAATGGCCAAAAAATCCATTATTTTATGTTAACTTTCCTTCAGTAACCGATAGAAGTATGGCACCTGATGGTTGTGAAACAGGATTTTTCCTTATTCCGATTGCGCCAGGTTTAGAAGATACACCAGAATTACGTCAGCAATATTTTGATATTATCATTAATAGATTCGAAAAAAGAACTAATCAAAGTGTACAAGAAAATATTTTATTTAAAGAATCGTTTTGTGTTAATGACTTTATAAGTGAATACAACTCGTATAAAGGAAATGCATATGGCATGGCTAATACGCTAATGCAAACTGCATTTCTAAGACCAAAATTAAAAAGTAAAAAGGTGAATAGCCTTTATTTTACAGGTCAACTTACAGTTCCGGGACCTGGCGTACCACCATCCTTAATTTCAGGAAAGCTAGTAGCAGAACTGATTCAAAAAAATGAACCTTAATTACTAATAAGATAAATTTAAATATGAAATCCCTATTTGATAATGTTTCTAAAGAATGCAGTAAGATTGTAACCAATACTTACAGCACGTCATTCTCTTTGGCAACCAAAATGTTGTCAGACATTATTAGACAAGATATATACAATATTTATGGATTTGTAAGATTTGCAGATGAAATAGTAGATACATTTCATGATTATGATAAGCAAAAGCTTTTCAAAAATTTTGAAAAAGACTTAGAATTAGCGCTAGAAGATAAAATAAGTCTCAACCCTATTCTAAACGCATTTCAAGAGACATATCATAAATATAATATCGATAAGCACTTGGTGGATGCATTTATGAATAGTATGCGCTTAGATTTACATAAAAAAGATTATTTAACTGAGGAAGAATATAGAGCATATATTTATGGCTCTGCTGATGTCGTGGGTCTGATGTGCTTAAAAGTGTTTGTAAAAGGTGATAAGGACAAGTATGAAGATTTAAAAGAATCTGCTATGAGCTTGGGTTCTGCTTTTCAAAAGGTGAATTTTTTAAGAGATCTAAAAGCAGACTTTGAAGATTTAAGCCGAACATATTTCCCTAATACGGATTTAAATCAGCTTGATGAAGTATCAAAACAAGCCATTATTAGAGATATTGAAACAGATTTTGCTAAAGGGCTGAATGGAATTAAACGCTTACCGATAGAAGCTAAATTTGGAGTTTTTATGGCTTATCGTTATTACAATAAATTACTTCAAAAATTAAAGAAAACACCAGCTATAGAAATAAAATCTACCCGAATTAGAGTTCCTAATTACAGGAAGGTAGAATTATTGACTAGAAGCTATGTGAAATATCAATTAAATTTACTCTAAACTCGTAAAACTATTATGCAAACTGTTTTTTGGATATTAATTTTTTTAGGCACATTTTTTATAATGGAATTTAATGCCTGGTTTACTCACAAGTATATCATGCACGGTTTTTTATGGAGCTTGCACAAGGACCATCATCATAAAGACCACGACAGCTGGTTTGAACGTAATGATGCATTTTTTATTTTCTATGCAGTTGTTAGTATGACCTGTTTTTATTTATGGAGTTATGAAGGCGTATGGTACACATTACCTATTGGTTTAGGTATTTTATTTTATGGAATGGCGTATTTTATCGTTCATGATATTTTTATACATCAACGTTTTAAATGGCTCAGGAATATTGATAATAAATATGCTAGAGGTGTTAGACGTGCTCATAAAATTCATCACAAGCACTTAGGCAAAGAAAAAGGTGAAAATTTTGGGATGTTAATAGTGCCGCTTAAATATTTTAAATAAGTTATTCTGAAAGTAAAGCATCAAGCTGACTTCTAACTTCTTCACTATTCCAGTCTAGGGCACCAGACTCATCAATTACTATTTTACCAGATTTATTAATGACAAAAGTTCTCGGAATTGAGCGCGTTTCCAATTCTTTCGGAATTTCATTCAAAGGCTGCGACACCTTAAAATTAAAATCGTTCTTAGTTTTGAATTTGTTTATTGTTTCAAAATCATCACTAGTTACAAATAGAAAAATTACTTTATCATTATAGTCATCATATAGAGCTTGGAGGCTAGGCATTTCTGCAATACATGGTGGGCACCATGTCGCCCAAAAGTTTACAACTACTACTTGCCCCTTAGCATCATTAAAATCGTAGATATTCTGAGAATCTAACCTTAATTTCCAATCATAACTATTTAGAGTAATACGTTTAGAGTCTTCGATAATACTTGTAGAACTAAAATAACTTAATACCTTGTGCAAAGCTATTTGAATAGGCTGACGAGTTTGAGGAATGATTAACAAGGCTATTATTACTAAAATAATAATATTACCAGGTTTCAATTTTTTGATTTTCATCTTGTAAAATGTAAAAGCGTAATCCCATAGTCGGAATTACGCTTCTAATCTAACAACAAAAACTCAAATTTTGATGCTCCTTTTATAACTTTAATTAATTTCTAGTAACTGTAATTGAGTTTGATAAATCAAAACATCCGGACAAATCATTTGCATTTGCTCCTGCAGTTGCTCCTTGCAATCCGTCTTCATATCTCAAATACCAGATTAAGCATGTACCTGCACCAGCTCCATCAAAATCAACGCCTTCTAAAGCTGATATTGTTGGTGGTAATCCTAAAATATTACCAATATCATCTGTAATGACAAATGTTGAATTTGTACCTGTAGCATTTGGGTCTGTAGTAATACCACTAACATTATCAACTGTTCCATCAACGGTAAATGTAAATGGACCACCAGAAAGTGTTCCTGCATTTGGCGCATTACGCGTTACAGTTATAGAATTTGATAAACTAAAGAATCCTGATAAGTTATTCGCATTCATTCCCACTTCAGCTCCCATTAAACCATCTTCAAAACGTAAGTACCATATTAAACAAACGCCAGCACCAGCACCATCAAAATCAACACCTTCTAAAGCTGCTGTTGTAGGTGGTAATCCTAAAATATTACCCATATCATCTGTAATGACAAATGTTGAATTTGTACCAACTGCATTAGAATCAGTTGTAATTCCACTAACATTATCAACTGTTCCATCTACACAAAATGTAAAAGGACCACCAGATAAAGTACCAGCATTTGGCTCAGGATTTCTAGTTACTGTAATTGAATTAGACAAATCAAAGTCACCTTGAAGGTTATTAGCATTCATTCCCATTTCTGCTCCTGTTAATCCATCCTCATATCTTAAGTACCATATTAAACAAACTCCTGTTCCAGCACCATCAAAATCAACACCTTCTAAAGCCTCAATTGTTGGAGGCAACCCTAATATATTGCCCATAGCGTCTGTAATTACGAATGTAGAATTTGAACCAGCAGCATTTGGATCTGTAGTAATCCCACTCACATTATCAACTGTTCCATCAACCACAAAAGTAAATGGACCACCAGATAATACTCCCGCATTTGGCTCAGGGTTTCTAAATACAGATATTGAATTTGATAGGTCGAAACTTCCTTCTAAATCATTTGCATTTAGTCCCATTTCTGCTCCTACTAACCCATTCTCATATCTTAAATACCAAATTAAACATGTACCTACACCTGCACCATCAAAATCAACACCTTCTAAAGCTTCGATTGTTGGTGGCATACCTAAAATAACACCTGTGTCGTCTGTAATCACAAAAGTTCTGTTCGTACCAACTGCATTCGGATCTGTGGTGATTCCGCTTACGTTGTCTATTACTCCATCCACTAAGAATGTAAAAGGTCCTCCAGAAAGCACACCTGCATCTGGTATAACGATGGTAACATCATCATCGTTACTGCAAGAAGTGGCAAAAATTCCCAATGCCAAAACTGCTAAAATCATTTTTTTAATCATTGCTTTTTAATTTTAAAATTATATTTCAAAATTAAATGATGCCACTTTCAAAAAATGTTAGCCAGCTAACACTAAGCCGATTTTTTTAAGATTCTAATTTCTTTTCTGTTAAATTCTAAGTAGTTTTCTTCTTTTAGTTCATTAAGAAGAATGTTAATTGTTGGCCGAGAAGTACCAATCAATGAAGCTATATCTTTTTGAGTATATGGATGTTTAATAACATGATCTCCTGTTTTATCACAATCATATCCATAATCTGTACAAAGTTCATCTAGAAATTCTACTAGACGCGTCTTAGTATCTTTAAACAACAACAGTTGTAACCTACGTTCCAACTTTTTAAACTTTAAACCTATAAATTTATATACTTTAAAACTAAAAGTTTGGTTATTGCGCATTAAATCGTGCATAGTATCCACACCTATAGGACAAATTGAAGTAGAGTTGTCTATAGATTGAGCAAACTCATCGCGCATATCATCACCTAATATGGCTTTTTCTCCAAACAGCTCTCCTTTGGTTAAAATTGCTTTTATAATTTCATTTCCATCTTCGCTGTAATAACCTATTTTAACCTTGCCCTTTTCTATTAGGTAGACCTTATTGGCAGAATCTGCTTCAAAATAGATGTAATCTTTTTTTCTGTAAGCACAAAAATCGTGCTCATTTTTAAAAGCTTTAAACTTATGCGGACAGAGCACCTTAAAAAGGTTAACATCGTCAAAGAACCACAGTGACTGCATTTGGAGAGTATATTTGTTAGATGACCTTTTGTCGTACTAAATTTGTATACCTTACACAAAAAAGTCCATGACTTCTCATGGACTTGTTTTACATTCTATACATCTTTCCTTTAAGCTGCGTTCTCTTTTTTAATAAGATTCAATGCAGAACCTTCATTATACCAATCTATTTGTGCTTGGTTATAGGTGTGATTCAAAGCAATAGTATCTTTGCTTCCATCTGCATGTACCACTTCTAAGTGAAGTTGTTTATCTGGTGAAAATTCATTTAAATCAATAAAGTTGAACGTATCATCTTCTTGAATTAAATCGTAATCTGCTTCGTTCGCAAATGTTAGGCCCAACATACCTTGTTTTTTAAGGTTTGTCTCGTGAATACGAGCGAAAGACTTCACAATAACTGCCGCTACTCCTAAATGTCTAGGTTGCATAGCTGCATGTTCTCTAGAAGACCCTTCACCATAATTATGGTCACCAACTACTACTGATTTTATTCCAGCCTTTTTATAAGCTCTAGCTGTATCTGGCACTCCACCATACTCACCAGTTAATTGGTTTTTAACGAAGTTTGTTTTCTTACCAAAAGCATTCACAGCACCAATTAAGGTATTGTTTGCAATATTATCTAAGTGACCTCTAAAACGTAACCAAGGTCCTGCCATAGAAATATGATCAGTTGTACATTTACCAAAAGCTTTGATTAATAATTTTGCTCCAGTAATTGAATTACCAAGTGGTGTAAATGGCTCTAATAATTGTAAACGCTCAGATGTAGGACTCACAGTAACTTCAACTCCACTACCATCAGCCACAGGCTCTAAATAACCATTATCTTTCACATCAAAACCTTTTGGAGGTAATTCCCATCCTGTTGGTTCATCAAACATTACTTCTTCACCGTTTTCGTTTATCAATTTATCTTTTAAAGGATTAAAGTCTAAACGACCAGCAACAGCAATTGCTGCCGTTAATTCTGGTGATGCTACAAAGGCGTGCGTATTAGGATTTCCGTCTGCACGTTTAGCAAAGTTTCTATTAAAAGAGTGAACAATACTATTCTTAGGCGCATTCTTAGGGTCACTGTATCTTGCCCACTGACCAATACAAGGCCCACAAGCGTTGGTAAATATTTTAGCATCTAGTTCTTCAAAGATTCCTAAAATACCATCTCGCTCTGCAGTATAGCGTACTTGCTCAGAACCAGGATTAATACCTAATTCGGCTTTCATTTTTAAACCTTTATCTAAAGCCTGTTGTGCAATCGATGAGGCTCTCGATAAATCTTCATAAGAGGAATTGGTACAAGATCCAATTAATCCCCATTCTACCTGAATTGGCCAGCCATTATCAGTTGCCTTTTCTGTCATTTCTTTACCTACAGTAGTTGATAAATCTGGTGTAAAAGGACCATTTAATAAAGGCCCTAATTCTGATAAATTAATATCAATAACTTGATCAAAATATTGCTCTGGATTAGCATATACGGCGTCATCAGCGGTTAAATATTCTCTTATTTTATTTGCTTCATCTGCAACATCGGCTCTATCTGTGGCACGTAAATAACGCTCCATTGAATCGTCATAACCGAATGTTGATGTTGTTGCACCAATCTCAGCTCCCATATTACAAATGGTTCCTTTTCCCGTACAAGACATTGATGTTGCTCCAGGTCCAAAATATTCTACGATTGCACCAGTTCCTCCTTTCACAGTAAGAATTTCAGCAACTTTCAAAATCACATCTTTTGGTGCAGTCCAACCCGAAAGTTTTCCTGTTAACCTTACACCAATTAATTTAGGAAATTTAAGCTCCCACGCCATTCCTGCCATAACATCTACAGCATCAGCCCCACCTACGCCAATGGCCACCATTCCTAGTCCACCAGCATTTACCGTATGTGAATCTGTTCCAATCATCATTCCACCTGGAAATGCATAATTTTCTAAAACAACTTGGTGAATTATACCAGCACCTGGCTTCCAAAATCCGATACCATATTTATTCGACACTGACTCTAAGAAATTAAATACCTCACTACTTGTATTATTTGCATGTTTTAAATCTGTAGCAGCACCATCTTTTGCTTGTATTAAGTGATCACAATGCACAGTTGTTGGTACAGCAACCTTAGGCTTACCAGCTTGCATAAACTGTAATAACGCCATCTGAGCGGTAGCATCCTGACACGCCACACGATCTGGTGCGAAATCAACATAATCCTTTCCCCTGCGGAAAGCTTTGGTAGGCTTACCGTCCCAAAGATGTGAGTATAATATCTTTTCTGAAAGTGTTAATGGTTTACCAACTATTTCTCTAGCAGCATCAACGCGCTCCGTCATGTTAGCGTAAACCTTTTTAATCATATCAATGTCAAAAGCCATAAAGTATATTTAAAGGTTGATAATTTTATTTTTAAGTGAACACAAATTTACGAATTTTAAAACCAATTAAAAAATATGTAACAGAATTGCTTATTCTCTGAAAATAAATCATAATCTATAGTATTCTTTGACAATTTTATTAATAATTAACAGTAAAACAGCGATTTAACTATTAATTTAATAAATTGTCTTATTTAGAATTAATATGAATTTAAATTTTGAAGAAATACATTTCATTTTAAAACGATTATTACAGACTCAATCCCAGTAATATCGATAAGATAATCTATCACTAAAATAGACTTTGAATGATTTTCTCGTCAGTGACTCCCTCAGCTTCTGCTTTGTAGTTCTTAATAATTCTGTGTCTCAGAATTCCGGTAGCCACAGCTTGAATATTTTCAATGTCCGGTGAAAACTTTCCTGTAGTCGCTGCATGTGTTTTCGCTGCGAGGATTAAATTTTGAGAAGCTCTTGGACCAGCTCCCCAATCTACAAACTCTTTTACGATATCTGCAGCTGTATCTGCTTTTGGTCTGGTCTTGCTTACTAAAGATACAGCATATTCCACAACATTATCTGCCACAGGAATACGACGAATTACATTCTGAAAATCTATGATTTCTTGGGCCGTAAATAAAGAATTAACCGTTAATTGAATATCTGTAGTTGTTGCTTTTACTACATCAACTTCTTCTTGAAATGAAGGATACTCTAATTTAATAGCAAACATAAAACGGTCTAACTGAGCTTCTGGCAATGGATAGGTTCCTTCTTGCTCAATTGGGTTTTGTGTTGCCAAAACAAAATAAGGCAAACTCAATTTATATTGGTGACCAGCTACTGTGACTGCTCGCTCTTGCATAGCTTCTAATAAAGCTGCTTGAGTTTTTGGTGGAGTTCTGTTGATCTCATCTGCTAAAATAATATTAGCAAAGATTGGTCCTTTAATGAATTTAAAATGACGATTCTCATCTAAAATCTCACTACCTAAAATATCACTAGGCATTAAATCTGGAGTAAACTGAATACGTTTGAAATCTAGACCCAAAGCCTGTGCAATAGTATTAACCATTAAAGTTTTTGCTAAACCAGGAACACCGATTAAGAGTGAGTGCCCACCAGAAAAAATAGAAATCAGTATCTGATTAACAACATCTTCTTGACCTATGATGACTTTAGCAATTTCTTGTTTTAGTACATCGTACTTTTTGACGAAATTTTCTATAATAGCAACATCAGACATATACTATTGATTCTTTAACCAGTTACTTTGAAAATCACAATCTCTATATTCGCCATTTATTTTTATATAGGTATCTACTATAGTCTTTTTTTGCCATTTCGCAATAGCTTCAACTTGCTTATCTTGTAATGCTAGCGCTTTAATTTTTAGATAATCTTTTGCAAAGTCTGCTTCATGATCATCAATTCTATCTGTAACTGTTAGAATTTTAAATTTTATACTGTTGACTCTATCTTCATCTTGGATTACTTCGCTTATCTCACCATCTTTTAAATCTTGGATTTCTGTATAAAGCTCTGTATCCATTCTAGTTAATTCAAAATTAAAATCTTGGGTTGTTGGGTTTGTCATTTGCCCACCTTCATATTTAGTTTCTTTCTCATCGCTAAATTCTCTAGCAGCTTCAGCAAACGTTAACGTTCCATCTACTATTTTAGCTCTAACTTCATCAATTTCATCTTTAGCTTTTTGTATAGCTTCTTGCGTTAATTCTGGTCGCAATAAAATATGCCTTGCATCGTACTCCTGCCCTCTAATTTTTTCTAATAATATGATGTGGTAACCATATTCCGTTTCAAAAGGTTCAGAAATTTCCCCTTCTTGCATAGAAAAAGCGACGTCTCTAAATTCTTTTACCATTCTTGGCTGCTTTCTGTTTAGTGTATATAATCCACCTTTAGGTTTGGAGGCCGCATCGTCAGTATAGAACAACACTTTGGTTGTAAAACTAGCCCCATTTTCTTCTACATCTCTTTTAAAACCTTTTAATTTATCGATTACAGCTTGCTTCGCATCTTCAGTTACTTCTGGAATTACGACAATCTGAGCTAATTTTAATTCTGTACCAAATGTTGGTCGTTCATCTTCAGGAATACTATTAAAAAATTGTCTTACTTCCTCAGGAGTAACTTCAATTTCTTGAATAACTTTATTTTGCATTTCATTAGCGAGATATCCATTTTTGTTGATCTCGTACATCTGCTCTCTCAATGCTTGCTCGGAATCTTTTTTGTAAAACTTAAGCAAACCATCCATGTCTCCTTTAGTCTGGGCCAAAATACCTTGAATCTGTTGCTCAACTAAACCTTGAATATACAATTCGTTAACCAAAACACTATCCTGAATAGCTTGGTGTGCATACAATTTATTTTCTAACAAGCTTCCGAAAAGTTCACAACGTGTTACACCTTCTAAATCTGCTCCTTGAGCTTCTAATTGTGCTATTTCTCTATCCAAGTCTGACTCTAATATTATGAACTCACCTACTACAGCAGCTACACCATCAGCTTTAATACGAGTTTTGTTTACAACACTGTCCTTTGGCTTTTCAACCTGTGGTTTTTCGTCATCAATTATTTCTTGAGCATTAGTGAAATTAAATGACACAAAGCAAATTAGAAGTATTGCTTTAATTATAAATTTGGAATTGATTGTTTTTAATGGCATCTTTTGTAATATCATTTTCGAGTTGCTTGATGAGCTCTAATTTTCTCTTGTTTATAACAATTTGTTTTATTGATTTATTTACATAATCTAAAGGCGCATAGTCGTTTTGAAGACGTACATCAATAACTTGCATCAAATATAGGTTTAATGAATCTTTGAGTTGTACATAATTAGATTTTTTTAACAGTTGATTTTTATTTTCAACAGTTACTACAGGAATTTTTTCGGCAACCTCAGTGAATTTTATCCAAATAGAATCATTTAACGAGTACGTTCTAAACTGTACCGAAATTGAATCTAAATAACGTTTATCTTTAGCTTTAAAACGTTTAAATCTAGTTTTTATGGTATCTATATCTATAGGGTTAAGTGGTAAGCTGATATATCTGAATTGCATTAAATCATCATTGAGCTTAAAGGACTCTTTGTTTGCTTCGTAAAACACTTCTGCTTCCTCAGAATGTACAATAGTATCCATATTTTTCTTAACTAGCCTTTCTAAATAGGCTTTAGTATATAGGTCGTTTTTATACTGATCTACAAGTCTAGAAAATTCATTTTGTTTGTCTTCAGAAAGGTTGACTAAAGCACCATCCATTAAAAGTAATTGCCTTGCCCAGCGATTAACATAAGCATTAACTAATAATGTACTATCTTCTTTAGACGCGCCTTCTGGAACTACACCTTCAATATCTTCCTTATACAAATAGGTGTCATCTACTCTAGCAATGGGTTGACGATTATCTGTTGATTTAAAAAAATCACAGCTAGTAACCAATAGACAAAGAATAAGTATGTATAATGTATGCTTCAAAAGAATATTTAATTACCAATTTTAGCTTTAACGGCTTGCAGTACGTCTTTATTGACTTTTACCTTAAAACGCTTATGTAAATCATTAATCCAATTGGTTTCTATTATAGCTTGATAATCATTTATAACCTTACCCTTCGCTTCTTCTAAGGTTTTTGTTCTAGCTGGTAAAACTTCTTTAACATCTATAACATGGAACGCTTCGTTGTGCTGGTATACCTTAGAGACACCTTCTTTTGCTTTAAAATTAGTAGGTAATTTTTTGTCGTCTGTATTGTAAATGGCTTTAGTAAAAATAACGTTTTGCTTGTCATCTGTATTTAAAGCTTTGTTAATTTCTTCTTCCGTTTTTCCTTTTCTCATCAATTTACGAGCCGTATCTATAATAGCTTGGTCTACTGATGACGCAATAACAACTTCTGCTCTATCCTTCCATTGGTATTTAGATGTATTGTCATTGTAGAACGTCTCTAAACCAAGAGTATCTTTTGAGGCTTTATTCCAAACCTCTTTTTCCATCAATTCAAACAATAAAAGTCCGTCTCTATATTCTTTGAGGATATTGGCAAAATCTTTATTCTCGTTTTCTAGATTATCCTCTCTAAATTGTAAAATCGATCTCTCAAAAAACGAATTATATTCTTTATCTACTACAGCAGATAAAGGGATTTTCTTACCAGCATAATTACGCTGCGAAGACATTAGGTGACGACCAAACTCGTTATAAGTAAATGATCTATCATTTATAGAAAATAGTGTTTCATCTTTTTCAAAATCGTCTGGTAGCCTCCATGAACGCTGAAAAAAGTCGGCATTAATTATTGTTTCAAAATACGATTTACCTTTAGAATTATTAGAAATTTTATAACGCGTTTTAAGCTCCTTAACCATGGCTTTGTTAATAAGCCTAGATCTAGAATCTCTTTGCACTTTAGTTTCTAAAGAGGACTTTAAATCTTTAAAAGCATCAATAGGTTTTATATCGATGCGCTTAACAATGTGCCAACCGTATTCTGATTTAAACGGTTTACTAACATCTCCATTTGTTTTTAGTGCAAAGGCATTATCTTCAAAAATCTCAGAACTCAGTTGCCCACTTTTAAAAGGCGACAATTTTCCGCCATTTGCCGCTGAACTTTTATCGTCAGAAAACTGTTTAGCCAAAGCCTCAAAACTCTCACCCTGATTAAGTTTTTTATAAATATCATTAATACGCTGCTCCGTATCTAAAAGAGAATCTTTTTGGTTAAGACCAACCATAATATGTGCAGCTGTCATAGTACCTCTCGATGCTCGCTTATCTTTGACCAAAACGACATGATAACCAAATTGAGTTCTAAAAGGCATAGACATTTCTCCCTTTGGTGTTTTATAAGCCGCAGTTTCAAAATCATAAACCATTTTAAATGCAGAGAAATAACCTAAATCCTCAAGAAAAATAGTACTCCCATTGTGCATTTCGGCTTTAACTTTATCAAACCCCTCTTTTAGCACACGTTCTCTTAAAGCCAAAACTTCACTATAGGCATTTATAGTGTCTTTTTCGGTCTCAGCCAATCGAACTAAAATATGCGATGCATTGATATCTATATTACTGCGATCGTAAGCTTCTTTTACCAAAGCTTCTGTAACCTTACTTTCTGACAAATAATTTTTGGTTAATTGCTTTTTGTAATTCATAAATTCACGCAGATATTTCTTATCCTCATGAAGTTTTAAACGTTTCGCTTCCTTTAGTTTTAATTGATATTCAGTAAATAGTTTTAAATAACCTTCAACATCTTTTTGACTTTCATCTTTTACTAAATCTAAGTTCTTATTATAAACTCTTAAAAATTCTGAAGCCATCACAGCATCACCATCCACAGTAAGTAAAACTTCGTCTTTTTCTTGAGAAAACGAAAAGTTAAATACAAATAGCACTACAAATAAACTTTTTAATTTAATACTCATAATCTCTATCTATTTAATATTGTAATTATTCTTTTTTTATGAAGCTCAGCAAAAATAACATAAATAGCTAATTTAACAAGGTGAATACTTTTCATTATTCTAGAATAAAAAGTAAATATTATACCAAAATAAATTCGCGAAATATTAAATGCTTATTTGAACAATTAAAAACGTATTAACGTCGATAAGATTAAACTATTGCTGAGACATTTTATACTTTTATAAAAATTCCCTATCAATGCAGTACAAAACTGAAATTTTGATTAAAAAACCAATTGCTGAAGTCATTAAAAAAATGAATTCTGCAGAAAACATGAAACATTGGCAAGAAGGATTAGTAAGTACTGAACATATATCTGGAATACCTGGTGAATTTGGGGCAAAAATGAAATTAAACTACAGTTTCGGAAAGCGGAAAATGGAAATTACCGAAACTATTACCAAACAAGATTTTCCTCAAGAATTTCATGCAACCTACACTACTAAAGGCGTTCGTAATATTCAGGAAAATTATTTTGAAAGTACAAAAGAAGGCTATACAAAATGGATTGCTAACAATGAGTTTCAACCAACTACATTTGTAATGAGCGCTATGCTATTTCTAATGCCTAGGGCGTTTAAGAAACAAACCAAAACATATATGACAAATTTTAAAAATTTTGTTGAACAAGGAACTTCAGTATCTAATGCGTAAACTTAAATTAATCTGGGATTTTAGAGGACCTGTTAGCCAAAAAACTGCTGAACACCATTTAATTCATCTTAAAGAATACATACAAATTGAGGCTTTAGATATTACCATTACTGGTGTAGAAACTTTAAGTGAAATGCATAGTATAGCATATTTAGTTGTGGATGAGGCAATGATGAAACCAATTAGAGATGCTCTAAAACCTCATAGAGGACAGGTTTATTCTAACACCTAAAATAATCGCTTAAAAAATGCTTGAATAAAATGCTTTGGTGGTACAGATAATACAATCTTTAAATCTTCAAGTAAACTAGACTCCTCATCAAGAAACTTAAGAATAGTTTTAGTATTAGCTTTTCTAAACATTGAAGAAAAGATGGCAGATCCTTTTTTATTATGATTGGCCAATACATCCAAAAATATTAAATCATAAAATCTATATTTTGTCTTTTTACAAAACTTTGATAAGTCATTTTCTCTCTTTAAAAATGCAACTAATTCCTTAGTCTTTTTTGATGTGTTTTTAAACGTATAGCCTGTACTTGCCTTAGTCCATCCGCCAGCTGTACCAATATTTAGAATATGCTTAGAATTTAGCTCTGAAAATTTAAACGAGGTCATAGGAATTGAGCCTATTTCCTTTTCTATAATATCATAATCTATAATGCCTTTCTCTTCTAAATAATTGACGATTGCCTCTTCGTAGTCTGACCGCTTTAATAAATCTTTAGAAAATAAAGTATATTCAAACAATGCTGTTTTTTTATCGATTGGCAACACATACATAAAGCGTGTGTTTCCTTTTTGTGGCAAATTAAAATCCATAAAAGTTGCCTTAGAATCATCAAAAGTGTCTTTTGAAGTGCGCACAAACCAACCTAAGAAATGCTGACGGATTAATGGATACTTATCCTGAAAATTACAAGATTCGAAAGTAGATAGGCTGGTAAATAGCTTAGAAGCATAGAATATTTTTTTAGTTGTGGTAATTTCATTTTCATTAATCCTTTCTAATGCAATAACCTCAACGCCATTCTCTACTTCTTTAAATGAAGAAACATGCTCATTTTGAAAATTAAAATTAGGTTTAGCGTTAATTGAAGTCCAAAGTGACTCGTAAAATGCTTCACTTCTAATCATTTTGTAATTAAATGGTGCAATAGGAATTGTTTTAGAATATGTATCACTACCAAAATAAATGTGCGACCAACTTTTAGTTAATAAGTGATCCCATTCCCCTTCACCATCTTCCCAATAACACCAAGTTCTGTCATTCTTTTTATCTTTTAATCGATCTATGATTAAGATAGATTTATCATCGAAAAAAGCATCTTGAGACATTCTATATGCCAACATTAATCCTGAAGCTCCAGCTCCTAAAATGATGTAATCGTATGTATTCAACTTGATGCTTTATAAATTATAAATGTAAAACTAAGTCATTTTCTTTTGATCAGTTAATAATAATTTTGACTTTCTTAGAATTATAGATAATACTAGCCAAAACATAGAATATGTCAGTCCCATTTAAGTACTGCCTTTGGTCATTAATTAATACTTCGTGCTTTTTTAAACTCTTATATCAAATAATAAAAAATTGAAAAGCAACCATCTGCTGAAATTTTACGTCTTTATATATACAATCAAAAAACCAACATATAATGGCAAAAAAAATTACAACAATCATCCTATGTCTTTTTATAGTAAACTGTGGAAATAGTAATAAAAAAGACAATCCAACAAAAACAATTGAGAACAATCCTATTGTTTTTAATACAAACACTAAGGACATATCTATTTTATATAACGAGCATATAATTCCATTTACAATTGTTAGCGATAAATTGAATTTTCCTTACACTGGAAATACTAATAAAGTTGCATTTGCTGCACAAAATGATACAATAAGATTTGACCTTACTCCGGGCAAGTCAATCCTAGTAGATTTCATTATAAATAAAAAAGATACCATTACCGCGACTGTAGTTGGTGCATCAAAACCTGTTTCATACAATAAAAAATATATAGAAGAAAATACAGGAAGCTATAAGGTGTTTGCACCTGAGGTACATGAGTTAGTTAATATAGCTATTGCATTAACAAAAAGAGGAAGAGAGGATTCTAACATGATTAATTTAACATCTAATTATTATAAGAGTGTCATTAATCATTTCGAAAAATTTGAAGATCATCCACTTTTAGATTCTCTAAACAAGAACGTTACAGGAAATTTTAATAGTAGTTATAACTATTATTATAATATTAAAATGAATGCTTGTATGTATTCTTTTGAAAAAAATAAGATTGTAAATAATAGTCCTTTTAATAGATTAGGCTTTGAAGACAGTAACTATTTAGAAGAATTGATTCCATTATTGAATGACTTCGCTCAAAAATCTAGCTTTGAAATATTCTACAAAGAAAATGAAGATTATTACGAGTCACTTATAAGTTCTTACTATCGATTAGTTCCATTAAAAAAAATGTGGAAATGGATAGAAGAAAAATTTCCAAATAGATATCAATCTTATAAAGTTTACTTTTCCCCATTAGTTGGCGGTGCTCATAGTACACACGAGTTTTCTGATAATGAATTTAATGAAACATTTATGTTTATTAATGCTCCCATCTTAAGTGATACATATTCAACCAAAGAAAAAGAAGCGCTTTTATCTAGAATTGTTTTTACAGAGATAGATCATAACTATGTCAACCCAATGTCTAGCGAATTTCCCGAGACAAGTTCTATTTTAAACCCAATAAAATGCTGGAATAGTGATGAATCTCAATGGTATGGTAACTCATCATCAACTTTTAATGAATACATGACTTGGGCGATTTACACACTTTACATGTATGATAATTTTGATATAGAAACATTTAAAAAAGCTAATATAGATTATACATCCGTTATGGTTAATGGAAGGGGATTTCATAAGTTTAAAGAGTTTAATGACTTCGTTTTAATCTGGTATAAAAACAATCCTGAAAAACCAATAAAAAAATTATATCCTGAAGTTATAAGATGGATAAAAAAAGAGAATTGTGAAGATTAAATTACTATGTAAATATTTAAAAAAACAAAATCCCATTTCTGGGATTTTGTTGTCAATCAAGATATTCTAAACCAAACATTTATAATTTAATTAGCTTTTACATGTCTCTTAATTTAAAGTTTATTGGAATACTATATGGTACACCAACACTTTTATTACGTTGTTTACCAGGAATCATTTTTGGTAATAAGCTAATAATACGTTCTGCTTCTGTCTCTAAAAGTTGATCTGGTCCTCTAGTTTTTATTTTAGTAACTTTACCATTCTTATCTATTAAGAAAAATACAAATACTCGTCCTTGTATGTTTAATTCAGCTGCAGCATTTGGATATCTAAAGTTTTTTTGAAGATGCTCTTGCATTTTTTTCTGAAAACAAGCTCTTAACTCGTCATTATTTCCTTTACAACCTGGAAATTGAGGCACTTTTTCAATAACCGCAAAAGGTACTTCTATATCTTCCTCAACCTCTGCTACTTCTACCTCCTCAACACTTACAACATCTACAATAATATCATCTTGTCCTATTTCTGTACTCTCAACTACGGTTTCTTCAACATCGTCAACATCTTCTACTACTGTAATCGCTTGAGTAACGACTTGCTTAGGCGGAGGTGGTGGCGGAATATTGATGGTTGTTATTGGTATATCTTCATCAAATTGGTCATCTAACATTAAGATATCAATCTTAGTACCTTCTGTTTCGTAAGTCTTATGTTCTAATCCTAAATATGTAAGGAGTAACATTACATTTAAGCCAACAGCAAAATATAAACTGCTGTTTCGACCTACATTGGCTTTTGGGTTTTTTTTGAGTTCCATGACGTTTAATTTTATAGTATAAAGTTAATCATCATTATTCTCAAAAATTATGACAAAAGTCATGTCTGACTAATTTTCAATATTTTAACATTTATAAGTTGTCGAGTTGATTATCGGTTCCATCATCACTAATCGTCCAAAAGAAACCAACAAAAAAGAATTGATCTGCTGCAGGTGTTAGTGCTCTCCTATTAAATTGACCATTAAAATCTGGTGTATCTGCATATTGATAACCATTGATATTCCTAAAACCTAAAACATTATTGACCGAAAAATATAATATCTTCTGCGGACTCAACAAATAAGCCCAGTTAACACTTAGACTGTTAAATGCTTTTGTTCGTTCTGATAAGAAATCATTAGTATTTGGGTTGGTATATGGTCGACCCGATGAAAACCCATAACTTAAACCTACTTGGCTTTTCCAATCTTCTATCCAATACTTGCCTACAACAGAAAGATTATGATTTGTAGCAAAATTAGGCTGTGCTGATGTTTCAAAATTTCTATGATTACGTTCTGTATCTAAATATGAATAACTTACCCAATAATCAACATTCTTAATACTTGTATTATCTCGCCAGAATAAATCCATCCCTTGAGCATAGCCATTTCCAGAAGAATTAAAATTAGTATCAAAGTTTTCAAATTGCGTGTCAAACTTTACTAAATTATCATAATCCTTTCTATACGCCTCTGCTCTAAATATTTTTCCATCGTTTACATATTGATAGTTTAATATATAATGTGATGTTTTTTGCGCTTTTAAATTTTGTTCAAATTTTAAAACTGCACTATTCGGATTCTGAAAAAAGTTACCGTAAGCCAGAGAGAACTGTCCATTTTCTGAACTTTTATAGGCAATCGCAGCTCTTGGCGCAATATCTGTAGTACTAAATATAGAACTATAATCTGCTCTCAATCCCACTTTTAAAGCCAATTTTTTAGAGAATATAAGATCGGCTTCTGCAAAACCTGCTGTTATATTATTCTTGTAACCATAAGTTGCATCAATCGAGCCATCTTTAAAGTTTTCGTCAAAATCAGTAATAAACTGTTCTGCTCCAAAACTGAGTTTAAATCGACTGCTGAAACGTTTTCTTAGTTTAAACTTTGCATGTATCGAATTTTCAATATCCTTAATATCGCTAGTTTGAATACCCAAATCTGTTTCTGCATAGGTATAACTTAATCCGGTTTGAAGACTCCAGCTGTTTCCAAGACTTCCTCTATAGGATGTGTTTAAATAGAAATTATCATTATTTAGCTTAAAATCTAATCCTTCTTCTAAGTTTATATCTTCTTGAGTTAATTCGAATTTAGATGTATCAAACGCTGCATAGAACTTCAACATTCCATTATTAAGACGTTGTCTAAAAACCGTTTCGCCTTGAGCCCCTTGATATGGTGTTTCCCAATCATTTCTATCTTTAAATACAGCTAAATATGGAGCTAAATTGATATATGTGGCATTAAAGCTCAGTGATGACTTCTCCCATTTTTGTGTATTTCCCAGAGCAGCACCAACAGTCATAATTCCGATATCAGTTTTTTCTTGGTCTGGCTCATCAATAGTATTTAAAAGTAATACGCTAGATAATGCTTGTCCAAATTCTGAAGAATAACCTCCAGTTGAAAATGTAATTCCATCAAACAAAAAAGGCGAATAACGTCCACGAGTAGGAATATTGTTTGTTGTTGGTGAATACGGTGTAAAAACTCTTATACCATCAATGAATATTTGAGTTTCGTCTGCACCTCCACCTCTAACAAATAATCTTCCATCTTCAGCAACATTAGATGTTCCTGGCAAGGTTTGTAACGCACCTACAAAATCGCCTAAAGCACTTGCTGTCGTTACAACATCTAGCGGTTTTAGAACAGAAACTTTGCTGTTATCACTAGCCTCAAATGTACCTGCGCTTAAAACTACAGCATCTAAAGTCTCAACATCTTCTCTTAATTTAATTTGAAGGTTTGATAATTTTGAGACATCATCAACAATTGTTTTCGTTTCAAAAGATAGAAATGAGATGATTAAATTTTGAGTACCCTTTTCTTCAGTTGTAAATGAAAACTTACCATCTTCTATAGTAGTAGCTCCGTCATAAGTTCCTTCTAAGTATACATTTGCTCCAATTATAGGCTGATTTTTATTGTCTACAACTTTTCCTGAAATGGTGGTTTGAGCATTTCCGAAAGTGAATAAAAAAAGGATTATAGTTGTTATTAAATACTTCATTTTTTGATTGATTATAAAAGTTCGTTTTTGATTGATAGTACAAACTTGAAGTTTTTTTAATCAAGAACGAATTCTATATTACTGAATTGTAATATTTAAATGATGAATTGAATATATTTGACTATACTATGGAAATCAGTATTCTTAAATTATCAATTTATGGAAATAATTAAAATTTACTGTAACAAACTCTAGCGTATTACTACTAATTGAATAACTAACCAATTTCATCAATTGAATAAAGAACTAGAACATAGTTTTGTGGAGCAGTTGCAAAAGCATCAAAACATTGTACATAAGGTATGCCGTTTATATACCAACAATGCAGATGCGCATAACGACTTGTTTCAGGAAATAACAATCCAACTGTGGCGCGCATTCCCTAAATTTAGAGGAGACTCAAAATTTAGTACATGGATGTATCGTGTAGGATTAAATACTGCTATTACGCTTTATAGAAAATCGAAACGTAGAATCAATACGCAAGAGTTTGATGCAGTTGAATTTAAAATTAAAGCAGAGGAATATGATGATACCGAAGAACAACAACTAAAGTTACTTTATAAAGCAGTACACCAGTTAAATGATATTGAAAAAGCTTTGGTGTTCTTGTATTTAGAAGACAAAGACTATAGAGAAATAAGCGCAACTTTAGGTATAAGTGAAGTCAATGCACGAGTGAAAATGAATCGTGTAAAAAAGAAATTAAAAACAATATTAAATCCGTAATAGTATGGATGAATTAGAATTATTAAAGAAGGATTGGAATAAGATTGATGAAAATTATCCTACCCTATCCTATGATGAGATATATAAAATGACACATGCTAAATCATCCAGTATTGTAAAATGGATTTTTTATATCAGTATGATTGAGCTAGGTATTGGTTTATTATTAATCTTAATAAACCCTCGAATTGATAACCAAATTGTTTACCCTCAATGGCTTGAAATAATAGGATATTTAACAATTCCTGTTATTCTATATTTCATATTCATGTTCTATAAAAATTATAAAGCTATAACCTCAACAGATAATGTTAGAAAATTAATTAAGAGTATTATAAAAACTAGAAAAACAGTGAAGCACTATGTTTTATTTAATCTTATTTTTTCTGGAATCTTTTCTGCTGTTGCAGTTTTTATTGGTTTCACCCAAGCATCTGGTGGTTTTGAAAAGTTTAATGAAACTGCACACTTTAAAGAATATGCAATATTAATATTAGCAATTCTACTGTTTACCGTACTAATTATAGGTATGGTTTATGGGATTTACTATTTGTTATATGGTATCCTTCTTAAACGCTTAAATAGAAATTATAAAGAATTAAAAAAATTAGAAGTATAGAAATCACCAATCCCTAAGTTCCTTATTCAAGCGCTCTTTTTCTTCTATTTCTGCTTGAGGAATAACTTTTAAGAACGAAGGATGTTGCTCAATAGCATATTCTATCTTTTCTACAATATCAGCAATAGATTCATTTTCATAATCAATTTGTAAAGGCTCTTTTACTTCAAAAGATTGATATATATTTTTCTTTTTAATCCGTAGTCCTTTTTTATCAAAAGAGCGTCTAAAACCGTCGATGACTATTGGAACTACGAGTGGCTGGTAAGTTTTAATAATATGTGCAGTACCTTTCCTAATAGGTTTGAAAGGAGTTGTCGTTCCTTGTGGAAATGTAACAACCCAACCATCATCTAAAGCTTTTTTAATCGCAGTAATATCGCTCATCTTAACTTGACGATTTACATCTTTACCTTGTGATCTCCATGTGCGCTCTATACTTATGGAACCTGTGTAAGCAAATATCTTTGGTATTAAACCAGACTTCATCGTCTCTTTAGCGGCCACATAATACATATTTAACTTAGGATTCCACAAATACCCGACGTTCTTAATATTATCTAAACGTCCACTTAAACTTGCATTAAATACATGAAACATAGCAATAACATCTGCAAAATAAGTCTGGTGGTTAGAAATAAACAACACATTTGTATCTGGAAGATTCTTGATAATTTCAGAACCTTCGATCTGTAAATCATTAAAACCTCTAAAACGTCTATGCGTTAATAATCCGAGGATTCTAATAAGCCATTTTTTGACCCAAAGTATATGTCCAAAAGGATTTTTTTTGAATAATCCCATAGTTAATTTTCAAAATTTAGTCAATTACAAAGGTAATGACAATGATAAGTTATAAAACCTGTTTTAACAAGTCTTTTATTTCGCCAAGCATCATAGCCGTCGCTCCCCAAACAATATGTCCATTGAGTTTAAATGCCGGGACATCTACTTCTACATCAAAAGATGTTGGCACTTTGGCATTTATAGAATTAGTTTCATCTAAAAAATTTAACAAGCTTACCTCTATAATAGCCTCGACCTCTTGATCTTGTTTTATAAAATTAGGAGTAGATTCAGAAATGGCTATGTAAGGGTGTACTATAAAATTACTTGGAGGAATGTATAATGGAGACATTGTTTTAATAACATTCATCATGGCTTCTGGCACTCCTACCTCTTCTCTGGTTTCGCGCATCGCAGTTATCATTAGGTCCTTATCTTCGTCTTCGTATCTACCACCAGGAAACCCAATTTGTGCAGAATGAACTCCTTTGTAGGTTTTGCGGAGAATCAACACCAAATAGGTTTCACCCTTATTATTAGGATAAAATAGCGCCATTACTCCAGCTTTTTTAGCAGTTTTGACTTTTTCCTTCATTTTTTCTGCTAACTCTAATCGATATGGAGGAGACATTTTTGCATGCGATATTTCGCCCGAAAGACTGAGATGTTTTATTTTTACTACAGATTCTAAAAACGAATTAAAAAGCATTTATGAGATTCCTATTAAGTCTGTGTATTATACTATTGTTCATAAGTTGTGAAGATAAGCAAACTTCAAAACAAACTGAAAAGTCTGATAAAAAAGATTCGGTTGCAGAAAAGACAATGGCAATACCTAAACCAAAAGCTTCAGAATATCCAAAGCTTACAGACAAAAATGCCATGGAATTCTTTTTAGAATACGAAAAAGAGCATAAAGAAAATAAGGTCAGAATCACAACAGACTTTGGGACTATAGACATTCATCTTTACGATAAAACCAAATTTCATCGCGCTAACTTTATATATCTCACCAAACGTAAGTATTTTGATGGTACACAGTTCTATAGAGTGGTTAAAAACTTTGTGATTCAAGGAGGAAGTAGCGATGATTACAACTTAGCTAAACGTCGTCGTAAAATAGGGAAATACTTACTACCACCTGATACAAAACGTGGTTATACACACAAACGAGGAGCGGTTTCAATGCCAAGTAGCGAAATTGAAAATGCTTATAAGCTAGCGTCACCTTTTCAGTTTTTTATCATTCAACGACCAGGTGGTGCTGACTATCTCGATAAAGATTATACCGTTTTTGGAGAAGTCATTAGCGGAATGGATATCGTAGATAAAATCAATAGCGTTAAAACCGATGATGGTGATTGGCCCTTGCACAACGTATATATCAGAAAAATAGAGATTATAAAATAATTTAGAATCTTCATTTATAATTTCAGTAACTTATTTTCATACATATTCTAAACTAACAAATCATGACTTCTAAATCAATTAAAGTTGCCATTTTAGGCAGTATGATTCTGTTTGCAGGAAGCGAAATGAGTTTAATAAAGTATTGACAAATTTTATGGAGTCTAAATGACAACGAATTACGTTTCTATCGATGAAAATTTAATGGAAACCATTAAAAATATTCCTAGAAAATGGGTGCCAGCCGAAAATGCTGACGGAGAAAAAATGGAGCAAGAATTAGTGTTTACCTTTGGACCAAGAAATGGATGCCATTGGTTAAAACAAAAGCTTGTAGATAAAACAACTCACAATCAAATAAAATGTTAGTAATAATATTCTTATTTGGTTTCGTTTTACAGGACTCATAATATCATAGCGGTTTATTAATAAGACACTCAATTCCATGTATAAGTCACAAAAAGCATCTTAAATATTTCTATATATTTTATTTGAAAGACTATTTTTTTATAGATTTGATTATTAATCAATCAATAGTCTTATTTGGAAGTCAGTAGAGAACTTTTATTCTTTTTTAGCGCTTTAGGTGCTTTTAATGGTATTGTATTAAGTTTTTATTTCATTTTTTTTGCAAAACCTAAACACATATCTAATATTTTTTTAGGATTTTTTTTAGGGATGCTAAGTATACGTGTTGGTAAATCTGTATTCTTTCATTTTAACCCTGAGTTATCGATTCATTTTTTACAGTTTGGGCTAACTGCATGTTTTTTTGTAGGTCCATTTTTATATTTCTATGTAAAATCAATTACAAATACTTCTAATAAGAAATTTAAAACCTGGAAGTATCATTTAGCGCTCTTAATTCCTATTGCACTAATAACAGGATTTTTATATCCTTTTAAAACCAATATAGATTTATGGAGACCTCACATCATAAACAGCATATATATACAGTGGTTTATTTATATTTTAGCGTCATTATATCTTATAAGGGATCGCATCAAAAATCTACTTAACAAACAGAGTAAACCATCGAGTTTAGATATTTGGTTGTTGAGCATTTTAATTGGTAATATATTGCTCGTCTCATCTTATTACTTTACAAGTTTTGTAAACTATATATCTGGAGCACTTACATTCTCGTTCTTATTATATCTTCTATTGTTATTCGTCTTTTACAATAAGAAAAGTAAGTCTGTTCTCTTTAATTCTTTAAATAAATATGCTGATAAGAAAATAGCTACTAATGAAGCGTCTCAATTAATTATGAAATTAAACACAGTGATGCAAGACGATTCAGTATACAAAAATGCTAATCTAAAATCTTCTGAAATTGCTAAAAAAGTTGGTTTGTCTACACATCAATTTTCACAATTACTGAATGACAATCTAGGTAAGAATTTTGCCTTATTTATAAATGAATATCGTATTGACGCAGCAAAATTAATGCTTCAAAATAATAACAATTTAACTTTAGAAGCAATTGGCTACGAATGCGGCTTCAACTCTAAGTCTACCTTTTTTACTACGTTTAAAAAGTTAGTAGGCACGACTCCAGCAAATTTCAGAAAACAAAAATAGAGTTCTATTTTATAAATCCGAACTTCGAATTTATAACTCAAAAACACTTTAACTTACAAATATTAGACATTGTTGAAAACTAAAAAACAACAATGCGACTACTTCTTATTTTATTTTTAACACTAGTATACTCCGGATGCTCAGATTCATCACATATTGACAAGGTTAATTCTAAAGACAACATTCTATTTATAGTTTCTAACCAACATTATTATGGTCAAACAGATATGAATGCTGCTAACCATTTTGGTGAAATTGTTTTTGCTTACGATGTATTAATAAACCAAGGTTATCAAGTAGATTTTGTTAGCCCAAAAGGTGGCGCTATACCAATTGGATATTTATCCACCTCAGATAGTATTCAGAAAAAATATATTTATGATGCTACCTTAATGGGAAAACTTAAAAACACCTTAAAGCCAGAAAATATTAGTTCTACCGATTATAAAGCTGTTTATTATGTTGGTGGTGGAGCAGCCATGTTCGGAGTTCCAGAAAATGAAAGTATTCAAAATATTACAATGTCTATTTATAATAATAATGGTGTCGTCTCTGCAGTATGTCACGGCACTGCTGGTATAGTAAATTTAAAAACTAAAGACGGAAATTACCTCTATGCAGGAAAGCAGGTCAATGGATTTCCTGATCAATTTGAAAATAAAGAAGCTGACTATTACAAAACATTCCCTTTTTCTATAGAAGAAACAATTAAGGAACGAGGTGGGAAATTTACCTACTCTAAAGAAGGTTGGGATAACTATTTTAAGGTAGAAGAAAGACTTATTACAGGTCAAGATCCTACTGCAGCAGCTTCTGTTGCTAAGAAGATCATTCAGACACTAAAGCAATTATGAACTATAGAGCCATGAAATATTTATTCACAACACTTTTATTTTTTTTAACCATGATTTCTTTTTCGCAAGAAATCCAAAAAAGACAAATAACAACGGCTCAGATTGATGCTATTTTTTCCCAATGGGACACAAAAGATAAACCTGGAATAGCTGTAGGTATTCTTAATGATGGCAAAATCGTACACGCTAAAGGTTATGGTCTAGCAAATTTAGAACATCAGATTCCAATAAACGCTGAAACCAAATTCCATATTGGAGATCTAGCCAAGGAATTCACTGTTTATGCACTTTTGCTGTTAGAACATCGAGGACAACTTTCGCTTCAAGATGATATTAGAAAGCATATACCCAAATTGAAAGCTTTTACTCAAACCATTAGCATCCAACAGTTGATTCACCATACAAGCGGATTAAACAATGATGAAGTTTCTAAGGCTCTTGCTGGCTGGAGAACAGAAGATGTTTTCACTAAGAAACAGGCATATGCAATGATTTTAAATCAAGCGAAATCGCTACCTAATAAAAATATTGAGCAACGGTTTACAGACACTGGTTTTATAATTCTAGAAGACCTTATCTCTAATATTAGTAAAATGTCATATAGCGACTTTGTGACTAAAGAGATTTTTGAACCTCTTGGAATGACAAATACAGTATTTGATATCCAAGGAACAGTAATTAAAAACAAAGCTCAAGGCTATTTTGCGCAAAATGACAACTATGTTAATGCGACGACGAACTATAAACATACGATCTTATCAGATGTATATACTACAATAGTAGATATGTGTTATTGGGCAAAAGAACTCGAAGACCCAAAAATAGGGACTAGACTAATGGTAGAAAAATTTGATGGTTTGTCGGTTGTTAATAATAAAAAAGTAGAACAGGTCAATTTAGCGCTATATACAGGAGGACATCGCTTTTGGAATTATAGAGGTGCAAAAAAGTTATACCACGTAGAAGTGGCAGGCGGATATGCTAGTAAATTAATTCGCTATCCAGAGTATAATCTAGCAGTTGTTGTTATGGGAAATGATGGAGCTTATAACGGAGCTGCTGCTACAGGAGTTAGTGAACTCTATATTGAGGATTACTTGGAAGCTCCAACATCTCAGGAATCCACAAAAATTGCTTCTAAAAAATTATCAAAAAAGCAACTTACAGCATTTGTAGGTGATTATTGGGATATAGATAACCATACTTCAAGAAAAATTCATTTTGTAAACGATACTCTAAGATACTTTAGAGGTCCAGGAAATGAAAGTCCACTTATACCTCTTGCCAATACATCCTTCAAAATGATTACAAGAGGAGAGGTAATGGTAAGTTTCGATTCTAAGACTGTTCCCAAAACAATGTCAGTAAAAGTCGGAGATGATACCTTCAGTATGATTGCATATAATAAGAATGCTAGCTGGAGTAAGGATCTAGATGCATATACTGGAAATTACTATGCCTCTGACTTAAATACTTCCTATGCTTTATCTGTTGATAAAGGTAACCTCATACTTAATCACCCAAGGTTGGAGTCTGTAAAATTAGATCCAAAAATAACTGACCTGTTTTCTGGAGATACTAGACATTTTTCGTCTTTAAAATTTGATAGAGATACAGACGGAACTATAAAAGGATTTGAACTCGCTACTAATGGAATTAATAACATATGGTTTGAAAAGCAAAAACCCGCTAATGAAAATTTGGTAAAAACCAAATGAAGTAAAATCATAAAAATATAATTGAAGCACTCTAAAAACTAAATAAAATGAAGTACAAAATAATATTAACTATACTACTAACAGGATTACTTTTTACGGATTCTCAATCAGAAATCGAACAAATCAATAGTGTACTTTACGACTACATAGAAGGCACTGCCAATGGTGAGCCTGATCGCTTAAAACGTGCTTTTCATGAAGATTTTAATCTCTACTTTGTACGAGAAGATTCCCTACAAGTTTGGTCTGGCAAACAATATGTCGCTAATGTAAAAGCCGGTCAGAAAAGTAATCGTATAGGGAAAGTCTTATCCATAGACTATGAAGGTGATGCTGCTATGGCTAAAATTGAAATATTAATGCCTACAAGGAAACGTATTTACACAGACTATCTAATGTTACTTAAAACGAATAAGCAATGGAAGATTATTCACAAATCATTCACCTTTAAAAACTACCCTGAATAATAATTATAATGAAAAATCAATCATTAATCATTTTCATGTTAATGCTTTGTACAGTTTTTTCAAATATAAGCTGCCAATACAACAGTATTGATGAGTATTTAGAAGAGCAATATATTAATGGAAAACTCAATGGTAATGTACTCGTTGTAAAAAACAATGAGGTTTTATATGAAAACTCTTTTGGTATTGCACACCCCCAAACAAAAGAAAAATTAACGGCTGCACACCGTTTCAATATCGGTTCAATCTACAAGGAATTTCCAGGAGTGGCTGTGATGCAGCTTTTTGAAAAAGGGAGTCTAAATCTTGATAATATGGTAGGTGATTACTTGAATGATTTGCCTGCTTGGGCTTCTTTAATAAGCATACAACAACTATTCCAGTACACTAGTGGATTGCCAAAGGTACCTTGGGAAAATTATACTGAGAGTAATAAACCTGTTACAGAAGAATTAATTCTAAATGATTTAAAAAGGGTAGAAGAACTCTCCTTTGAACCAGGTTCGGATTATCTATATTCAAACTATAACCCATTGTTGTTAACGCTTATCGTTGAAAAGGTTAGTATGCTATCCTTCGAAGATTATGTTCATCAATATATCTTTAAATCGGCAAAAATGATCGATAGCTATTTTGCCAAGCGAACACCGTACGAAGATGAAAAATTACCGGCCGTAGCATTTGATGAGAACTATAATCCCTATCCTTTTATTATTCACGAGTCAAAGTTTCTGATGAGTTTTACTACGAAGGACCTTTATCAGTGGCTCTATCATTTACATAGTTATCAATTAATATCAAAAGAGTCTTTAAAGTTCCTTTCTGAGAGAGAAGGCTCACAATCCCCCTTGGGAGTTCTAGAATGGGATGACAACATGTTAGAAGTTCATCATCATCATGGAGAAAGTGGAAACTACGAAGCTGTCATTAGATACTACCCAGAGGATGATTTGTATATCGTGATTTTAAAAAATCAAAAGTTTTTTAATGTTATAGATATGGCAGATGAGATACATGATATAGTAACCAGTAATAAAAACTAAAAAATGAAATATTTAATTATAATAGTCTTAGCTCTAGCGACCTATGGTCAATTACAAAGTCAAACCTTAAAGGGTAACAAAGAAGATATTCAGACCATATTGAAAAACACGGAAGCCTTTTCTGAATACGTCATGGCTTCAGATTACGATAAAATTGCCGCTTCTTATACTAAAGATGCCAAAATCTTCCCTAATAATACAAAGATTCTAAAAGGTGAAGATATTATCAAATATTGGACTTTACCAGAAGGTATTAGTACATCGTATCACAAAATCACGCAAACTGAAATAACCATTGTTGAAGATACAGCTTACGACTATGGTTATTATGAAGGAAAAACGAAACACAAAGATGGACGCATATCGTCTTGGCAAGGAAAATATGTTATTGTCTGGAAAAAAATAGATGATAACTGGAAAATGTATTTAGATATATGGAATAGTGTTAAATCAAAATAACTCACTCAACTAGAGAATAAATTAAAATTATTCAACTTTAAAAACTATATAGAATAATGCTTAAGTCTATAATCTATTTATTTATAATTTGCTTTACACTAACATTAACATCTCAAAACGAGCAGGTATTTGATAGCATCTTTTCCCAGTGGAACGACAATACAAAACCGGGAGGAACTGCGGGAATAATTAAAGACGGAAAAGTTATTTACCTAAAAGGTTTCGGTAGTGCTAATATTGAAAACAATGAACTAATAACACCTCAAACAAAATTTCAATTGGGTGAAATGTCCAAGCAGTTTACCTCTTTAGCTATTCTTATTCTAGAAGAGCAAGGAAAAATCTCTCTAAACGATGATATTCGTAAATACATACCCGAATTACCTGTATATGAATACACGATAACTATTGAGCATTTACTTAATCATTCTAGTGGTTTGCATGATATAAATCGAGTGAGTAATATTATTAATGGGACTATGAATATATCAACCCAAGCTAAAGCTCTTAAATTAATCGCATCTCAAAAGGCACTTTCATTTAAACCTGGAACTGATTTTTCGTTTCATGAATCTGTTACGGAATCTGTATTAATGGCAGAAATAGTTTCAAAAAGTTCAGGTCAATCTTTTGCAGAGTTTGTTAAATCTAACATTTTTGAACCTCTTGGAATGGAAAATTCTGTAATTAGAGATGATAGTAGCGCTATACTTACTAATGTTGCTCAGCCTTATCAGAAAGAAGACGATGAAAATTATAAGAAACTTGAAGTTCGTAGCAGTGTTGTTGGTGCTATTAACGCATATACTTCAGCAGAAGATCTTTCGATATGGTATTTAAATTATATGAATCCTAATGGTAACCTTGCTCAATTAATCCAAAAGCTAGATACACCAGTTCAACTTTCTAACGGTAAAAAATTCGTTTATTATTGGGGAGAAATGGCAATCGGACGCGAATTTACACATCCTGAAAGAGGGCTTCCTATATTTTGGAACTATGGCTTACAAGGTGGTTATGGTACTAATGTATTTCGATATATTGATCAAAACATCATTTCTTTCGCTTTGGGAAATAGCAACCAATACAATGGAGGTTTAGCTCATAATGCTGTAGATGTTTTTGTTAAAGATCTTTATCCTTTACCAGTCGAAATTGATTTTGAAGCTAAAAAAATAAAAAAATTAAGTACTCAAAAACTAAAAGCTTTTGAAGGTCATTATTGGTTTAAAGAAGGTTATGCTTCTGAATTATTTGTAGAAAATGATACATTACGCACAAAATGGTTATTTAGTCCTAGAAACAGATATCAAACTTTAGTTCCATTGTCTGATAATACATTTCAACAATATGCAGAAATGGAAGATCAAAGGCTTTTTAAATTTAAAAAAGAAGGTGATGACATGACACTTTTCTTTACATATAATGAAAGTAGACCAGACATTATGGAACGCTACGAACCTGTAAATCCATCAGAACAAGCTTTGCAATCATATGTCGGAACCTATTACAATAATGAGTATTCATTACTTTTCTCTTTTCATTTAGAAGATGGTCAATTAGTTGCAAGTCATCTAAATCATGAAGACATTATGTTTAGACCCATAAAAAAAGATGTGTTTACTAGTACTTCGATGTTCTTTAATGCATTAGAATTTGTTCGAGGAAAAACAGGTAATATCAAAGAATTTACAATAAAGACTGATGGTATAGTAGACATGGTCTTTAAAAAAATAAGTTTGTAACCAAACTTTGAGTTCGTCGTCTTAATTATAGACTCATTCAATCAATCAAAAAATGAAAGGCAAAAAATTACTAAAGAAAATAGTATTAGTCCTAACTCTATTAATAATTGGATTTATATCTTTTCTTCTATATCAAACTAAAGATGATATAAATGCAGACCTAACTAATATAGAAGAAAAATTAAACAGTTATTATAATTCAACTAAAATGGGTGGATTTGCCGTTTCTGTATTTAATGCAGATAGTATTATTTATTCAAAAGGATTTGGCTATGCTAATAAACAAGATAAAAAACCTTACACTACAAATACGCAACAGTATATTGCTTCTATATCTAAAACTACAATAGGTATTGCATTAATGAAAGCTGAAGAATTAAAATTATTAACTATTGATGACCCCATAAATAAGCATCTTCCTTTTAAAATTTACAATCCAAATTTCCCTCAGGATGAAATTACAATTAAACAGTTAGCCACACACACATCTTCATTAGATTATAATGAATTAGTTGTAGAATCACTTTATATAGAAGAAACCGAAAAGAAGAAAACCTTGAACTCATTTATGAGTGATTATTTCAAACACAATAAATATGGGACTGTTAAGTTTACCAAATTTAAGCCAGGTACGGATTGGAATTATTCGAATATTGGTGCAAGTTTAGCAGCTTATATTATTGAAATTGTATCAGGAACTTCTTTTTCCGATTTTACACAAACTAACATTTTCAATCCTCTTAAACTAAACAATACATACTGGACAGAATCTGAAAGTGATTCTTTAATACACACCAATTACTATGAACCTAGTGGAGATTCAATTACTAATGTGCAAACAAGTGGTGTAATATTATACCCAAGTAGAGATATGATTACTAATATAAAAGATTTAACTAAATACTGTCAAGCAATAATATCAAGAAATAATAATCTTTTGAAGCCAGATTCTTTTAACAAACTACTTTCGCCACAATTAAATAGCTCAATTACCAATCTTGAAGACGACAGCAATGGAATATTCTTTATGATAGATAGAAACAACTATGGAATTACTTATCAACTCACGGGAATGAGTGGCGGAGACAATTGTATTCAAACAATGATGTGGTTTGATTCTAAAACAGAACTTGGGTATATATTTTTGGGAAATACCGGATTCAGTAAATTAAATAGATCAAATCATAATTTGGTTTATAATGCTTTAGTAAGTTTAGGATATAACTATACAATGGACAATTCTTCAATAGGGAAGAAAATTCAACTTAAATGGCATAATGTATACAATAGAGTAAGAGCACTGTTTTAGTTAAATAGATACCATTTATCTATTATTACTAACTTAATTTATCTACTATCTTGAAGGAATCTCTATAATTTTATTATACCACAACCTCACCATAAAGATCAAAATCCTCAGCCTCAATTACTTTTATCATAGCAAACTCACCTGTTTTTAAATAGGTTTCTGAAGCGTCAATACGTACTTCGTTATCTACGTCTGGCGAATCATATTCTGTACGACCTACAAAATAACTCCCTTCTTTTCGGTCTATAACGACTTTAAACTCCTGCCCTATTTTAGCTTGGTTTAATTCCCAAGAAATCTGAGATTGAATTTCCATAATCTCATTCGCACGTTGCATCTTCACCTCTTCTGGTACATCGTCTTCTAAATTGTAGGCATGTGTATTTTCTTCGTGAGAATACGTAAAACATCCTAAACGCTCAAAACGCATTTCTTTTACCCAATCTCTAAGGGTTTCAAAATCTTCTTGTGTTTCACCTGGATACCCAACAATCAATGTCGTTCTGATAGTCATTTCAGTTACTTTGGCTCTGAATTCTTTAAGTAATTTTGTGGTCTTTTCTTTGGTTGTTCCACGGCGCATACTCTTTAATATAGAATCTGAAATATGCTGCAACGGAATATCTAAGTAATTACAAACTTTAGGTTCGCGATTCATCACATCTAAAACATCCATAGGAAAACCAGTTGGAAATGCATAATGCAAACGAATCCATTCGATGCCTTCAACTTTAACCAAATGTTCTAATAACTCTGCAAGATTTCTCTTTTTATAAAGATCTAAACCATAATAGGTTAAATCTTGTGCAATAAGGATTAATTCCTTTACACCATTAGCCGCTAATTTTTCAGCTTCAATTACTATGTCTTCTATTGGAGTACTTTTATGCTTACCTCGCATTAAAGGAATAGCACAAAAACTACAAGGTCTGTCACAGCCTTCAGCAATCTTTAAATACGCATAGTTTTTTGGAGTCGTCGTTAAACGCTCACCAATTAACTCATGCTTATAATCTGCGCCTAAAGCTTTTAATAAACCAGGTAACTCTGTAGTTCCAAAATACTGATCTACATTCGGGATTTCCTTTTGTAAGTCTGGTTTGTAGCGTTCACTCAAACAACCTGTTACAAACACTTTATCGACTTCACCATCTTCTTTCTTTTGCATGTACTCCAAAATAGTGTTCACGCTTTCCTCTTTGGCATTATTAATAAAACCACAAGTATTAATCACCACAACGTTTCCTTCTTGCTCGTGCACAACATCTTTACCACTCGCTTTAAGTTGCCCCATGAGCACTTCGCTATCGTAAACATTTTTACTACAGCCAAGGGTTATAACGTTGATTCTGTTTTTTTTAAGAGTTTTTGTACGCATATTCATTTCCCACAAAAGTGGGAATCTCATTTATTAGTAACGACTATTCGTTTTCAGTTTGCAAAGATAGACAATGATTTACGATATACTATGTTATAAATTTAGATTGGTGAAGTTCTTAATTATAATTTTTTGGTGCTATACGCATTTTAGAAGCCTGTTCGTAAACATAAGCCCATTCTAACAATTGTTTTTCCTGAAGTGGCTTAGCTATAAAAGTTAAACCTTTTGGTGCACCATTTCCTGCGTAACCCATCGGAACCGTTAATGCAGGATACTCAGCCACTGCCGCAAAAGCGGCATGGTAATTATTAATGGATAAGAAACCATCGAGATTATGAGTTTTCATAGGATTATCAAAGTATTGCTTTCCATTGGTACTTAAAGTATCTTTTATACGCTCTAAATAACGAGCATCTCCTCTATCATTTGCAATACCTTTAAATAAACTCTGGCCATAAGGCATAGTTTTTAAAGAGTCTTTTAAATTAAAATCCATCACATCAGAAACTGTTCTCAAATCAATATTTTTGTTAGCATAACCTTCTATGTAAGTTGGTAAATCTTTTTTCATATCTAGATTTAAAAGACGTAAGAAATTTGGGAGACCAACCTGTTCTTCATCGATTTCTACAATCTCAGCTCCTTGTTCTTTTAATACTTTTAATGCGTTAGAATATAACGTATCTGTAAGTAATCGCTTTGGTGCTCCAAAACGTTTTCCTGCTAAAGCGTTAGTCGAAGACATACCATAATAAGTTTCAGAGTTTTCTATAGTCATAGATTTTGAATCCGATTTGTCATAACCATAAATAGCATCGAGCAGAATAGCATTGTCAGTAACTGTTTTTGTAATTGGGCCAGCAGTATCTAAGGTAGACGAAATAGGTACTATGCCACTTCGACTTACTAATCCTATAGTTGGTTTTAAACCTACAGTAGAATTCTGACTAGCAGGTGATAAAATAGAACCTGCTGTCTCACTTCCGATTGCAGCAACGCAGAAATTAGCTGCTACAGAAACACCGCTTCCAGAGCTCGAACCACCAGTATCAATAATTCGTCTTCCATAAGGATTTAGGGTTTGTCCACCAATAGCAGAATAACCACTAGGACAATCGCCACAAAAGAAATAGGCCCATTCACTAAGGTTGGCTTTTCCTAAAATCAAAGCACCATTAGATTTTAATTTATCAACTATAAACGCATCTTCGGTAAAATTATCTTTTAAAGCGACTGCTCCGGCTGTAGTCGCCATATCTAATGCGTTTACATTATCCTTTAAAAGGATTGGCATTCCGAATATAGGATGCTTCCATTTCTTATTTATAAAATCTCTATCCTTAATTTTTGCTTGCTCAATAACATTAGGATTGATAGCAATTACTGAGTTTAATGATAATTCATTTTCTCTATCAAACTTTCGTATACGATATAAATAGAACTTAGTTAATTCTACATAGGTAAATTTGCTACCTCTTCTATTATTTTGAAGTGTAGTAATATCCTGTTCTAAAACAAAAGGTTTTAGGCGACTGTAATCTGCTTCTGTAAAATCAGCTAATTGCGGGTTTATAGCTTCCCAGATTTCTGCCTTAGTTAAGTTTTTAGAATCTAAGACTTTAAATTCTCGGAAATCTTTGGTAGAAATTGCACTTAAGTCTGAAGATGCTTCATTAGTTTCAGAATCTACATCTGGTGTTTTAGTCTCTGATAATTTAGAGTTTTTACATGAACATATAAAAATGAAAGCTATTAGAAAAAAGAAATTACGCATGGTTAGTATTTTTTATAAAAATACGAAATGAAAATAGCTTTGAACTCTTTAAAATAACTCAAAATACATTTAATCTACTTTTTTTGGTCAGATAAAATATTTCCTTTAGCTTTAATTTATATATTTTTAACCAATATGAAAAAGTTTTTTTTAATTCTATTCTTAGCTTGTCTGAGTTCTGGTTGTACCGATGATGACAATAACACAAATATCAATCCACCAACTAATATATCTAATACATCTATTACAAGCAATTCAGTTATAATAAACTGGGATTCTGGGCAGGAGAATAGCACATATGAAATAGAATATAAAGAATCTGGATTCAATCAAGGATCAGGTAATCTCCTTACCACAGACAGTAATCAAATAACGTTAACAAATTTAGAGAGTAGCACAACTTATGACTATTATCTTAGGACTAATTTTAATAATACTTACAGTAGTTGGGGAGGTCCTTTTAGTTTCACAATCCTAGATCTTTGCTCGGTACCAACCAATTTATCTGTATCAAATATTATGGCAGGCAATACTTCTGGTTGTGTGATTACTTTAAATTGGTCTTCAATTTATGATAATGCCACATATGAAATAGATATGAGATTTGCTGAAGAAGATATAGATGATGAGACTATTTTTTTTCAGATATACACAACAGATACCAATATTACTCTCGATAGAATAATAATGAATACAGAGCTTGTTGTTAATGTAAGAACAAATTGCGATGATAACAATTATAGTGAATGGTCAGAACCTGTTTTTTTTCGCTGTCTAAGATCAGGATGTAATGATGGAGACATAAGTAATTTATTTGCTGATAATATTACCCAAAATAGCGCAACGCTATCTTGGGATGCTAATCAACAATTTGTATATCATGAATCGTTTGATATTGAATATGGAATTTCAGGATTTAATTTAGGACAAGGAACTTTAGTATCTACGACTGACACAAGTTATGATTTAGATAATCTTCCTTCTGGAACTGAATTTGATTTTTATGTCAGAGGCATTTGTCTTGACTCCAATTCTTTACCAAATTTTGAAGGCCCTTATACTTTTACAACACAAAATGATGGCTGCTCAATACCAATGGATTTACAGATACTTAATACTTCTGTAGATGGAACACACGAACTTCAATGGTCTATCATAGGGAACTCTGACGATGTGCTAAATTATGAGTTAGCAGTTGTAGAAGTAGATGTTCCGTTTAATCAAGCTACTATCATAACCATACCAAATAACAATGCTACATTAGTTGGATATGATTTTAATCCTAATAATTACAACCTTTTACAAGACACAACATATCGTATATATGTCAGAAGTGTTTGTACAGATGGCACTTCTAGTATTTATATTGGCCCTATTTTTTTTACTACTGATATTACTTGTGATATAGTAGATGTCGAATTTGTCACTAGCGATATGCCAAACACTATTTCTATTGAATACAGTAACCTTAATGACAATGCAACGACTGAAATAGAATATGGCGAAACTGGATTTGAAATTGGGACTGGGACTATATTTGGGGGGAGCAATGGCCAGTTTATCTACAAAGAAATAAATAATTTATCATCGGGTATTTACGATGTATATCTTCGGTCAAATTGTGGTAATGACGTTCATAGTGAATATGTTCTAAGGACAGTTACTGTTTCTGATTAAAATATTTATTTAATACAGAAGATAATTCCAATATTATGTTTAATCAAACCCCTGTCAATGAAGGAATTTAATTACTTAAAAAAAGAATCCACAAATTCATACTTATTAAAGACTTGTAAATCTTCGATACCTTCACCTACTCCAATATATTTAACAGGGATTTGAAATTGGTCACTTATTCCAATTACTACTCCACCTTTTGCCGTTCCGTCTAATTTAGTAACAGCTAAAGAGGTCACTTCGGTTGCTGCAGTAAATTGTTTCGCTTGCTCAAAAGCGTTTTGCCCTGTAGAACCATCTAACACTAATAATACATCGTGTGGTGAATTATCTACAACCTTTTGCATCACTCGTTTTACTTTTGTGAGCTCATTCATTAAGTTCACTTTATTATGCAAACGACCTGCTGTATCAATGATAATAACATCAGCATCTTGGTTAACACCAGATTGTAAAGCATCAAAAGCTACAGAAGCAGGATCAGATCCCATTTCTTGTTTTATCATTGGAACATCTACACGATCTGCCCAAACTTGTAATTGGTCTATTGCAGCAGCTCTAAATGTATCGGCAGCACCAAGAACAACCTTGAGACCTTTCTTTTTAAACTGATAAGCCAATTTACCAATGGTAGTGGTTTTACCAACTCCGTTAACACCAACCACCATAAGTACATATGGTGTTTTAGAACCATCCTCTTGTGCAGGCAACTCAGGAATAGTGTATTCTGTTTCTTCGCCAGATTTAGTTTCTGAAAGTAACGCTGCAATTTCCTCCCTTAGAATCTGATTTAGTTCTGAAGTTCCTAAATATTTATCCTTTGCAACACGTTCTTCAATACGTTCGATGACTTTTAGGGTAGTATTAACACCAACATCACTGGTCACTAAGATTTCTTCAAGATTATCTAAAACATCATCATCTACTTTAGATTTTCCAGCAACAGCTTTATTTAATTTATTGAAAAAAGAGGATTTAGATTTCTCTAAACCTTTATCTAGGGTTTCTTTCTTTTCAGAAGAAAATATTTTTTTAAAAAAACTCATTTAATTTGTATTTGCTTAACTAATTGCAACAATCCTGCCTTAAAAGGTCTGCTGCTAAGATGTCATATATGAAATAATAAAGTTTAATTTTTTTAAACACATCACTTTATACATCTAATGTTATGTCTTCTTTTTTATATTTTTTATGTGCTATTTTCTTTTTTTCTAAAATCGCATAAAATTTTCGAGGAGATATTTTAAGATCTTTTGTAATATCACTAACTTTTTTCTTTCGTTTTTTATAAAGCTTTAAATTCTCATTTATTTTTTTATTAAAATAATGATCTTCAAGTTTCTTTACAATTTGTAGTTCAGTTAAATTAACTTCATTGGCATATTTCTCTATTTCAGATTTAATATTTGATAAATTACTCATAGGTTTCGCTTTGAAGGTTCAGCTTTGATGAATACTAATAATCAAATATAGCCATAAAAAAACTGCTTTCAAATGAAAGCAGTTTACTAAATCTATATATAAATAAAGATTATTTCTTGTTTAAAAAGTCATTGACAAATTCTGGTGCCATTACTGATTCTACGAACATGTAAGCTCCAGTTTTTGGTGATTTCACCATTTTTATCGCTTTTGTCAAACGCTTTGATCCTGTCTGTAAAGATGCTACTGATTTCTTTGCCATGTCTGTTAGTTATTTAATTTCTTTATGAACTGTCATACGCTTAAGGATAGGATTAAATTTTTTAATCTCCATACGGTCTGGCGTATTCTTTTTATTCTTAGTTGTAATATATCTAGAAGTTCCTGGTTGACCAGAAGCTTTGTGCTCTGTGCACTCTAAGATAACTTGTATTCTATTTCCTTTCTTTGCCATTATAAATTGACTTTAGCGTACGCTATTATTTGTAAAATCCTTTTGCTCTAGCTTCTTTTATTGCTGCAGATATACCAATTTTATTGATAGTCTTTAATGCAGATGTAGAAACTTTTAATGTTACCCACTTATCTTCTTCAGGAATGAAAAAACGCTTTTTAACTAAATTAGCATTAAACTTGCGTTTTGTTTTATTCATAGCGTGAGAAACGTTGTTTCCAACCATCGCTTTTTTCCCTGTAAGTTCACAAACTCTTGACATTGTATTCTTTCTTTAGGTCTATTATTTTTTTCTGTTTATAATACATCCGAAAAATGGTTATTTTAAAACAGGGTGCAAATTTAATAAAACTTTGAGGTTTAGCAAAAATATATATCTACTTTTTTTTAATTTCTTTTTGAAGCATTTCAAGGGCTTTATTTTTTGCTTTCGTAGTTACTTTTTCTCTATGATTTCCAAAGTTAAAAACTTCTGAATACACCTCATCTTTTGTTGCTATAGCTATCCAAACCGTACCAACTTCTGCATCTGAATCTCCCTTAGATGGTCCTGCGTTACCTGTAGTACTTATAGCATAGTCGCTATTGAATAACATACGTACATTTTTTGCCATCGATTCCGCGACTTCTTTACTTACTACAGAATTGGTCTTAATATCACCTTCAGAAACATTTAAAATATTTATTTTAGATTCTGTGGCATAACTCACAATACTCCCTTTAAAGTATTTAGAAGCTCCTGGATTAGCTGTAAATGCTTGTGCTATGTTTCCTCCTGTACAACTCTCTGCGATAGATAAAGTCTTTCCCATTTTTGTTAGTTGCACGCCAATTACGGCTTCAATAGACTTATCTTCTTCAAAACCTACAAAAACATCTTCTATTTGAGGTAACAATAAGGCAACTTGCTTTTCTATTTCGGCTTTAACTATGACTTTATCCATAGCTTTTCCCGATAATCTCAATCTTACTCTTCCTAAACTAGGTAAATACGCTAACTTTATAAAACTTGGCAAATTATCTTCCCAAGCTTCAATACGTTCTGCTAATGAACTTTCACCCAAACCATAGGTTAATATAGTTTTGTGCATTATAAACGGAAACTTAAATTGGTCTCTAAGCTTAGGAATAACTTGGTCTAAAATTAAAGCCTTCATCTCGTAAGGAACACCCGGAAGCGACACAAATACCTTTCCTTTCTTGTCCATCCACATTCCTGGAGCAGTGCCATATTTATTCATTAACACCTTTGCTTTAGAGGGCACTAGAGCTTGATGCTTATTAACATCTAAAAGTGGTATATTATACTTTGAAAATAACTGTTCAACATTAGCCAGCACCGCTTTGTCTTCCACTAAAGTATCATTAAAATAATGACACAAAGTACGTTTGGTAATATCGTCTTTAGTAGGACCTAGTCCGCCAGTAATGATTATAATATCTGCATTTTCTTCGGCTTCCTTAAGTGCTTTTAAGATATGTGCTTTTTCATCTTGAACTGATGTGATCTGAAATACGGAAACACCAATTTTATTGAATTCTTTAGCAAGAAATGCTGAATTAGTGTCTACAATCTGACCAATAAGGATTTCATCTCCAATAGTAATAATTTCAGCAGTCAATGGCTCTCGGTTTTTAATTAAAAATCAAAGTTAAGGCTATATCGTATTTTATTTATTAATTTAAGGGACAATTATTTTAAATTTTAGTAATTATGATCAACCAACATACTTTTAAATCTTTAGGAACTTTTTTACTTTGTTTTATATTGTTATTTCAATGTCAAGAAAAAAAGGAAGCTAAAACCGAAACTGTTCTTGAAGTTAAAAACAGCTTAGAACCAGATTTCACCCTCACCAAAGATCAAACGCATAATAAATTTAGCAGTTCAATTCCACCAATTCTCACAGTAAAATCTGGAGCTATTATTGAAGCGTATACTGAAGATGCTAGTGATGAACAGTTTGATTTAAATTCTACGGTTGAAGATTTAAAGACTCTTGACTTTGAGCCTATTCATCCCTTAACAGGTCCCGTTTTTGTTGAAGGTGCCAAACCTGGTGATGTTTTAAAGGTCACCTTACATACTGTTGACGTTGGAGATTGGGGTTGGAATTCTATCTATCCTGGTTTTAGTTTCGTTGCAGATTCGATAAAAGGTGAATATTTAAGAATTTATAATTTAAAAGATGATAAAACACAAGTTAAATTCAATGATTCTATAACACTGAAACTAAATCCTTTTCCTGGCGTGATGGGAGTTGCACCACCAAACTCAGAGCTTCTATCTACCATTCCTCCAAGGGCTAATGGAGGGAATATGGATGACCCACATATGACAGCTGGAACCTCTATTTATTTCCCCGTATTTGTTGAAGGCGGTTTATTCTCTATAGGAGATGGTCACGCAGTCCAAGGAAAAGGTGAAGTTTGTGGAACTGCTATAGAAGTTCCTTTAAGAGTCGTTTATAAAATTGAATTAATTAAAGGTAAAACTATTAAGGAACCTCACTACGAAACCGATGACTACTATGCCACTACAGGCTTTGGCACTTCTTTGGATATTGCTGCAAAAAAAGCAACACTCTACATGGTACGATATTTAATGGACGAACATAATTTAAGTGAAGAAGAAGCATATGCCTTATGCTCCTTAGCTGGTGATTTAAAAATTGCTGAGACTGTCGATGTACCTCATATGCTTGTAACAATGCATATGTCTAAAGAAATACTAGCAATTAAATAGCTTTACAAGCTAAAGTCTGAACGAATCTCGTTGATTGCATTTTCTACTGCCGTAAGAACGGTTTGAAGCTGTGCATCAACACTTTTATCCGTCTGTTCAAATTTTCCCCAATCTTGTACTTCGATGAGTCTATCTAAAACACCTAGCTCAAATAAATCTATTGTAGGTTTCATTTTGTGTGCTGCTTGATAAACTTCTTTATAGTCTTTTGCTGGCACAGCCGTTCTCAAACGCTCTGCATCTTCTGGCACTTCTTCTAAAAAAGCTGCCGCTAAAGCTGCAACAAAATCCTCATCGTTATCGGCCATTTCGCGTACGCGATGTAGTTTATAATATTCTGGCATTTATTTTATTTTTATAGAAAACAATTCCTCGTTTTCAATATATCCTGTTAGTCTATCTTCTGCAAAAACCTTACCAACTCCTGCTGGAGTTCCTGTAAATATAATATCTCCAATTTTTAAAGTAAAATATTTTGACACATATTCTATAAGTTCATCAATTTTCCATAGCATCAATTCTGTGTTTCCTTGTTGAACCACCTCATCATTTTTCTTTAAACTGAAGTTAATCTTATTAAGATCTTCAAATTGAGTCTTTGGTAACCAATTCCCTATTACTGCAGCACCATCAAAGGCTTTAGCTTTTTCCCAAGGCAAGCCTTTGGCTTTAAGCTGCGCTTGGAGATCGCGTGCTGTAAAATCAATACCAAGTCCTATTTCGTCATAATATTTGTGTGCAAATTTTTTATCGATGTGCTTCCCTACTTTTTTGATTTTCACTAATACTTCAACCTCGTGATGTACATCACCTGAAAAATCTGGAATAAAAAACGGTTGTTTCTTTAACAAAATTGAAGTGTCAGGTTTTAGAAAGACCACAGGATCTGTTGGTTTTTCGTTTTCTAGTTCTTTAATATGGTCTGTGTAATTGCGACCTATGCAGATTAGTTTCATATTCATTTCCTGCGAAGGCAGGAATCTTATTAATTAAATTTTTAATTTTTATTGTGGATTCCGCATCACACTTCGACTACGCACAGTGGGACAGTGCGGAATGGCAACAGCCATTTAATTTGACAAAGTTAAGGATATTGCGGGAATTAAATAGTCATTTTCCTTAACATGAGGCATTTTAAATTGAAGCCATTGGCCTTGTGTAAAAACAGCTAAACGATAGTCTTCATCCTTTCGTTTTTGCCATGAAAGTCTTGGTGCATATCTTATTTCTGTATACTTTTTTTTAGTTATACCTTTACCTTTAGTATAGGTAAAATTATAAGCATTAAAAGGAATATGTAACCATTCTAAAGCTACAAAAATTCCACTTTCCGGAAAGACAATATCATACTCGGAAACATCCACAATAACTTCCCTCTGCTTTTTTGTAGTTTCAATTATTAAACTTTTAGTTATTAAATCTTTACCAGGAAAACTATCAATACCAACAGAGTATAGACGCAACCTCGACTTTGATGGCATCGATTTACGTCCTAAATCTTTCTTATTCAAATGAATTTTTACTTGATTTAAATATTCTGTTTTTTGGTAAGAAACTTCAAATGGAATATACAGTGCGAAAATATATGGATGATTTTTAAAGCCTCCAAAACCTCCTAAAATATCTTTTTTTCTTATCGGATTAATCTCTAAAAAATCATTTTCAAACTTTTCAGAAATCACAACTTCATCTAATTGTTCTACCAACGGTTGAAGCGATATTTTCTCAATTTTTAAAAATTTAGAAATTACCAAAGTTGTGTCCTGGTAACCTAATGATGATAAGTTTACTCTTTTATTTAAATCAGCATCTTCGATAGTTAAAGAATAATTGCCATCTTCATCACTCGATGTTCCTATTTGAGAATCGAGAATTGAAATATTAACATATGGAATAGGTTCTTTAGTAACTTTATCTAGAACCAACCCTTTTGCAATTTTTTCTTGAGAAAAGACTACAAATGGTATTAGAAAGAACAGAAATTTCATAAATCGAAGAATAAGATTCCTGCTTTCGCAGGAATTTGTTAGCTCAATTTATTATTAAACTGACGCAACTTTATAGCAGTTAACACTTTTTTAGTATATAAAGGAAAATCTGCATTAAGCAACCAACCAAAATAACCTGGTTCTTTTTCCATAACATCAACCACCTTTTTTCCTTTGTGTTTACCGAATGAGAAACACTCTTCACCTTCTTTATTAAAGATTAAAAACCCTGCGAAGTCAGCAAACTTTTTTCGTGAGCTAAATTCTGCTAAGAATTTGGTATCATTTTCTAGTTCTTCGTATTTAGATATCTGCGCTTTTAGGACTTCGTATGTCGCTTTGGTATCCGCTTCTGCACTATGCGCATCACTTAAATCCTTGTCACAATAGAATTTATAAGCAGCTACTAAAGTTCTTTGCTCCATTTTATGAAAAATAGTCTGAACATCTACAGATTGTCTTCCTTTCATATCAAAATCTATGTCTGCTCTAAGCATTTCTTCTGCTAATAAAGGAATATCAAAACGATTAGAGTTAAAACCACCCAGATCTGAATCCTTTATCATATTATAAATTTCCTTAGATAATTCTTTAAAGGTCGGTTTGTCTGCAACATCTGCATCTGATATACCATGTATAGCCGTCACCTCAGCAGGAATTGGCATCTCAGGGTTAACAACCCAAGTTTTAGTATCTTCCTTACCATTAGGATGAACTTTAAGTATTGATATTTCTACTATTCTGTCTTTTGAAATGTTGATTCCTGTAGTTTCTAAATCGAAAAAACAGATAGGCTTTGTTAGGTTGAGTTGCATTGTTTTTGTTTTGAAAATCAAAGATAAATAGAATATGTAGAATAGCCTTAGTTGTAATAAAAAAGCTGACTTGACTTTGTAAATTTTAAAAGCTAACTTCGTTTAACGTTTGATATAAGTCATTAAAACGGACTCATCTCAAACGTTAAACGAAACTCTTAAAAAATAAAAAAAAGCACAGTTATATAACTGTGCTTTTCGCTTTTGTATAATGAGATTCCTGCTTCCACAGGAATTTATATCTCTCGACTAGAATCCCACGACTCTAAATAGTCTTTTACATATTTTACAAACTGGCCACCAAGCGCACCATTGACTACTCTGTGGTCGTAAGAATGCGACAAGAACATTCTATAGCGAATACCAATATAATCACCTTCTGGACCTTCAATAACCGCAGGCACTTTTCTAATGGCACCTAAAGCTAAAATACCAACTTGAGGTTGGTTAATAATCGGTGTTCCCATAATACTGCCAAACGTACCTACGTTAGTTACAGTATATGTACCTCCTTGTATATCATCTGGAGCTAATTTATTCTCTCTGGCACGCGTCGCTAAATCGTTAACACGTTTTGCCATACCAAATAAATTTAACTGATCTGCATTTTTAATTACTGGCACAATTAGATTACCATCTGGTAAAGCAGCAGCCATACCTACATTAATAGCTCTCTTTTTGATGATAGAATCTCCTTGAACAGAGATATTCATCATTGGGAATTCTTTTAAAGCTTTTGTAACCGCTTCCATAAAGATTGGAGTAAAGGTTAAATTTTCGCCTTCTCGAGTCATAAAATCCTCCTTAACTTTCTTTCTCCAATTCCAAATCGCAGTCACATCTGCTTCTATAAATGACTGTACATGTGCAGATGTCTGTATAGAATCTACCATATACTTAGAAATGAGTTTACCCATTCGACTCATTTCAATAATTTCATCATCACCAGAAGTACTTATTGGTTTTTCTATAGCTTTTTCCTCGGTATGCTTAACTGGAGCTTTTGCAACTGTTTTTTGCTTAATAACAGGTTCTGTTTTAGGAACTTCAACTTTAGCCAAAACTGGTTCAGTTGTCTGAACTGGTGAAGCACCACGAGATTCTAGATAGGCTTTTATATCATTCTTTGTAACACGATTATCTTTTCCTGTTCCAGGAATAGCATCGAGTTCGCTTTGAGAAATACCTTCTTGTTTTGCTATATTTTTTACTAATGGAGAATAAAAACGATCTTCTGAAGAAATTACAGGTTCCACCGAAGTTTTTGCAGCGACAACAGTTTGAGCAACTTCAGCAACTGCTTTAGGAGCTTCTAGCTCAGCAGCTGGTTCTGGCTCTGCAGCTTTTACCTCAACAGTATCTCCACCTTCTATTTCAATCACTGCAAGGGTTTGTCCGACTTGTACAACATCATCTACATTGAATAGCTTTTCTACCAAAACACCATCAACTTCACTTGGAACTTCACTATCTACTTTATCTGTTGCTATTTCTAAAACGGCTTCATCAGATTCAATAGTATCTCCTACATCTTTAAGCCATGAGGTTATAGTCGCTTCCGCAACACTCTCTCCCATTTTAGGTAACTTAAGTTCAAACTTTGCCATATTTATAATTTGAAGGTCTTTATTCTGTAATCGGTTGCAAAATTACTAAAAAAAGCGATATTTTATTGGTTTTAATTCAAATATAACTCTATAAAAAACGTATTATTTCGCCTCTCGCAACAGCACTATCGCTTCCGAGGATAAATTTACTGTTTTTCGGTAATAATCTAAAAACTATATTTTCTTGTTTAGATTTTTTCTTCATATCCTCAATAACATCCTGTGTTTTCAATATACTTAAATCGTAGATAACCATAGTGTTGTCTGGTATAGTGTCTTTAATTTTGGTTCGAATAGCTACAGGCTTTGATAATTGTGTTTTTAAGGATTCTTCTACTTCATTAGAATAAATCACTATGTTTTGCCATGTTACTTTTATTGAATTTGGGCGCTTTCTAAGACTATATGCTAGCTTAATAGCTAACCAAACTGCCATGTTGAATAATATATGACTCTTAAAATGTTTTTTATAGAATATCTGCATAGCACCATAAAAGCGTTTTGCATATTTAGCATCTTTTAAAGTGCTTTCTCCTTTAAAATGAATTACGGTAGTTTCACCAAAATAATAGTTATCGTAGCCAGCTTTTAATACTTTATAAGACAAATCGATATCTTCTCCATACATAAAATAGTCTTCGTCAAATCCGTTAACTGCTTCATAAACTTCCTTTTTGAGAAACATAAATGCGCCAACTAACACTTCAACTTTACCTTTAGAGTCTATTGCTAACTGATTGGCATAGTAGTCTTTATCATTTCCAAGTATCTTTTTTAAAGATACTTCTGGGCTTGGAATATTTCGTTTGCTTTCTGGAAGAAATTCACCTTTACCATCAATGAGCTCACAACCAACAATACCAACATTTTCTTTAGTAGCTGCAAAAGCAATGAGTTTTGTAAATGTGTCTTCGGCAACTACTGTATCTGGATTCAGAATACATAAATATTCGCCTTTAGTATGTGCTACACCAATGTTATTTCCTTTAGAAAATCCTAAATTTTCCTTATTCTCAATTAACTTAACTGAAGGAAATAACTCACTAATCATTTTGCAGCTATCATCTGGCGAGTTGTTGTCAATAACTATGATTTCGGCGTCAATAGTTTCTATCGCTTTTTCGACACTCTTTAGACATAGTTCTAAAAAGTAACGCACATTATAATTAAGTATAACTACAGATAGCTTCACAGTTTCATCAAGATTTTAAAGAAGCTTCAAAAGGAACACGATCTATGATGCTCCGACCTAATGTAATTTCATCTGTATATTCTAATTCATTTCCTGCTGCAACACCTCTAGCTATCGTAGACGTTGCTACATTGTAATCTTGAATTTGTCTAAAAATGTAGAAGTTAGTCGTATCACCTTCCATCGTTGGACTCATCGCAAAAATTAGTTCTTTTACTTGACCTAATTTCACTTTTTCAACTAAAGAATTAATATTTAAATCTTGAGGACCAATGCCGTCCATAGGTGAAATTTTCCCGCCTAAAACATGATACAGTCCTTTAAAAGAACTTGTGTTTTCTACAGCCATCACATCTCTAATATCCTCAACTACACATATTAATTCGCTATTTCTATTTGGGTTTTCACAAATTTCACATAACACCTTATCGCTTATATTATGGCAAGATTTACAGAAATTAATTTCAGCTCTCACCTTTGATAATGCATCTGCTAATTGAAAGGTTTGATTTTCTGGTTGTCTTAATAAATGTAAAACCAAACGTAGAGCTGTACGCTTACCTATACCAGGTAATTGCGACATTTCGTTAACTGCATTTTCTAAGAGTTTAGATGAAAATTCCATAATTGCGAAGGTACTGAATTTTAGACATTAAAAAGTCCGGTTATAATTGAGTTATAATCGGACTTTTTAATGTCTAAAATTGTATTACTATTTTAAAATAAGTTTTTTAGTGATTTCCCCTTTTGTACTATTCAATTTTACAAAATAAACACCTGAATCAAACGAAGATACATCAATTCCATGTGCGTTTAACAAATTGATTTTCTTACCATAGAATACTATTTTACCTTGAGTATTGAAGATTCTTACACTGACCTCTTCTGAATTATCCCATTTAAGATTTACCTCATTCGTTGTGGGATTTGGATACATGTTAAAATCATTCAACTCAAAATCTTTAATATTTAAGCTTGAACCGTATAGACTAGATCTCCATAATCCTCTACCATAAGTCGCGGCATATAATTTTCCGTCTACTTCATTAATTTCTAATTCGTTAATTCTAACATTTGGTAACCCATTATTAAAGGCAGACCATGAGTTTTCTGAATCGTTATCTATATAATAAACACCATAATTCATACCGACGTAGAGACCATCTTTACCATTATTTTGCCAAGCTAAGGCTTGCGCCATAAAATTGGGTAAATCATATCTCATCGACGACCATGTTAGTCCACCGTCTGAACTCATATACACCTTTTCACTATTCGTTGTAGCTACTGCAACTTTATTAGAATCAGTTGGGTGTATTGCAATTTCATTGATTCTGGTATTTCCGGTAAGACCTAAAGGCACAATAGTCCATGTACTGCCTCCATCTAAAGTATTTCTCAATACACCATTAATAGCACAATACATGATTTGATTGTTACTTGGTGCGATTTTAAAATGATCTATGTCAGTTACAAAATTAGGAGAAATAGATATCCAACTATCACCAGAATCAATTGATTTATAAATTTCATCAAAGGCAACATAAATTGTATTTTGCACTATTGGGTCTTGCTCAAACGGGACTACCCAGTTCCAATTAGAATCTCCACCCTTGTCATCTGGTTGTGTCAAATTAGATAAGTCGCTATCTGAAGAATTATACTGTGTTTTATTTAAGGATCCAAATTGTGTGGTTCCGTACATTATTGTAGGGTCATTTTTATCTACAAAGCCTTCCATTCCATCAGCACCAAGCCAATCCGTCCAATTACCATCTTCTCTCAGTGTGGATGTTCCGTTATCTTGCGATCCTCCCGTAATTACTACGGGATCTGTTTGACTAACACCTATTCTGTAAAATTGCCTTATTCCCAATCCTGGTGTTAAATCAGTATAATAATCAGAGTTAACTGTTATTGGGTCATCCGCCCTGAATATACCACCGTCTGTTCCTACATAAAGTTTTGCATCAGATCCACTACCAGCAAAATGTAATAAGTCTACATCGGCATGGCAATATCCTATACCCAAATTAGAAGCATTATTAGGAACCCATTGTGAAGTTATGTTAAAGCTCTCTCCTCCGTCTGTTGATCTCCAGGTATTAATACCTGCAATATGCACATCATTAAAATCATTCGGATTAACAGTAATGTCCATATCTCTTGGAGCTTGACCCAAATTATCGTCGCCATCAGTAGCATATCCAAAGTAATTTATGTCATGACTTTGCTTTGTAAAGGTATTACCACCATCATTTGACACATAAAGTCCACCAAAGATTCCACCATCAGCTTCTAAAACATAGACAACACTAGGATTACTCTCCGAAACGCCTATCATTTTTGGTCCATTAGAAAATTCGTCAGCTCCCGATCCTGTTATCTTCAAGAAACTTGTTCCACCATTAGTAGAAATATAAAACTCACTACCCGAAGCATAGATAACATTTGGATCATTTGGTTTAAATTCAAAATCATAACCTGTATTTGTAGACACAAAAAAAATTGAACTCCAAGAAGCACCACCATCAACTGATTTATACAAACCGTTTCCTTGAATACTAGTATACATTTTAGATGTATTGGTAGGATCGATTAAAATTTTGTTCACTATGCCACCACCAGATAAATCGGCATGAAGAGACCACGTAGATCCGCCATTATTAGATTTAAAAATCGTTCCACCTGTTGAACCCCAATAATATATATTACTATTTGAAGGATCAATAGTAAGCGAATAAACATCTATATTAGCAAGATTGTCCGTAAGAACTGTCCAAGTTAATCCTCCATCTATACTTTTCCAAACCCCTCCTGTTTCGCTACCAACAATTATATGATCTAAATTATTTTCATCTACAGCAATAGAAGTAATTCTGCCGACACCTGGATTCCAACCTGAAGTGGCATCCCAGTATGTTGGACCCATTTCTTCCCAAGTGCCAACGGTTGTTCTCGACGCTAAACCCTCAATATTTTCTTCAGCATTATAATTTTGTAATTCGTTGTAATAAAACTGTGGCGACTTTAATTTACCCGTTTCATCCATTGCGCGCTCTGCAAAATATTGCCAGCGTTTAAATATTTTAAAACCTGTACCTCGTCCTCTCCCGATTGAATCAAAATGCTGTTCTGCAACTCGAGATATATAATCTACAGTATAATTTCCATCAGTAATCAATTCGCGATAATCTTGACTATATACATTAAAAACGATCGTTCCTAACACAATCAATAAAAGTGTCTTTTTCATAAAAATGGGATTTTAGGTAGCTTTTTTTTTCAAAAGTACTATTTTTCATAAAATTTTTTTGTTAAAAAGTGTTCTTATGAGTCCAACTTCGATATTAATCTTGATTGCTGGTTATTTCGCTTTGCTAGTGATAATTTCGTATTTCACAGGTAAAGACGATAGCAATGATGTATTCTTTAAGGCGAAAAGACAGTCACCTTGGTATATTGTAGCATTCGGTATGATTGGCGCATCACTTTCCGGTGTTACCTTTATATCTGTTCCAGGAATGATTGGTGGAGAACAATTTGCGTACATGCAAGGTGTCCTTGGATTCTTTGTTGGCTATCTATTTATCTTAGCTGTTCTAATTCCGATTTATTACAAATTAAATGTTACTTCGATATATCAATATTTAGAACAACGTTTTGGCTATATCAGTTACAAAACAGGAGCCTTTTTCTTTTTACTTTCTAGAGTAACTGGTGCCTCTTTTAGATTATTTTTAGTAGCTCTTGCTATGCAGTATATTGTTTTTGAGCAAATAGGAGTACCTTTTTGGTTAACCGTTGTCATTTCCATTTTATTAATATGGTTATATACAAACCGAGGTGGCATTAAGACTATTGTTTGGACAGATACTCTGCAGACACTAGCCATGTTAACTTCTGTTGGAGTAGCTATTTATTTAATAAATGCAAAGTTAGAATGGTCTTATTTTGAATTTTTAAGCTCTTCAGAATTTAAAGCAAAAGGACAAATTTTCTTTTTTGATGATCCCAATGCTAAAACTTATTTCTGGAAATATTTTATAGGTGGATTTTTTATAGCTATTGCTATGACTGGTTTAGATCAAGACATGATGCAAAAAAATCTAACTTGCAAAAATCAAAAAGAAGCAAAGAAAAATATCTTTAGCATGGCGACATTGCTCATTTTTGTCAATTTTGTGTTCCTATCTTTAGGTGCTTTATTATTTATCTATTCGGAAAAATTTAACGTTAATATTCCTGTTTTAGATGGAAGAACAAGAACAGATTTGTTATTTCCCGAAATTGCTATGAATCAAGAATTAGGCTCTGCATTAGCTATTACTTTTATTATTGGATTAATTGCAGCCGCTTATTCTAGCGCAGATAGTGCTTTAACATCTTTAACAACATCATTTAGTGTAGATTTTTTAAATATTGAAAATCGTCCAAAAGACCAACAAAAGCCGTTGCGAAAAAAAGTGCATATAGCTGTTTCAGTTTTATTGATATTAGTCGTTATTCTGTTTAATATGCTCGAAGGAAACGTCGTCAGCAACCTCTTTAAATTTGCAACTTTCACATATGGTCCTTTGCTTGGATTATTTGCATTCGGCATTTTAACCAAATATGAAATAAAAGACAAATATGCGTGGATTGTGGCTTTACTGTCAATTGTCTTAAGTTTTATGATTACTTCATTACCTGAATCAATAATTGGAACTTATAAATTCCATTGGGAAATTCTTCCACTTAATGGTTTGATTACCTTTTTGGGCTTACTACTAATTAGAAAAAAGAGCTCATCTAACTGATAGTAAATAGTTTATAAAAATAACCTTAGTATTACAGGGTATTTTAATTCTAGATCACTAGATTATAAAAATTGAAGCATAATTACTTTAGTTAAAGGTTTGTTAAAAAATGGTTATTTTTGTTTGGTTGACTAACCATCGCACAAATGAAAAAAATATCCCTTACTCTGGTTGTAATACTTCTATTGCTAGCCTGTTCTGACGATGCAGAAAATGTAACCCATACGCCTAATTATGTTCTTAATAAATTATCAGAGGACGTTACTGGTGTCAATTTTTCAAATATAGTTTCTGAAGATGCTGAGCATAGCATTATCAATTACATTTACTATTACAATGGTGGTGGAGTTGCCTCAGGAGATGTTAACAATGACGGCCTTACTGATTTGTATTTTGTATCTAACATGGGAGACAACAAATTGTATCTAAACAAAGGCAATTTACAATTTGAAGACGTTTCTAAGACAGCTAATATCTCTGGTAACTCAAGCTGGAACACAGGAGTTACAATGGTAGATATTAATAATGACGGATTATTAGATATCTATGTGTGTGCAGTTTCTGGTCTTTTAGATTTTGAAGGACACAATGAACTTTTTATTAATAATGGAGACGGAACATTCACTGAAAAAGCAAAAGACTATGGACTAGACTTTAAAGGGTATTCTACGCAAGCTTACTTTTTCGATTACGATAAAGATGACGACCTAGATATTTATATCGTAAACCATGCTGTACATACCACACTATCTCATGGAAAAGCCGAATTAAGACATAAGAGGGCACCATTAGTCGGTGACGTTTTACTAAATAACAACAACGGAAACTTCACTGATGTCAGTGAAATGGCAAATATTTTTGGTGGAGTTAATGGCTATGGATTAAGTGCTTCAGTAGCAGATTTTAATAACGATGGTTGGGACGACATCTATGTGTGTAATGATTTCCATGAAGACGATTATTACTATCTCAACAACCAAGATGGTACATTTACAGAAAGTCTTGCAGATGCATTTACTACTATGAGTAGATTCTCAATGGGAAGTGATGCTGCAGATATCAATGGTGATGGCTATCAGGATATTATGACTTTAGATATGTTACCTAAAAGTGAGCGTATTTTGAAGGAGACCGAAGGAGATGATGCTATGCTAAACATGCAAACTCAACTAAAGAAATTAGGTTATAAAGATCAATATTCTAGAAACATGCTACAGATTAATAATTCTGGAGGCTACTTTCATGAAACAGCTCTATTAAACAAAGTTGCGGATACAGATTGGAGTTGGGCTCCATTATTTGCAGATTTTAATAACGATGGTCACCAAGATTTATTTATTTCTAACGGAATTTTAAGGCGCCCTAACGGATTAGACTTTAAAAAATATGTGTCTAGTGCATTTAGAGGACGCTCAGAAAAAGATGGATTAGCATGGTTGTTTAATTCTATTGGAGAAATGACTAGTGGTAAAGTGACTAATGAAATTTTTGAAGGTAATTCTAAAACGTTTAAAAATAAAACAGGTGATTGGATAGAGAATGTGCCTAATCTTTCTAACGGAGCAATTTATGTAGATCTCGACTTAGATGGTGATTTGGATTTAGTAACCAATAATTTTGGCGAAACGGCCGGTATATATAAAAATACTACTGACAGCACAAAAAATTATATTGCTTTAGATTTTGAATATAAAGGAGCAAATAAAGAAGGTATTGGTCTTAAAGCTATTGTTTATAATAACGGAAAACATCAATTGAAGCAATTGTTTAAGTCTAGAGGTTTCTTATCTTCTCTAGACAGTAAATTGTATTTTGGAATTGATGATGCAACAGCAATTGATTCCATTCAGATTATCTGGCCAAATAATGAATTTCAAACACTTAAAAACCCGAAGATAAATGATGTTCTAACTGTGACTTACTCTGAAGGAAATAACACTTACAATTACGACAATATTGCTAAAGCTAAACCAATTTTTAAGAAAGAAAATCTCTTTGAGTTTACTCATGTTGAAGATAATTATAATGATTTTAAAGAAGAGAAATTAATTCCTTATAAAATTTCGACTTTGGGTCCAGCGATTGCCAAAGCAGATATTGATAGTAATGGCTTTGATGATATTTTTATTGGAAGCGCATCAGGAGAGGAATCATATATATTTATGAATAGTGGCGTTGGTTTCACAGAAATGAATATTTCAGAAATTGAAAACGATGCTATTTTTGAAGATAATGATGCTGAATTTTTTGATGCAGATAACGATGGTGATTTAGACTTATATGTTGCTTCTGGTATCAACAAAACTAAAGCTAAAAAATTCCAAGAAGATCGTCTCTACATTAATGAAAACGGAAAATTTATTCGTTCTCAAAAACAAATTCCTTTAAACGCATTAGTAACTGCAACAGTTAATGCTTATGACTATGACAAGGATGGAGATATAGATTTGTTTGTCGGCAATCTGGCTAATGCAAATGATTCCGGACAACCTGTAAACTCATATGTTTTAGATAATGATGGAAAAGGTAATTTTTCAAAAACTCAAGATTTTGAGTTACTTTCTCAGGTAACCTCTGCCAAATGGGAAGATATAAATGGTGATAACATTAAAGATTTGTTGGTTACTACAGAATGGGATGCTCCAAAATTTTATATTAATAACAATGGTAATTTACAGTTAATAAATCTACCAGAAAATATGAATGGTCTATGGCAATCTATTTCAACATTTGATATTGATAAGGATGGCGACAAAGATGTTTTATTGGGAAATTGGGGACTTAATACCAAGTTCAACCTTAACTTTGATGGCCCTTTAGCAAAGTATCATTCAGATTTTGACAAGAATGGTAAAAATGAAACACTTATTGCTTATAACAAAGGAGGAAAATATTATCCTTTAAACTCTAAGGACGAGATGGCAGGACAGATGAATGTGATAAATAAAATCTACGTTGATCATAAAAGTTATGCTGGTAAAACTATTGAAGAGGTTATAACTAAAGGATCTATTGGACTAGCAGAGAAATTTGAAGCACATACGCTGGCTTCAGGTTATCTAAAAAATGATAATGGTAAATTCACTGAATTTGTCGAATTTCCAGATGCATTTCAATTGGCTCCAATTAATACGTTTTCTGACATAGAAATTGACGGAAATTCACAATTACTCATAGGTGGAAATTCATATAAAGTTAATACCTATCATGGATCATACAATGCTTTAAAAGGACTTCTGGTTAAAGATGAATCTAATTATCAACCTGTTTCAAATTATGGTATGCAACCTTTTAATGGGCAAATAAAACAAATTGAAACTATTAAAATGAAGACTAAAAACCTAGTGATAATTCTGAGTAATGATAACGAATTAAAGCTCTATTCTTATAAAGAATAACTCATAATTCCTTATCAGCTTCAATACTGACCAGTCGCTAGAAGAACTAAAGTACAAGCCACTTCATAATCTATATTGCTTTTTTTCAAGATGTTATAAAATTTGGGATTCTCGGTTCCTGGATTAAAAATAACGCGCTCAGGTTTTAACCCAACAATATAATCGTAATAAGCTTCTTGTCGTTTTGGATTTAAGTACAAAGTTACCGTATCTATACCTTGGTAAGGTAATAACTCTGTATCAATAATCACATCGCTAACCGTCCCTTCCCTAAGTCCAAAGGCCTTAACCTCGTGATTATATGTTCTTAATCTATTTACAGCAATATTAGAATATCGCTCTGTCTTCAAAGAAGCTCCAAGAACTAATGTTTTTTTCTTCATTATGTTAAAAAGATGTTAAGTAATGTTAAATAAAGTAACATAGTGCAAATGTAGTCGTCTATCCATTAACGAACTTTCATCAATCAAAAAATCAATCAATGAAACATTTATTTGTAATGTTTGCTATGCTATTTTCTGCATTGGCATTCTCCCAACCCAACTCTAACGAAGACATTAAAAACGGTTCTGTATCAGGACGCGTTATTGATGCAAAACTCAATCAGCCACTACCTTATGTAAATATCGTTATAAAAGACGTAAATGATAAAATTATTACAGGTGGTATTACCAATGATGATGGCACTTTTAAAATTGAAAAAATTCCTGAAGGAGACGTCATTGTTTCTATTCAATTTGTAGGCTATAAAACTGTTGATCAACCTGTTAAGTTAGGTAGAGGAAACTACAAGGTAGATTTAGGAGATATTAAATTAGAAGAAGAAGCAACAGGTCTAGATGAAGTTACAGTTGTCGCAGATGTATCAACCATTCAACAAAAAGTTGATCGAAAAGTTATTACCATTGGTAAAGATTTACAAACAGCTGGTGCAACGGCAAGTGAAATTATGAATAATCTACCCTCAGTTAGTGTAGATCAGCAAACAGGTTCTATAAGTTTGCGTGGAAATCAAAACGTACGTGTAATGGTAGATGGAAAATTATCTAACATTCCTGCCGAACAATTATTAAAACAAATTCCATCCACTTCCATAAAGAGCATAGAATTAATCACCAATCCTTCAGCAAAATATAATCCTGAAGGTATGAGCGGTATTATAAATATTGTTCTTCATAAAAACACTCAGATTGGTTTTAATGGTAATATAAATGTTGGTTTAAATTATGACATTGAGCCTAAGTTTAATGGCTCAATAGATGCTAATTATCGTAACGGAAAATTCAACTTTTATGGTTCTTACAATAATAGTGTCGCAAAAAACTTTAATTACGGACGCATCAATAGAGTTGAACAACAAATCAATCAAAACTTCGACATTTTAAATAATAACAAATCGAATTTATTCAAAGTAGGTGTAGATTATTATTTAAACGAAAAGAATACCATTTCAATATTCACCAATCAAAATATTTTTGACGGATGGACTGATGTTAATACTCGCATTGCCTATGTATTAGATCCTTCTTTAGACCAATCACAGGCAATTAGAGGTGACAATGAAAACGATTCTCAGCAATATAATTTTAATTATAAGCACGATTTTGACGAAGAAGGCCAGAATATTGAACTAGAAGTAGATCATAATATATTTAACGGCTTTGGAGGCACTAACAATACATTTTTTAGTGCGCAACGTCCTAACTTTATTGAAGACACTAATACAGACAGAAACCGTACAACTGTAAACTTAGATTATGTAAAACCATTATCTGAATCTGTAAAACTAGAATTAGGTTTACAAGCTCGTTTGTTTGATAATAGTATTTTTTACCAATCTGATGGACGAGAACAAAATATGGCTGGAGATTACATCCCAACAACAACACGATTTGACTATACCAGAGATATCTACTCAGCGTATGCAACTTATGGTAAAACGTTAGAGAAGTGGAGTTACCAAGTTGGATTAAGAGCAGAATCTGTGAATGTAGATTCTGAAGCATTTCGAAGAGACTTACAAGCAAACGATGATTTGGTTATACCCTTTGAAAACGATTATTTCGAAGTTTATCCTTCTGCATTTTTCACCTATACACCAACAGAAAAAAACTCATATCAATTTAGCTATAGTAGAAGAATTGATCGCCCAGGAATCGGACAAGTAAATCCATTACCAGAATTTAATACGGCTTTGATTTCTCAATTCGGAAATCAAGAATTATTGCCTCAGTTTACAAATTCTGTTGAAACCAACTACACCAGAAAACTTAAAAAAGGGAGTATAACAGCTGGTATATTTTACAGAATTATCGAAGACGAAATACAACAAGCCATCTTGATAGATCGCACTAACCTAGATCGTTTAATTCTTACGAATTTAAATTTCGATAATACCACGGCTTATGGCGTAGAACTATCATCTAATTATCGCCCTACAAAATGGTGGAGTATCAATGCGAGTTTCGATTTGTTTTCACAAACACAAAAGAGTATAGCAGAATCGTTTGATGATAATCAAAATATTCTTTTAAATACTGTAGAAGTAGATAACGTGGCTTGGAATCTTAGAGCATTCAACAACTTTAAGGCGTCTAAAAGTTTAAGCTTTTCAGTCTTTGGAATGTATAGAGGAAAGAACAAAAACATTCAGTTTGAAATGGAAGATATGCTCATGGTTAACTTAGGTATGCGCTATAACTTTATGGAAGGACGCGCTAACTTTAGTTTAAGCTATAATGACATTTTCGACACCATGTTTGCACAGTTTAGTGGTCAAAGACCATTTCTACAGCGTGGACAATTTGATTTTGAAAGTCAACAAATCTCTGGTCGTTTGTCCTACCGTTTTGGTGGAGGAAAATACAGAGCTAAATCTCGTAAACGAAGAGATAATGACGAGAAAGAAGGAGGAGGCATATTTTAACATTATAGAGTGTCACATTCAACCTTTTAGAATGTCTTTAAGATAAATAAATGAAATATTTAATAGTTGACAAAAATAGTTGATGGTTAGTGTTATTGTATGACTATTAAATAAAGAAAACCCGAAACAAATGTTTCGGGTTTTTGTTAAATACACGTTAAACTCATCTAAACATGAAATAAAAACAGAAGTATTACGTCTATAGTAATGAGATAAGTTTTAAGTAATAGTAATTATAAATGAAAATTTATAATAGTGTTAGTTAAGTTGGTTAATAGTTAAAAAGCCCAGACAATTATATTGTTTGGGCTTTTTTGACTATTAAAATAATAATTACAACTAAATTTCTGTGATGCTAAAATCGGCAAATAACACCGTTTCATCTCTGAGATCTTGCTCATTGATTAGACTTCTGTAGATTCCCCATTTTGGTCTTACAAAAGTGGCACCTGGTCGCCAATTTATAATTGATGGATTTGAATAATCAAATAGAATTGTACCATTGCTCACGTTTTTTATTTCTATTTCATAGGTTCCTGATGTACCATATTTTATGGTCTCCGTAACTTCAACCCAAGTATCAATCAAAGGAGCTAATTCAGTTTCCGATACCGTAACTTGGTTATCTGTTTCGGCATAACGTAATTGAAGTTTATCTGGACTCCCTTTTCTAGTTGTTAAGGTATACATAGGCATACTCTCTAAAGATCCACCTACTGACTTTAGCTGATGTATATGTGTAAAATTTGGAGAGGACTGAAACCCAGATTTTAATTTGAATTTCCATTTATAAACTACTGTTTCGTTTTCTACTCCAAGTAAATTATCTGGAGATTGACCATACGTTTTTATTTCATTTCGTTGTCTATCAAAGCTGATACAACGATCATTGTCTGGAGAAACATGGATATAAAATTGAAACACATTGGTATTTAATTCGTTATCAAAAATTTCATCGATATGATCACCAAATGCAGCATGATTGCAATCCGGTACTTCTATTGGGTTATGACCTGGAGCTAAGACCGAAGTAATTAAATCATATGTACCTCCTGGTCCATCAGCATTTAGCTCAACACTTTCTGGGCTTGGTGGTTCAATTTCTTTTATAAGTGTAATGGTGACTGAATTATTGGATGGGTTTGTATCGATGTATTCGTTCTGAAACCCTGTTTTAAAACCAATTGAAGCATTAACCTGAGTCGTATCTGCATTAAACGTTTGTTGTTTTTCTGTTTCACTAACTAGGGCACTGCCATAACTGTAGCTTAATACGCTTTCTAATTTTTGAGTTAAATCGTTAGAATCCGTCCAAGTCACTGTACTTACCGACGACGTTATTGAAATATCAGTCGTTATTGGTTGTGTAGTTTCCTCATTGTCACTACAACTTATAAAAGTAGAATGAAGACTAATTATAAATACTAAAAGGACAAGTTTTCTCATGATTCAATATAAATGAAATCCATTAATTTTATCAAGGAATTTAACATTTAATAATAACATCCTACGTCCATAAATTGCTTTATTTAAATCATAAAATGAAGCTTACCTTCTGCGGCTGGGATATTTAAAAGTCCCTGTTTTTGTTAAAATGATGCAACGGTATAGTGTATGATTTCGTTGCGTGTTTAAGCACCTAATTTAGTAAATACAAACTGAATAGAAAATTCTCGAGGATTTTCGAAAGTAGGCTAGAACTAGCAATAAATTATATTCGGTTTTGACATGTCGTTTTTTTATATTTCCCCGAACTAGAATACGACTATTTGTTTAAAAGTTCGATTTAGTAATCCCGATATTTTTGTTAGTCTTTGAGCATTCTATTTTGAATATCGTTATACTCTTCTGGGAATTTAAGTGCTTCACTTTCAAATTCTCTAAGAACTGTATTTATCAGCCATTTCCCTTTTATTTTGACCAGTTGTAGAGTATTTACAGCTCTAGCTCCAATCGAATCTTTTGTATTGAAATAATAGGCGTGATAACTTATTCGATGCGCTATTCCACCAAAATATTGAGTTTTACCAGCTATTTCAAATTCTTCCATTAAGGTTAAATTTCCATCGCTTATTGATTTTTGAAAACTAAGTATAGCATCCTCTAACGAGACAGTGGAAAGTTCACCATTTGCTGCTGTTTGAATTGATGCTGTAGAAGTAAAATAACTTCTTATCTCTTCGAAATCTAATTCGTCAGCACTATCAAAACTCCATGCTCTATAAGCATCTGTTACAGTTTTGTTTATATCCGCTTCAGTTTCTGAAATAACTTCTTTATCCATAGGTATTTGTTTAATTTCCTTAGCTAGATTGCAGGATACTAAGATTAAAACAATAATAAAAGATGTCATTAACTGTTTCATAGTTTAGTTGTTTAATATTATCAGCAAAGTAGGTTTTCTTAAATGCACGCCAACACATGAATATACACAGCTTTTCAAAAAAGCATTAAATTCATTGTTTAGCTAATAATAGTTGTTGGTTATACGGTTTTAATTACTTACAAATAAGTACAATTATTTATAAGCGTTTGTATATGATTACCACTTAATAATACAACTGCCCCAAGTAAAGCCACTACCAAAAGCAGCTAAAACGACATTATCACCCTCTTTTATTTTACCCTCTTCCCAAGCTTCAGTTAAGGCAATAACAACAGAAGCAGCAGTAGTGTTACCATACTTCATAATATTATTAAACACCTGATCGTCCCTTAAGCTAAACTTCTTCTGTATAAATTGGGCAATCCTTAAATTGGCTTGATGCGGAATTAGCATATCAATATCTTCGCGTTGTAAACCATTTTTGGCTAAACCTTCCACGATAACTTCACTAAAACGAACGACAGCATTTTTAAATACGAAGGTGCCATCCATATACGGAAAATAAGATAAGTCCTCTTCACCAGCTTCAATAATCTCTGGTACCCAATGCGCAATACTCGGAGAAGCTACAATGAGTTTATCCGCATATTTGCCCTCGCTATGCAAGTGTGTTGATAAAATACCTTTAGAAGTATCTTCCTCCCTACTTAGTACCGCAGCTCCTGCCCCATCACCGAAAATTACTGTAACTCCACGACCTCTTGTGCTCTTATCTAAACCATTGCTATGATATTCAGCTCCTATAACTAATATGTTTTTGTACATACCCGTTTTAATAAATTGATCAGCTACAGAAATAGCATAGATAAATCCAGAACATTGGTTACGTACATCTAAAGCACCTACCGTTGGCATATCTAACATATCTTGTATTTGCACACCACATCCAGGGAAATAATAATCCGGACTCAAGGTGGCAAATACAATAAAATCGATATCATCTTTGGTTAATCCTGCACGTTCAATAGCAATCCTGGCAGCCTTAGCTCCCATTACAGCTGAAGTATCTTCAGAACCTTCTTTAATCCAACGTCGCTCCTTTATACCAGTACGCTCTTGTATCCACTCGTCATTTGTATCCATCATTTTAGATAGATCGTCGTTTGTCACTACGTTATCCGGAACATACTTTCCTAAACCAGTTATTTTTGAATTGTACATAGTATATATTTAGTCTTGCTAATTTAAACTTTAAGGTACAATAAATTTTTATTCCATTTTATATTCGTTATGCACGCATAATAGATTGACCAATTTTAACACGGCTATCACATTTTTAGGTTTCAAATTTCATTATCTTCAAGCCACTAATCCAATTATATATTATCATGAAAAACATCATCCAACTATTTGCATTTTTATTATGCTTAAATGGCTATGCACAGCAAAGTCTCACCTATCAGCAACCCTCAGAAGAAATCCTAGAATTGGCAGACGTAGATTTGGCACCAGGTGTTCAAATCGATAGTAAAGGAGAACACATGGTTCTACTCTATCGTAACCAGTATAAATCTATCGCAGAGCTTTCAGAAACGGAATTACGATTAGCTGGTTTACGAATTAATCCGGTTACCAATATTGGTAGTAGAACGAATTATTATACCAATCTTAAAGTAAAAAAAATAACGGATAAAGACGCAACCCAAGTTTCTGGTTTACCTGAAGATGCCAGACTTTCTGGTTTCAGTTGGTCGCCAGACGAATCTATGATTGCCTGTTTAAACACCACTACTAAAGGTGTTGAAGTTTGGGTATTACATATCGCAGAAGCAAAAGCTAAAAAATTAACCTCAGCTAATGTAAATGCCAATATGCGTAGCACCATTAATTGGTTTAAGGACAACAAGCACCTTTTGGTAAAAATGTTGCCAAATGATAGAAAACCGCTAATTGATACAGAAACTGCAATTCCAACAGGTCCTACAGTATCTGTTAGTGATGGGGAAAAGGCACAAAACCGGACCTATCAAGATTTATTAAAAACACCGAATGATGAATTTAATTTTGAACAACTCGCGCGTTCAGAAATTAAAAAAGTATCTATTGATGGTAGTGTTGAAGGCTTTTTAGGAGCTGATTTGTATCGTGGTATTGATTTTTCACCTGATGGAAAATACATTATGGTCACAACAATAAAACGTCCTTTTTCTTACTTAGTTACCTATACCAGATTCCCAAGCAAAAGTACTATCTATGATGATCGGGGTAATATTGTTAGAACTGTAAATGAAGTGTCTTTGGACGAAGTAAGGCCTAAAGGGTTTATGTCCACTCGTATGGGAAAACGTAATATGAACTGGAGAGGTGATAAACCATCAACCCTTTTTTGGGCAGAAGCTCTGGATAAAGGTGATCCAGAAATAGAAACAGATTATAGAGATGCTGTTTACCAAGTGGAAGCTCCATTTAACGGGCAACCAAAGTTAATTTTAAAAACCAAACAACGTTTTGGTGGTGTACAATGGGGAGATGACAATACCGCTGTGGCTTATGATTATTGGTGGAATACCAGAAACACTAAAACCTATTTATTTAATCCATCTACAGGAAAATCTAAAGTTATATCCGACCGAAATTATCAAGATGTGTACAGTGATCCAGGAAATTTTGTAAGTGCTAAAAATGATTTGGGTCAATACACGCTAAATATGAATGGTGACAAACTCTATTTAATGGGTGACGGTTATTCTAAAGAAGGCCAATTTCCATTTATAGATGAATACAATATTAAAACAGATAAAACGAAACGTTTGTACCAATCTGAATACACAGATAAACTTGAAAGTTTAAACTATGCGATTGATATGAAAAAAGGAGAAATTCTTGTTCGTATTGAATCACAAAAAGAATATCCGAATTACTACATCAGAAATATTAAAAAGAAAAATGATTTAACAGCTATTACGGCTTTTGAAAATCCTTTTAAAAGTTTAGAAGCTGTTAACAAACGTGTTATCAATTATAAACGTGATGATGGATTAGGTTTAGATGGCACATTATACTTGCCATTAGATTATAAAGAAGGTGAAAAATACCCAATGATTTTATGGGCATATCCACGAGAATATAAAGATAAAGCAAGTGCATCTCAAAGTACAGCCAATCCAAACGAATTTGTATATCCTTATTGGGGCTCACCAATTTATTGGGTAACCAAAGGTTATGTCGTATTAGATGGTGCAGCATTTCCAATTGTTGGCGAAGGTAGTGAAGAACCTAATGATTCTTTTAGAACACAATTAGTCGCTAATGGAAAGGCTGCTATTGATGCCGTTGACAACTTAGGTTATATTGATAGAGATAAAGTTGCTGTTGGTGGACACAGCTATGGAGCATTTATGACAGCGAATTTATTATCTCATTCCAATTTATTTGCAGCAGGTATCGCAAGAAGCGGTGCTTACAATAGAACTTTGACTCCTTTTGGATTCCAAAGTGAAGAACGTAGCTATTGGGAAGCGCCAGAAATCTATTATAACATGTCTCCTTTTATGCATGCAGATAAAATGAAAACCCCTTTACTTCTAATACATGGTGTTGCTGATAATAATTCGGGTACTTATCCATTACAGAGTGAACGTTATTTTAATGCGCTTAAAGGACTTGGAGCACCTGTAAGACTCGTAATGTTACCTAAAGAAAGTCATGGCTATAGAGCTAAAGAGTCTATTATGCACATGTTATGGGAACAAGACCAATGGTTAGATAAACATGTAAAGAATAAAGGTGAAAAAGAAGAGAAAATTGAAAATGAAGAGACTATAAAGAATTAGCAATTTTTTACTTAAAAATATATTCTTAAAATAACCTATACTGTCACATTGAGCGTAGTCGAAATGCATTAATAGTTAAGTTTCTATAGCATTTCGACTACGCTCAATGTGACATTTTTATTCAAACATAATTTTTCGAAAAAACAGTTTCCTATGTCATCTTGTCACAAATGTTGTCTTGGTATTTTATTTGACTATTAGTATTTGCTAAAATTATATACACATAAAACTATAAATCATGACAAAAGGAAACATTAATGTATCGGTAGAGAATATCTTTCCGTTAATTAAGAAGTTCTTATACAGCGATCACGAAATCTTTTTACGTGAACTTATTAGTAATGCTACTGATGCAACACTAAAACTAAAACACCTTACCAGTATAGGTCAATCTAAATCTGAATATGGTAATCCACAGATTGAAGTAAAGATTGATAAAGAAGGAAAAAAACTTCATATTATCGATCAAGGTTTGGGAATGACAGCTGATGAAGTTGAAAAATACATCAACCAAATTGCATTTTCTGGAGCCGAAGAATTTTTAGAAAAGTACAAAGACTCTGAAAAAGATTCTGGTATTATCGGACACTTCGGATTAGGATTCTACTCATCATTTATGGTGGCAGATAAGGTAGAAATCATCACCAAATCACATAAAGATGAACCTGCTGCGCATTGGACATGTGATGGAAGTCCTGAGTTTACCTTAGAAGAATCTGACAAAAAAGACAGAGGAACAGAAATCATTCTTCATATATCAGAAGATGAAACTGGTTTTTTAGAAGAATCTAAGATTAGCGAACTGTTATTAAAGTATAACAAGTTTATGCCTATTCCGATTAAATTTGGAACTAAGGAGATAAATGACCCTGAGTTTACACCAAAGACAACTAAGGATAAAGACGGTAAAGAAACGACTGAACCACACAAGCAAATTACAGTAGACAATATCATTAACAATCCAAATCCGGCTTGGACAAAGCAACCAGCTGATTTAAAAGATGAGGATTATAGCAGCTTTTACAGAGAGTTGTACCCAATGCAATTTGAGGAGCCTTTATTCAACATTCATCTTAATGTAGATTATCCGTTTAACTTAACAGGAATCTTATATTTCCCCAAGATGACGAATGATTTAAACATTCAGAAAGATAAGATTCAATTGTTCCAAAATCAGGTATTCGTTACTGATAATGTAGAAGGTATTGTTCCAGAATTCTTAACCATGTTACGTGGTGTTATTGATTCACCAGACATTCCTTTAAACGTATCACGTTCTTACTTACAAGCTGATGGAGCGGTGAAGAAAATTTCATCTTACATTACACGTAAAGTAGCTGATAAATTAAAGTCATTATTCAATAACAACCGTGAAGATTTTGAAAAGAAATGGGACGATATTAAAATCGTTATTGAATATGGTATGTTATCTGAAGAGAAATTCTTCGAAAAAGCAGATGCTTTTGCATTATACCCAACAATAGATGGTAAATTCTATACTTTTGAAGAGTTAACCAATGCCATTAAAGCAAAGCAGACTGACAAAGATGACAAAATGGTTATTCTTTATGCGTCTAACAAAGATGAGCAACATAGCTACATTGAATCTGCAAAAGCAAAAGGTTATGAAGTCTTAATGCTAGACTCACCTATCGTTTCGCATTTAATTCAAAAATTAGAAACCACAAAAGAGAATATTTCTTTTGCACGCGTTGATGGAGATCATATTGACAATTTAATTAAGAAAGACGAAACGACAATTTCTAAATTAACAGATGAAGAAAAAACAAAGCTAGACGAAGTTTTAAAAGCTGTTGTACCTTCTGAGAAGTTTATGGTACAGTTAGAGGCAATGGATAGCGATGCATCACCGTTTATTATTACACAACCAGAATTTATGCGTCGTATGAAAGAGATGCAGCAAACTGGTGGCGGAGGCGGAATGTTTGGAATGGGTAATATGCCAGAAATGTATAACCTCATCGTCAACACCAATTCTGAATTAGTTGGCGAGATTCTAAACACCAAAACCAAAAAGAAGCAAGAACGTTTAATTAATCAAAGCTTAGATTTAGCACGTTTATCTCAAGGTCTTTTAAAAGGTGAAGAGTTAACGAACTTTATTAAGCGTAGTTATGATATGATTAAATAGAAGCAAGATCGCTTCACTTTTAGATAAAAGAAAATAGACAAAACCACTTAGAATCATCTAAGTGGTTTTTTTTATTAACTTTATATTATTAAACCGCTATTCTTATGAAACCACAACACAGAAAAATACTCTTAACTGTACTTATTATTGGCTTTTTGTTTTACATAGATCCAGTTTACGCAGGTCCTGGTGGCTCTATTGCTAAAGGTTTATTTAAAACTTGGTGGGGAAAACTGATATTGTTTGCGTTATTTATTGTGTTCTTTCCTTTAATTGTTTATACATATACCGTTGAATATTTTGCTGTTAACAAAACAAAAAAACAGCTCAATCAGATCGGCTTAAAAAACAAAGATTTCTCATGGTTAAATCTTGAAAAAAATGTCTACAATATTTTTACAAGAGTTTATGAAGCTTGGGATAAAGAGAACATGAAAGAGGTATCTAGTTATGTAAATCATTGGTATTGGCAAAACCAACAGCAAGTTCATTTAGACCGCTGGAAAAGAGAAAATCTAAAGAACATTTGCAAATTAGACAGGATAAAAAGTATTAAACCAGTATATACAGAAATAACTAATGAGGATAATTTTGAAGGTTCTAAAATTGCATTTGTTATTTCAGCTAATATTAAAGATTATCTAGTTAATCGCGATACTCTTAAAATAATAGAAGGCAAGGATGTTTTTGGTGATGAAGAACATATCTGGATAATGGAATATACTGAAGGTAAATGGTTACTCGATGATATAAGAGAAGGTAATTTTAGTCTAGCATTTGCAAAAATGAAAAATGTAGTGCCAGAAGTAAAACTCACACAATCATCCAAGCCAATATAGAATTACCCATTTATAAGGCTCTATATAAAAACCACTTTGCAAAAGCTTAGTGGTTTTTTTGTAACTTATTTCCCCGTGAGTCGTCTCATTAATATTAATCAATCTAAAAACACATGAAAACTAATCAACCAATTACTTTACTTCTATTGAGTTTCGTATTTTCAATAACTATTTCTGCTCAAAATCAAACACAACAATTTGATGATATTGTATCTCAATATTATAACCCAGATGAACCTGGCGCAACTGTTTTAGTTGCCAAAAACGGTAAAACCATTTATAAAAAAGCTATTGGTAAATCCAATCTAGAATTGGACACAGATATGGTTCCAGAAAATGTTTTTATGCTAGCTTCTATTACCAAACAATTTACTGCTGTTGCCATCTTAATGTTAGAGGAACAGGGAAAACTCAGTTTAGATGATCCTATTACTAAATATATACCAGATTATCCAACAAATGGTAAAACAATTACCGTTCACCATTTATTAAACCACACATCTGGAATAAAAAGTTATACAGGCATTGGTAATCTAGTGGAAGTTGCAAGAAACGATATGACATTAGACGAGTTAATCGATTATTTTAAAAATGAACCTATGGATTTTGATCCTGGTGAAGAATTTAGATATAACAATTCTGGTTATATACTTCTTGGTAAAATAATAGAAGTGCTATCTGATGATACCTACGAAAACTTTATTGAGAAAAACATATTTAAACGTTTAGGCATGAAGAGTTCTAGCTATGGTAACAACAGAGAATTAGTTAAAAATAGAGTCAATCCTTATGAGCAAAACGAAAATGGATATGTTAATGCTAACTACATTAGTATGACCTTACCGCATGCTGCAGGTTCGCTTACATCTACTATTGATGATATGCTAAAATGGCAAAAGGCTTTAACAAATAATACATTGATAAAAGCTGCCTCTTTAGACAAAGCCATTAACGGCTCAGAACTTAATAATGGTGAGCATATTACATATGGTTACGGATTGGGAGAAATGACTTTAAAAGGTTCTAAAGGTTACGCACATAGTGGTGGTATTTTTGGGACGTCGACTAATGGAATTTATCTTATTGAAGAAGACGTTTATGTTATAGGCTTAAGTAATTGTAGTTGCAATGATATAGGAGCTGTTACAAGAAACCTTGCCGCAGCTGCAATAGGAAAGCCATATCCTACAATGAAAGATGTTATAAAACTTTCTGAAGACAACTTAAAACAATGGGTTGGTGCATACGAGTTTGAAGATGGAGCTATTAGACATATTTTCTTGAAAGATGGAAAACTGAACAGTATGCGTGAGTCCGAAACTAATACAATTTTTGAAATATTCCCTTTATCCGAAAACCGCTTTATGTTTGAAGAAAGTGGCATTGAGTATGAGTTTTCTAAATCTGCAGATGGAAAACGTCAAGTTATCTTTATTACTGATACAGAAAATACAGGTAAAGAAGTTGATAAAGCCATGCCTGAAGCTAGAAAAGAGATAACATTATCTAATGACATATTAAGTCAGTATGCCGGAAAGTATGAGTTAGGGCTTAATTTTCATGTTGAAGTTACTGTAGAAGGCAATCAAATTTTTGGACAAGCTAATGGTCAAGGAAAATTTGAAATCTTTGCTGAAGACGAAACGACATTTTTTGCAAAAGTCACACCTCTTAAAGTTATATTCAACAAAAATACTTCTGGAAAAGTAGAAAGCTTTACATTATACCAAGGAGGACAAGAAACAGTTGCAAAAAAAATTGAATAAGATTTTATAATTCAAAAATATAAACCACTTTGTTAACTCAGAGTGGTTTTTTCTTATATAAAAAAACCGATAAACTGATATTAATTTACAGTAACGAATTTAACAAAGTCAACTAATAGGTTTTATATATCTTTCTGTAACCAAATTGAAATTTACAGTGCACAACGATAATTCAAAAACAACAGAAATATTTAAAGACCTCTCTTTTACTAAAAAAGAAACTGAGATTATTGAGTCTGTTTTTCGAAAAGCGACTTACAAAAAGGGAACACAACTTCTTCAAGTTAATGATTCTGCTGATATACAATATTATGTGCAAGAAGGTTGCTTAAGATTATACCACATCGATAGAAATGGAAAAGACCACACGGTTCAATTTGCAATTAAAGATTGGTGGATTTGTGATTGTACCGCATTCTTTACTGAGTCAAAAGCCATTATGAATATTGAAGTTATCAGTGATTCTATGGTATATGAAATTTCTAAAAAAGATAGAGATTTGCTATATAACCAAAGTCCTAAAACTGAATCTTTTTTTAGAAAAAAGCTTGAAAGAGCGTTTGCCTCTTTCCAAAAAAGAATGCTTGGTAATCTATCTTTACCCGCTAAAGAACGTTATCTCAACTTTGTGAAAACCTATCCTAATATTGAAAAGAGTGTAAAAAACTATCATATCGCATCTTTTCTAGGAATCACTACAGAAAGTTTAAGTAGAATTAGAAAAGAACTATCTAATTCTTAATCAATATTTCATTTATTACCATACATCAATTTTTATAAGACTTAATACTTATATGTTTGCACTGTATATACCCTAACTAATATACTAACCCAACTAATGACGGTTAATAGCTGAAAAGCGCAAGTTGAATAAACTTGCGCTTTTTTTTATACCTTTAATTTCTAAAGTATTTAAAGATGAAAAAGCCAGTGACCAGAAGATCATTTATAAAAAATAGTGCCTTGGCAAGTTTAGCTATTCCTATAATAAGTAGTAGTCTATTTAGCTGTAAATCTGAAGCTAAAAAAGAAGATACAGATTCAGAAATAACTTCAAAAAAACTAAGCATCTTAATTCTTGGAGGTACCAGCTTTTTGGGACCTCACCAAGTGGCCTATGCTTTATCTCGTGGTCACTCAGTTTCAACTTTTACTCGAGGAAAAACTAAACCATCTGTTCATGCCGAATTATTTGACCAAGTAGAACAACTTATTGGTGATAGAGAAGACAATCTAAAAGCTTTAGAAAACAGAAAATGGGATGTGGTAATAGATAATTCTGGTCGTAACGTAGAATGGACCAAAGCAACAGCAAACCTACTAAAAGATAATGTTGGTATGTATATGTACACTTCATCAACAGGAGTATATTATCCTTATTTAACAGATAACATTTCTGAAGACATAAAACTGGTTATAGAAATGCCAGAAGGCCTAACAGAAAACGAAAAATATGAGCAAGAGTATGGCGTAATGAAAGCCAATTCAGAACTCGCAGCAATTAATGCTTTTGGTAAAGCGAGAACCATTATCGTAAGACCAACTTACATGATCGGTCCTGCTGATAAAACCGACCGTTTTATATATTGGCCAATTCGTTTGGCGCAAGGTGGCGAGATTCTAGTACCTGGAAAAAAAGAAGATCCTGTACAATATGCTGACGTCAGAGATATTGCAGAATGGTTTATTAGACTTGCAGAAAACAAACAGCATGGTACTTACAATGGTGTTGGTCCAAAAACGGCACAAACCATGCAGCAATTTGTAAAAGAAGCTGCAAAAACGTTTGATGTTAAATCTACATTTATAATGGTAGATGATTATGATTTTTTAATAGAGAACAAAATTTACTATTCTGTACCTTGGATTATGGGTGACGAAAAAAACTATGGTTCAGCTAGAATTTCTAATTCAAAATCTATTGAGGCAGGATTAACCCTTAGACCTTTAACACACACCGTAAAAGACACCTATGCTTGGTGGACTTCTGAAGCATTGACTGAAGAACGTAGACAAAAATTTGAAGGTAATCCAAATACTCTGTTGTCAAAAGAAAAAATAATTCTTGAAAACTGGAAAGCAAAAACATCTTAATCTGTGAAAATCATTTCTACTAATATTGCTCAACCAACCCTATTTACATGGAATGGTAAAGAAGTTACAACTGGCATTTATAAAAAGCCAACGGATGTTCCAATTTATTTAGGTAAAGAAGACGTAATAGGTGATGAAGTATCGGACAGACGTGTACATGGAGGAGAATTTAAGGCCTGCTATTTATTCTCTGCGAATCACTATCCATATTGGAGGGGTTTATACCCAAATTTAGAGTGGACCTATGGAATGCTTGGTGAAAATTTAACGGTTGAAGATCTAGATGAAACCAAATTAATTATTGGAGATATCTATAAACTTGGTAGTGCTATAGTACAAATTACAATTCCTCGTGAACCTTGTTTCAAGTTTGCGTACAAATTCGGAACTGATGACGTTTTACAGCAATTTATTAATCACGGTTATTCCGGTACTTATGTAAGAGTTATTGAAAAAGGTAAAGTACAAGTTGGTGATAACATGGAGTTGATTGAGTCTACAAAGGAAGGTATTTCCATCTTTCAACTCTTCGATTTATTATATGCCGTAAAGAAGAACAAAGACCATATTCAATTATTAATGAATAGTAATTCTATTCCAGAAAAATTAAAGAAACGATTGAAACTTTTTATGCGTTAAAGGTTACGAAAATCCAATTTTGATCTAGTTATGCCGATTTTTTGAAATAAACAACAGTAACGGCACATAAATCTGGAAAAATTAAATCTGTAGCTTTAGTTGAAGGTAGTATGGTAAAACAAGACGATTTAGTTATTACCTTTGAGTAAGAAATTAAATAAATGTCTGTAAAGTATAATCAAATAGGAATCAACTATAATCAAACCAGAAAAGCAGATCCGTATTTAACAGAACAATTGGTAAAACATCTGAGTCCAAAAAAACAAGGTTTATACCTAGATATTGGTTGCGGAACTGGTAATTATACCAATGTATTGCAAGAAAAAGGATTTCAATTTATTGGAATAGATCCTTCTATTGAGATGCTTCAGAAAGCACAAGCTAAAAATCAAAATATTCAATGGAAAATTGGTTCTGCCGAAAAAACAGATTTACCTCAACATAGTATTGATGGTATTGTTGGTACATTAACAATTCATCATTGGACTAATTTAACAAGAGCATTTTCAGAGTTAGCCTATATCCTAAAACCTGATGGTAAGATTGTCATCTTCACTTCTACTCCAACACAAATGAAAGGGTATTGGCTAAATCATTACTTTCCTAAAATGTTGGAAGATTCCATAACCCAAATGCCATCAATAGAAGCGGTTGAAAATGCAATGAAACTTTCAAATTTAAAAATTTCGAAAACTGAAACTTATAGCATTAAACCCAATTTAAAAGATCAGTTTTTGTATTGCGGCAAACAAAATCCAAAACTATACTTTGATGACAATATAAGACACGGCATTTCATCCTTTAGCGCATTAGCTAATCTAGAAGAAGTAGAAACTGGTTTAGAAACTCTGCGAATAGATATCGACTCAGGCAAAATAGATGAGATAATAAAATCTTACGAAAATGACTTTGGTGATTACCTATATATCATTGGAGAGAAAACGAATGAATAAACCTATAAGTTTACATTACCTTTGCTGCAAGAAAAGTCATTTAACTTGCAAAAGAAAAAAGTACATCCCAAAATAAAATCAGAACTTCATCCAAGAAGTCGGCATCGAGAGCGGTACAATTTTAAAGTACTCATTAAAAGTTCTCCAGAATTAGCGCCCTTTGTTGCACCGAATAAATATGGTGATGACTCGGTAGATTTTTTTAATCCAAAAGCTGTATTAGCTTTAAATAGAGCCTTATTGATTCATCATTATGGTTTAGAATTTTGGGATATTCCTGAGTATTATTTATGTCCTCCAATTCCAGGAAGAGCAGATTATATTCATAATATCGCAGATCTATTAAAAGGAGACAATTCTGAAATTCCCAAAGAAGATCACATCAAAGGTTTAGATATCGGCGTTGGTGCCAGTTGTATTTATCCCATTATTGGCAATTATGAATATGGTTGGTCCTTTATTGGAAGTGATACCAACGAGGCAGCGATTATATCTTCTAAACAAATAGAGCAAAGGAATTCTAATTTAAAATCTAATGTTGAGATTAGACGCCAAGAACAATCCAACAACTTTTTTTACGGGATTTTAAAACCTGACGAAAAAGTTGATTTCGCTATGTGTAATCCACCATTTCATGCTTCTGCAGAAGATGCTGAAAAAGCAAGTTTAAAAAAGCTAAAAAACTTAAAAGGACGAAGACCAAGCAAAGCTATTCTTAACTTCGGAGGACAACAAGACGAATTATGGACCAAAGGAGGAGAAGCACGTTTTGTAAAGGACATGATTTATGAGAGTAGAAACTTTGCAAAACAATGCCTTTGGTTTACAAGCCTAATCTCTAAAGAGACAACTTTAAAACCGACCTATAAGATTTTACAAAAGGTGAACGCCACTGAGGTAAAAACTATTGAAATGGGACAAGGACAGAAAGTGAGCCGATTTATTGCCTGGACGTTTTTATCTGAAGAAGAACAAAAGGATTGGATTACTAAACGTTGGTAAAAACCATTCGTCACTTCGAGTGTTTCGATTTTTATCGAAATGTATCGAGAAGCATTTGAAGTAAAATTATTCTCGATACTATTTGCTCATACTTCACAAATCACTCGAATTGACGTGCTTGATAATTTAAGAAACTAGAAATAAAGTTATAATTAACTATTGTCCTACCTTTGTCACCATATTTGTCATTCCTACGAAGGCAGGAATCTACTTTTTAATTTTAGCCTCTGGATTCCTGCCTTCTTAGGAATGACAGGTATTACAAAACATATAATATGTCATTCAAAGACTTAAAACTTATAAAACCTCTTTTAAAAGCTATTGAAGCTTCTGGCTATATTGAGCCTACTTTAGTTCAGCAACGGGCAATACCTTTAATTTTAAAGCGAAAAGATGTTATTGTGTCTGCTCAAACTGGTACTGGTAAAACAGCTGCTTTTGCTTTACCAATTTTGCAACAATTGTTTGATAAACAAGATGCACCAAAACGAGGAAAGAAAATAAGAGCATTAATTGTAAGTCCAACAAGAGAATTGGCAGTACAGATTCAACAGAATTTTAAGACTTATGCACAGTTTTCTAATTTACGCTCTCTAGTGGTTTTTGGTGGTGCTTCAATAGAACCACAAATAGATGTGTTGAAAAAAGGAGTTGACATTTTAGTAGCTACTCCTGGTCGCCTACTCGATTTACACAAACAAGATTATATAAATCTAGACTATATTGAAACCTTTGTCTTAGACGAGGCCGATTTAATGCTTGCTATGGGTTTTATCGATGATGTAAAAAAGATTGATCGTCTTTGCCCAGAAAACAAACAGACACTATTATTCTCTGCAACGATTCCTTATAAAATTGAAGAATTAGCCAAAACAATTCTTAAAAATCCTGAACGTATTGATGTGACTCCTACTAAATCTGTAGCACAAGATGTGAGCCAGGTATTGTATTATGTACCTAAACGTAACAAAATTGAGTTGTGTTTACATTTAATGCGAAACACCATAAAAGGCAACGTACTCATTTTTAGACGGACCAAATTTGGCGTGAATAAGCTAGAACAAACGTTACTTAAAAACGGTTATACGGTTGATAGTATTCATGGTGATAAAAACCAGAGTGATAGGCAAACGGCGCTTAATAAATTCAAAAACGGTTATGTAAAAGTCCTTATTGCAACAGATGTTGCTGCTCGTGGTATTGATATTAACGAACTCGATAATGTTCTTAATTTTGATATGCCAAACGTTCCTGAAACCTATGTGCATCGCATTGGAAGAACAGGACGTGCTGGAAACATTGGTACAGCTTATGCCATGTGTTCTGCTGACGAAAAAAACTATGTAAAGACCATTGAACAAAGTATCAATGTGCAAATCCCTGTAGAGACCGAGCATCCTTATCCTTTAGACCCTAAAGCTAAACCTATAGTTCATAAAAAGAAAGGGAGTAAGTATAAAAAAGGCCGTAAAAGTGTGGCTTCTAAGAAAAAGAAGAGGCGTTGGTACTAATTTAGATCGTTAGACTCGTAGATTATTAGAATAAAGACAAAAAGTACTTAGATAAACTGAGTGCTTTTTTATTTTACACCCCTAAAGTCCCCTCAAGGGGACAATACAAACATTCAAATTGAACAATTGTCCCCTTGAGGGGACTTTAGGGGTGTTTATTGATTTTAATACTAACTCATATTACTCACGCAAATCAATAAAATCTTCTCCTAGCCTTACAATACCATGTATAGTAATAAATTTTATTTTATTTAAAGCAGTTTCCTTTCCTATAACCAACATTTTATGTTTTTCGTTTTTACCATTTGGAGTAGTTTCAGTTGTAACATTTTTTGCGAATTGATGAACAGTATCATAACCAAAAGTTTCTAAATAAAAATCTTTGTCTTCTGGAAAGAATAAATTTATTTCTGAGTATTCTGTATTCATTTTAAAATTCCCAAAACCTTTTGAAAAATTATGAATAAGATACTTACTTGTAAAATCTACTATTTCTACTTTTTTTCCTATTTCTCCAATTTCTACTTTAGTAAACTCAGAATTTATAGATGTGTTTTTTAATTTACCAATTTTCACCTGTCTAACATTTGCAAAGCTATAACTACCACTAGTAACATCTCCAGCATTAAAATAACCATTATCTATATCAAAAATGCTTAAAGCGTTTCCGACGGTTTTAAATTTTAATTTAGTATTTCTAACATTCATTGTTGCTCGATTATAAAAATCATCCATAAAAGCTAAATTAGAATTCTCTAAAGTAGCTCTTACATGTATGTTTTTTGGAATTTTTATAATCATTTTAGTGATAATAATCTGATCACTTTTCTTCCATTTCTTTACATGAGGTTTTATTTTTAATGTTCCGAATAATTTATTTCTCAATAATGAGTCTGACGCTTTTATCTCTTGAAAAACAGAGTTTAACGATTTTCTTTCAATTGGCTTTTGTGTAGAATCTTTAAAAAATTTCTTTTTTTCTAAACGATTTATCATTAATTCTTCAAAACGATATCTTCTATCACCTAGAGCACTTCTGGTCTTTGATGAATAAGTTATTTTATTACCTTCTTTTTTTCCTGAAACTATAAAAAGTTCTAACTGAGACTGTATTCGTTTTTTTTTAGTGTTTTTAAATTCCTTAGTATACTCAATATACACTTTATCGTCTGGTGACTGAAATATCTGGGCTTTTGTGTTATTTAGGTTTAACACCAAAGTTGTATTCTCATTTGTGGTGAAATTTTCTTTATAAATGGTGTGTTTTTCGTCCATTTCAATGTCAGACAATTTTTGACCGTAAGCTACTGCTGATGTGATGAGCATCAAAACTGTTATTTTAAATAGTGCTCTCATAATGTTCGTTGTTTTGATTTAATATTTTAATATGCTTTTGAATATCTCTTAAAATTTGAAGTCGTGTTTGTAAATTATCGACCAAGGCTTCTATAACTAAAACGTTATTTGCATCATTTTTAAATTGTACAGAAATCGCTTGGTAATCATTATCTAATTCATCAAGTTTTTTCTTGAATCTTGCCACTAAGGTTTCATCCTCAGCAATAGCAACAAAGCTTTTCCACTCCATTTCGATATTCTTGAGATACTCAGCTTCTACAGCTTCTATCTGTGTAATCATGGCCTGAGCTTCGTCTTCTTCAGGCGAACTGTAAAAGACACTAAAACCAACGGTCAATGCAATCACTGCAATTGCTGAGATACGCAACAAGAAAAATGTGTTTCGTTTTTTCTTAGGTTCTTTTTTAAGTTTTTCTAAAAACTCTTTCCTATGATTATCTGGAAGTGTTTTTAAGTCATCTTCCACCTTAAATAAATCTCTAATATCTTGCTTCATTGTACTTTTCTTTTAAAAGTTCTTGTAATCGTAATTTTCCTCGTCTTAATTGGGTTCGGGACGTCTTAACAGGTATTTCTAATATCTCAGAAATCTCTTGGTGATCATAACCCTCAATTAAGTATAATTTTATTACTATTTTATGCTTTTCGTTAAGCTGTTCTATCGCAAATAGAATCTCTTGCTTTGTAATTGTGCTATTAAAATTCCAATCGTCATCATCTATAATTTTTAATTCTGAAAACTCAATAGCTTCAAATTTTAATTGTCTTTTCTTTAAAACATCTAAACATTGATTGATAACGATTCGTTTTAACCAAGCACCAAATGTTCCTTCTGGTTGATATTTTTCAATATTCATAAATACCTTTAAAAACCCTTCTTGCATTGCATCTTTTGCATCTTCATCATTATTTAAATAGCGAGAAGCAACTGTGAACATAGCCTGACAATACTTATCATAAATTTGCATTTGCGCAACCTGATTTCCTTTTCTGCAAAGTTTTATAAGCTCGGTATCTATTTGATGCATTTGATGAGTTAGGAGTTTCTATTTATAAAAACGAAAAAAAAGTAAAAGGGTTTCAAATTTTTCAATATTAAGATTGAATTTAATTGTTTATGCCTAAATTTAAACTTAATTATTACCAACCAACCTATCAATGAGTCAAGATTATAATAATCCTGCTTTTAAAAAATTACTTCAAAAACTACAGGAAGAAAGCTGGCAGTTAGAATTATTGATTTCTGGTTTTGCTATTTTTGGATTAATTACTGCATTTCCCGAAATAAACATTGCTGGTAAAGCTGCTCGTAATGATGATAAACTTTATTTATCTATTGTGCTCTTGGTAGCCTCAGTATCTTGCGCCATACTCATTTTTAATCTATTACTTCATGTTATTTTAAGAGGACTTTGGATTGGAGCCTTAGGGCTTCGTTACGTTTCTGGGGATATTGATTATGACAAACTTAACTACAGCCAAAAATTTACGCGATACTTAAAAAAGAATGTTGGTTCTTTTGATCGTTACATTGCACGATTAGAAAATTATTGCAGCATTATTTTCGCCATTTCATTTCTATTGATTTTCTACGTATTGGCTTTAACCTTTACCATTGCTGCAATTGCAATTGTTATAACGACGTTTCTAGACAATGAGACCATCAGCGATTCTTACGGACCATTTATAGGTGTTCCGTTACTAATATTTATTGTGTTTGGAATGTTACTTACGTTTATTGATTTTATAACTCTTGGTGGTCTAAAGAAAAAGAAGTGGTTAAGTAAAATATACTTTCCTTTTTATTGGGTTTACAGTAAAATAACATTGGCATTTTTATATCGTCCCTTGGTCTATAATTTTCTTGATAATAAATTTGGAAGACGCATAAGCTTTGTTTTGGTTCCTATCTATATTGTTATTTTAATAGCTACGAGTTTTAACTACAAGATGTCTAATTATTTTAATGGTAATATGTCCTCAAACAGTTATATTGCAGACACTAATAATTATGAAGATGCTCTGGACGAAGAAAATTTCATTGATAAGGTCGCTATAAATTCTAAAGTTATAACGGATAAACATTTAAAAGTCTTTATGGCAATTTATGAAGATTTTGATGATTATATTTTTACTTTTAACGAAGGCTTAAAACCAACAAACGATATTAGAGGTCTTGACTCTGATATTGCAGGTAATGCCAATGTATCTTGGTCTAAACGCGACAGTTTACGCCAAGAATATATTAAAACGCTTAATGATGTCTTTACCATAAGAATAGACTCAATTGACTATAAAAGTGAGTTTATTTTTGGAGAGAGTTTAAAAGGTAAAAAGGGCTTTGAAACTTATATAAGTCTAAAAGATTTATCGGAGGGCAAACACTTGCTAAAAGTCTTAAGAAAGCGCATTAATAGAGATAAAGATACCATTAACAACTATCACGATAGAATTCCTTTCTGGTATTACCCTAATTAAAATGACAACCTGTTGTTAAAATATTGCTTTAATAGGGGAATTTGTATACTTACCATTATAGCCAATAATACTATTGCATATATCAATGTATTCGAAAAATTTAATGACAGTCCTTCTAGTAAATTAAATGATACCTCTGGTAAATTGTAGCGTTCTGATAAACTTGTAGTTTCAGTAGGTTTCTTAAAAAGTATATAACACACCAATGCTAAAAACCCTGAAGCCATTAACCACCAAATGTATTTAGGAATTAAAGGTTTATAGACCGTGACTTCAGAATTGCTTAAAGCTTCAACTTTAGACATTACATTATCTGTAAAGTCAAAAGACGGTGTTTCTAAACTATCAGCTTCCATTAACTTGTTTACCAAGTCTTCTATTCTCTTATCATCCTTTTCCATAATTGATGTTGTTTTGTGGCTGTAAATACTGCTCTAATATTACGGCTAATTTTTTTCGCGCTCTAAAAAGCTTCACTTTTACAGTATTCGCTTCGACATTAATAATCTTAGATATTTCGTCAAGAGATAACTCTTCAAAATAAAACAAGGTTAGTAACGCACTACTATCTTCGGGTAATTTATTAATGCAATTTTTTATCAAAGCACTCTTTTCTTCCTTAATTATATTATCTAGAGCATTATCGATAGTATCTAATTTATTAAATGTGTACTCATCTATTGCAACATTGTTTAAATGTTTTTTATTTTTTTTTATATTATCTAAGCAGGTATTGTACGCTACTCTATATATCCAAGTAGAAAATTTAGAGTCTCCTTTAAACTTATGTAGAGACTTAAACACCTTTATAAACGTATCTTGCGCGACTTCTTCTGCTTCTTCTTTATTCTTTAACATTCGTAATGCCAAAGTATACACCAAATCCTTATAACGATCCACTAGTTGTGCATATGCTCTAGTATTGCCATTATTAATAGCTTCTATTAATATATTTTCGTCGTTGGTGGTCATTTTTATTTAAGACGACATTATATTATATTAGGTTACACAATCTGATAAAAATGTTTTTTTTGAAAAAATTGTAACCTAAATCAAAATTCTATCGTCATAAGCTTTGAAACAAATAAAATTAATCAATTAAAAAACAAACATTATGGATGAAGAAATTTTAATACCACTCAGTTTTTTTGCTGCAATATTTGGCATGGTATACCTTTATTTTTCTACAAGAAATAAAGAGCGCTTAGCCTTAATAGAAAAAGGTGCAGATGCAAGTATATTTAATATTGGAAAACGCTCTGGATCTTCGTGGAAAGTCGTAGTTATTAATTTAGCTTTTTTATTAATGGGTATTGGCTTAGGAACATTCTTAGCTGCATTAATTGACACTTATACCAATTTAGAGGAAGGAGCAATGGCAGCTGTAATATTCTTTATGGCAGGAGTTGGACTTTATTTAGGTTACTTACAGACTAAAAAAGAATTTGACGATTAAAAATAAAAACTAATCAATCAAAAAAACGCCTCATTTTATGAGGCGTTTTTTTATGGCATAAATAATGTATATTTAAATTCTATACACCAAACCATGCATCGAATTTTATTTATTATTTTAATTATTGGGCAATTTTCGTATGCCCAGATTACTGTTAGAGATTCTATCAGTAAATACCCTGTAAGCTATGCCACCATTTCTTTTGGTAATGGTAATGGTCTTTTTGCAGATGATGAAGGTCAATTTATCTTCACGAAAAAATTATACCCAGATATCGATTCACTTTATATTTCTGCCCTTGGCTTCAAAGATTTAAATATTTCAACTGAAAATCTTACAAACCAGCTGTTTCTTAGTCCTCAGGCATCAAAATTAGATGAAGTTGTTATAGGGTCTAAGCTTAATAGAAAATTTAAAGAAGAAAAACTAAAACCTTATCTAGACGACGACTATTATAACTGTTGGTTGCCAACTATTGAATCTGAAATTGCTGTTTATTTCCCGAAAACAACAACTAAAGATCAAAAACTTGCTGCTGTTTCATTTCCTATCGCTCTAGAATCAAAGGATTGGAAAAAACGTAAACGTACAAATAGTGAAAAGAAGAAGTTTTCAACTTTATTTAAGGTAAAATTTTATAACAATAATAATGGTATTCCTGGCGAAGTTCTTACTTATGAGACTATTGTGTTTAGAGCTACCGAAAAGAATGGAGATGCTTTTGTACTAGATGTAGATAAGTTTGATATTTATATTCCTAAAAATGGTTTCTTCGTCTCTTTACAAGTTTTAGGCTATACAGACAAAGCAGGGAAATTATTACCGAACAAGAAATATAAAGAGATAGAATCAAAAAAAGGCGATATTATTAAAATACCAACTAACTTTAGACCTTTATTGCCATTTACAGATGAAGTTGAATCTAAAAACACATACATAAAACGTGTGTTTATTAGTGGCAACAATTGGGTAAAATTTAAAAACGGTAATGGTTTTCAATCTAGTTTATTAGATAAAAACCTTTTTAACTATGGCATTGGTTTAACGTATAAAACTTATAAAGATGAATGAGCCTGTTGGTCTCTATATTATGGCAGGCATATACATATTAGCAGGACTTATGCATTTTATAAAGCCAAAAATGTACATGCGAGTTATGCCAAGGTACTTGCCTAATCATAAGGCTTTGGTCTTTTGGAGTGGTATTGCCGAAATACTCTTAGGTGTTGGTTTATGCATTCCTGTTTTAAAAGTAATCTCAATTTATGGGATTATAGCTATGCTTATTGTATTTCTATTGGTTCATTTTTATATGCTCTCTGGTGAAAAGGCTTCTGCAGGAATCCCAAAATGGATTTTGATATTGCGAATTCCTTTACAATTTGGGTTAATGTATTGGGCTTGGATGTATTTGAGATAGAATGATATTAAAAACTAAATGGGTTTTACCAATAATTATTTTTTCGCAATTTTGTTGTACCTCACTTTGGTTTGCAGGTAACTCAATTATTGACGATTTAATTTCTACCTTCAACATAAGTAACCAATCCTTAGGTTATATAAGTTCATCAGTACAGTTTGGATTTATTGTAGGTACTTTTGTGTTTGCTGTTTTCACATTAAGTGACCGCTTCTCGCCCTCCAAAGTATTTTTTGTCTCTGCTGTTTTAGGTGCAATATTTAATCTTGGTATGCTTTATTCCAACAATACAATATTCACTCTAATTAGTTTTAGGTTTTTTACTGGTTTTTGTTTAGCTGGTATTTATCCTGTTGGTATGAAAATTGCCGCTGATCATTTTGAAAAAGGTTTAGGGAAATCACTCAGCTTTTTAGTTGGTGCACTGGTATTAGGAACTTCCTTTCCGCATCTTATAAAATCTTTTGGATTAAATATTAAATGGGAAACCGTTATTTGGACTACATCTATTTTAGCACTAACAGGTGGTACACTGATTCTAACGCTTGTTCCAAATGGACCTTATCAAAAATTAGCCGATAAATTTGATACTTCAAAAATCATAAAAGTTTTTAGAAAGCCCACTTTCCGATCTGCTGCGTTTGGATATTTTGGGCACATGTGGGAATTATATGCTTTCTGGACCTTTGTTCCTAGTCTTCTTTTTATACACTCAGAAATTCATAACACAGAACTCAATATTTCATTATTTTCCTTTATTGTTATAGCTTCCGGCACTTTATCTTGTATACTGGCTGGTATTATTTCTGGTACTTACGGCATAAAAAGAACAGCAACATTATCACTTACTATTTCTGGATTATGCTGTCTCTTTTCACCACTGTTTTTCATGATAGATTCTAGTGTTATTTTTATCGGTTTTCTAATTCTTTGGGGAATGGTAGTTATTGCCGATTCACCTTTGTTTTCAACTCTCGTTGCACAAAATACTGATGCTCAGTCAAAAGGAACAGCATTTACTATTGTGAACTGTATCGGCTTTGCGATAACAATTGTAAGTATTCAATTGCTTAATTATTTAATAATGAATATAGATAATCCGCAATTTATATTTATAGTTTTAGCAGTTGGACCAATTATCGGAATAATTTATTCAACCTCAAAATCGAAGTAAGTCTTAGGAAATGGCTCCCAACGCAAAGTAAAATGCCACCATTCTTTTGGGTAGTTTCTAAAGTTATATTTAAGCATTACGTTTTGTAGTAATTGTCTATTTTTCTTTTGCTCTTCAGTAATATCTTTATAGTCTACCCAAGATTGCTCGCCGAAAAAATCATATGGACTTCCCATGTCTAAAGGTTCTCCTGTTTCTCCATTAGTAATTGTTAAATCTAAGGTACTTCCTCTACTGTGACCAGAACGCGATGCTATATATCCTGCTCTAAATAGATTTCGCTTGTTGACCTCTGGATAAAATTGTTGTTTATTAATGGTATCATTCAAATCTCTTGCCCAACGTATAAAATGATTTACAGCACGTTGTGGTCGGTAACCATCATAGACTTTTAAACATAAATTCTGATGATGTAATTCTTCTTGAACAAATTTTAACTTTTCAACAGTTTGTTCTGTTAGAATTAAGCGATTGGCTTTATAACCATCTATAGTATCACCAACAAAGTTGTTTGTGGTGTAATAGCGTAATTCTACATCGAGATCTTTAATGATATCTTTTGCATAGATAAAACCTTCAGGCAAATCTTGGCTTTGTTTAGGTGCAAAAGCAAAAAAAGCAATGCAAATAACTAAAATTATGGTTTTGAAATTCATAAGCTTAATGCTAATTTAGAGAAAATTTAGACTATGGACTTGTTTTCACAAGAGAAACAACATTTTAAACTTCCAAATGCGGAACTTATCTACGTACCAGAATTCTTTTTGAGAGCAGAGGCAAACTCATATTTCAAAATTATAGAAACCGAAACAAATTGGCAACACGATGATATTACTGTATTTGGAAAGACGTATAAACAACCTAGGTTAACAGCTCTTTTTGGTGAATCTAATCAACTCTATAGTTATTCTAATATCGTGATGCATCCAAAACCATTCACTCAAACACTTCGAACTATCAAAGACAAAGTTGAAGATTTATCTGAATATAAGTTTAATACACTTTTAATTAATCTTTACAGAGATGGCAACGATAGTAATGGTTGGCATGCTGATAATGAAAAAGAGTTAGGTGAAAATCCGATAATTGGGTCTCTTAGTTTTGGCGAAGCACGTCCATTTCATTTTAAACATAGAACCTTAAAACATGAACGTCATAAATTAATTTTAGAACATGGAAGTTTACTACTAATGAAAGGTGAAATGCAACACTTTTGGTTACACCAAATTGCTAAGACCAAAAAGCAGATAAAACCAAGAATAAATCTCACTTTTAGAAAACTCATATAAATTAAAATATTATTCGGTAATTCAGTGAAGTCGATGTTATAAAAAGAAAAAACCGAGATCCCTCAATCTCGGTTTTCCTTAATTTGCTTTTTTACTATGTAAGTAGATTTAGGGTCTCTAAGTCAACATAACATAAGGCAAATATTAATTAATTAATCCATTGAACTAAAAACTAAATTTTAGTACGAGTCAAATATATAATTACGTTTCAATTACAACGCTAAAAAACACATTTAATCGATGAAATACATATTATTTTAACATTTAAAGATGAAAATGTGTATTTCAACGATGAAATGCATCATTGTAAATACTGAAATTACTTTCAGTCGAACAATAAAATACAATAAAATTTGTTTCAGTATTTAGAATTTATTTGAATATCAATTAATTTTATAGCTCTTAAAAAATTTAAAATGACACGATATTTATTTCTGGTTTTAGTATTAATTAACGCAGTTAGTTTTTGTCAAGAAAAAAAATATAATGAAGAAGACCTATCAATTACAGAGTGGATTGATGGTACATTATTGAGTCCAAATTTAACAGAAAAACCTAGTTTAGCTATTATCATCGCAGGATTAGGCCCTACGAATAGAGATGGAAATCAGAATTTTTCGAAAAACAACTCACTAAAAAAACTTTCAGAAAGTCTATCTAACAACGGTATTGCAACATTTAGGTACGATAAGCGTATTGTAAAACAAATCCGTGAAGGTAAAGTAGATAATCATATTATGTTTGATGATTTTGTTAATGATGCTTCCGCAGTCATTGACTACTTTAAGGAAAAAAGAATCTACCCAAAAATTTATGTTATTGGTCATGGCCAGGGAAGCTTGGTTGGTATGTTGGCCGCAAAAGATAAAGTTGACGGTTTTATTTCACTTGCAGGAGCAGGCAATAATATCGGAGATGTTTTGGTAGAACAGGTGACTATGATGGCACCAAAACTTGGTAAAGAAGCTCAAAAAGTTGTAAATAAACTAAAGGCAGGAGAAGCAACTACAGACTATCCTGCGGCATTAGCTTCTATTTTTGGATCAGATATTCAAGCATTTATGATCAATTGGATGCAATACAGTCCTAAGGAAATAATAAAAGAACTAAAAATACCAATACTAATAATTAATGGTACAAAAGATCTTCAGGTTTCTGAAAATGAAGCTAAACTATTAAAAGAAGCAAATGACAAAGCCAAACTCACTATTATTGAGAATATGAACCATGTACTTTTTGAAATAAAAGGTGATGATTTAGAAAATTCAAAATCCTATAACGAATCCTTTAGGTCTATTTCTCCAAAATTAATTACCAGCATAACGGCCTTTATCGGGTCCTAAGTAGAATTCCTGCAGTCTTGAAATGAAAAAGCATCCCAACCACGAGATGCCTTTTTCTAACTAACCAACCAAATATAATGTTACGATTTTGTAGTAGTGTTACCCTTTGGTAACTATCGTAATAATCATTACACTTTATATTAATCAAACCTCGTGCCAAACTTTATTTTATTTTTTTTTATAAAAATTGTAACAAAAATAGTCTTTGACATACTTATTTGTTATATCTTTATGATATCATTTTAATATCATATTGATTCTAATGATTATTAACCAATTGAATTTTAGATTATAACACGAGCTTGTTCTGCTTTTATCGTTTACACAAATTGATTAATAGCGAACTGCATGTGTCTGCTAAAAAACATTAAACACAAAACACATGAAAGAAGAGAAGATCATCGTCCCGGCAAATGGCTACCTAATGTTATTTTTATTTTTAGTGCTATTCTTTGGAAGCATTGCGCTAATCCCTATAACAGAAACTGGTTGGTCTATATTTGGTATTGTAACAGCAATAGTATTAGCATTCGGTTTTTTAATGGTACAACCTAATGGATCTAGAGTATTATTATTATTTGGAAAGTATGTAGGTACTATAAAAAAGAACGGGTTTTATTGGGTAAATCCATTTTATACCAAAAAGAAAATATCATTAAGAGCTAGTAATTTTGATAGCGAGCGTCTTAAAGTAAATGATAAACTAGGAAACCCTGTTATGATTAGCACAATTTTAGTTTGGCGCGTTCAAAATACTTACAAAGCCGCTTTTGATGTAGATAATTATGAAAACTTTGTACGAGTACAAACTGATGCAGCTGTTCGTAAGCTAGCCAGCATGTACCCATATGATAACTTTGCGGATGAAGGTCATGATGAAGACATAACACTTCGCTCGAGCGTAAACGAAGTTAGCACTGCTTTAGAAAAAGAAATTGACGAACGTCTATCTATTGCTGGTATAGAAGTTTTAGAAGCACGTATTGGATACTTGGCATATGCACAAGAAATTGCCAATGCCATGCTAAAGCGTCAACAAGCCACAGCAATTGTTGCTGCAAGGCATAAAATTGTTGAAGGAGCTGTAAGCATGGTAGAAATGGCAATTGATGAACTCAATAAAAAGGATGTCGTAGATTTAGATGAAGAACGTAAAGCAGCTATGGTTAGTAATCTTATGGTAGTGCTTTGTGGAGATAAGGATGCCTCTCCGGTATTAAACACAGGGACTTTAAGTCATTAAAAATGAGTCAAAAACAAATACTTTCTATTGGGATAGGTTGTGCAATAGGTACAAGCATTGGTACAACGATTGGAGCTGTTATTGGTGATATAGCTATGAGTACTGTTTATGGCTCAATGATTGGAACAATATTAGGAGTGGTATTAGCATTAGTAATATTCAAAGAAAATAATGAGAATTTTTAAAGAAGAGCAACGTTTTAATCAATTATGGTTAATTATATTAATAGTCATTAGTGTATTGGTTCCCATGGGTATCATTTTAGCAACTTATATCAAAGATCCTAATAGTTTTTCTACTCTAGAATTAATTTCGATCATTGGCCTTGTGGTATTGGCTTCAGGTTTAATATTTTTGTTTAAACTGACAACAAGAATTGATGAAGAAGGGATTCATTATAAATTCTTTCCTTTCCATTGGAGTTTTAAAATCATCAAATGGAACGAGATCGATAGTGCTTATATTAGAAAATACGATGCGTTAAGTGAATATGGTGGTTGGGGACTAAAGGGCGGAAAATTTTGGAATGCATCTAAAGGAAAAGCGATAAACGTATCTGGTGATGTTGGAATTCAGCTAGAGCTAAAAAATGGGAAAAAATTATTATTGGGTACACAAAAACAACAAGAAGTAGAAAGTGTATTAGCTACCTATAAAACGAAATCAAATAAATAATGTCTAAAAAGAAAGCCTTCGCACTACGAATTAATGAAGAGATGCTGAAAGCAGTTGAGAAATGGGCTTCGGACGAGTTTCGTAGTACCAATGGTCAAATTGAATGGATGCTAATGCAATACTTAAAAGAGCATAACAGACAACCAAAGAAGAAAGAAAATCCAAAAGATAAAAAGTGATCTTAAACGGTCACTTTTTTTATGCGCATTAAATTTGGTATTTTGCATCTACTAACTAAAATCCTATTATGGACACTTCACCAATTTTTACTGACGACACTATTGTATTTGGACTCTTAATGCTTGCATTAGGCTTTGTTTTTTTGACAGAATCAATAAAAACAGGTTTTTGGTCTAAGTTTTACAAAATTGTCCCTGGTCTTTTTATGGCATATATGTTACCTGCAGTTTTAACAACAACAGGTTTAATTTCACCAGAATGGACTACAGTTTCTGAAACTGGAGTTATTACCGAGCACAGCACCAATCTATATTATGTTTCTAGCCGATATTTATTACCTGCAGCTCTGGTATTAATGACTTTAAGTATAGATTTAAAAGCAGTATTTAACTTGGGGTGGAAAGCATTAGTTATGTTTTTTACAGGCACATTAGGTATAGTTATTGGTGGACCAATCGCTATATTACTTATTGCAAGTGTATCTCCTGAAACTGTTGGAGGTGTTGGGCCAGATGCAGTTTGGAGAGGTCTTTCTACTTTAGCAGGAAGCTGGATTGGTGGTGGAGCCAACCAAACAGCTATGTTAGAAATTTATGGTTATAACCAAGCCAAATATGGAGGGATGGTTTTTGTAGATATCGTAGTTGCGAACATATGGATGGCCATCATTTTAATTGGAATTGGAAAAAGAAACGGTATTAATAAATGGTTAAAAGCAGATACCTCTTCTATTGAAGACTTGAAGGAAAAAGTATCCTCATTTTCCGAAAAAGTAAAACGAAATCCATCACTTACAGATATTATGGTTATTTGTGCAATCGCCTTCGGCACGGTAAGTTTTGCTCATTTAAGCGCTAATTATTTAGCTCCGCTTTTTGAGAACTTAGTTGCAGGAATTGAATCGCCAACAACTAAAAATATTTTTACATTCTTAGGTTCAAAATTCTTTTGGATGATTAGTATAGCTACTATAATTGCCATATTATTATCTAATACGAAAGCGAAAAATTATGAAGGTGCTGGAGCTAGCAAATTTGGTAGTGTTTTTATTTATATTCTTGTAGCAAGTATTGGGATGAAAATGGATTTAACACTCATTTTTGATAACATGGGTCTTATTGCAATAGGTTTGGTTTGGATGACCATACATGCATTATTACTAATAGGTGTTGCCAAACTAATTAAAGCTCCATACTTCTTTTTAGCCGTTGGGAGCCAAGCCAATGTTGGTGGAGCTGCCTCAGCCCCTATTGTTGCTTCAGCTTTTCATCCTTCTTTGGCAACTGTTGGAGTTCTTCTAGCTGTTTTTGGTTATGCTGTTGGTACAATTGCAGCAATTGGTTGTACAATTTTAATGGAATTAGCAGCTGTTAGTTAGCAATTTTAAAAGTATTATAAGATATTTGCCCACCAATTAATTAAGTAACACATGATAAAACTAAATAATGTATTAAGCCTAGTTCTCTTAATACTAATCACAGTTTCTTGTGATAAAGAAAATGATGCTAACTTCACTCTAAAAGGAAATATAAAAGGACTCAAAAAAGGAGTTGTTTATCTTCAAAAGAATGGTGATTCTACATCTATAATAGATTTAGACTCAATGGTTATGAATGGACAATCAGAATTTACTCTGAAAACCAATATAGAAGAACCCATCGTGCTTTATTTAAAGTTATTTAAGAATGATGGAGAGGAACATTTTATCCCATTTTTTGCAGATAAAGGAATAACTGAAATTAATACAACATTAAAGAATTTTAATTTTGATTCAGAAATAACTGGTTCTAAACAGCATCAACTTTTAGAAGAGTACCTAGATATAATGTCTAAATTCAATAATCAAAATTTAGAGCTTATAGAAGCTAATTACTTGGCCCAAAAAACAAACGATAGCCTTTCTTTAGATTCGATTAATAAAATTTCTCAAGGTCTAATGAAAAGAAAATATTCTTATACCATTCAGTTTGCGATGAACAATAAGGACAGTGAAATTGCGCCTTATTTAGCGCTCTATGAAATTCCAAGCGCAAACCCAATATATATTGATTCGGTCTATAATAGTTTAACTAAAGATATTAAGAATTCGTTTTATGGTAAGAAACTTTATGAAGTTGTAGCCAACAGAAAACCAGAGAAATAATTTATTTTATAAATCGAAACTATAAAATTTTAAATTCGTTTAATAACACAAAAAATCCAATCTTATCTAGATTGGATTTTTTGTATGATTTAATATATTAAATCTCTATTTACTACTTCTTCAAATTATTGATTCTATCTATTAAAGCTCGTCCTTTTGATTCTAGATCACTATTAATAGACTTAAAGTGAGCTCTTGTATCTTCTACACTTCTGTCATTTACGCGAGCAATTAACTCATCAAAGCCAGCAAAAGCATCATCAATAATAGCTTCACTCTCTTTGGTTGGTTTTTGAGTATTTTCTAATTCCCAGTAATAAACAGCATCTAATATATCACCAAAAACGTAGTTTATATCCTTTTTTAAATCTCTTTTATTAGCCATAATTATATTTATTTAATGATGCAAAAATAAGGATTCCTTGAAGGAATTCAACCAATTTACTTTGAAGTTTTGAACATCTAGCTATTCACCAGAATAGGTTACAAAATTACGAGGAGTTTCATATAATGTGATTTCTAATTCAAATTTAGAATCTAGCTTTGCTTTTACTTTATTATATATGATAACGGCAATATTCTCTGCTGTTGGGTTTAAATCCTGAAATTCTGGAACTTCAACATTTAAATTCTTATGATCAAAAGCATCTTCTACTTCAGACTTAATAATATCCTTTAAAATTTTTACATCAATAACATAACCAGTCTCTGGGTCAATATCTCCTGTGACGCTCGCAATTAACTCATAGTTATGTCCATGAAAGTTCGGATTATTGCATAAACCAAAAACGGCATCATTCTTCTCAAAACTCCAGTCTTTTCTATACAAACGATGCGCAGCATTAAAGTGTGCTTTTCTATGTACTGTTACTTTCATTGTTTATTAACATTTATAAATTGGTAAAACTTCTCAAAAATAATCTTGAACCATGCTGTATAAAGTTCTGGGTGTAAAGTAATATCTACCTTTACTTCTTCTAGTTCCATCCATTTCCAATCAGCTACTTCATCTTCATTAATTTTTGGTTCTTCTTCATAATAGCCAATCATAATATGATCATATTCATACTCAGTTAAACCGTTATCAAAAGGGGCCTTATAAATAAATGACGTAGATTCTTCTAAATCAGTAACAAATCCCATTTCTTCTTTCAAACGTCGCTTACCAGCTTCCAAATTACTTTCACCATCGCGTTGATGGCTACAGCATGTGTTGGTCCATAGACCTGGCGAATGGTACTTATGCATAGCACGTTGTTGTAGCATTAGTTCATTCTTATTATTAAAAATAAATACTGAAAATGCACGATGAAGAAGTGCTTTTTCATGGGCTTCCATTTTTGGCATTAAGCCTATCTGATTATCGTTTTCATCAACTAAGATGACTTTTTCTTCTGTCATAAAAGCAAAATTAACACCTTCAACTTAAAAAAAGGTAAAGGAATTCATAAAAAATAGCCGTTTAAAAAATTAAACGGCTATTTGTAAATATCATTTATATAATTGATTATTCTTTATCATCGCAAGATTTACCATTTATGCTCGTAATAATAAACTCACTACGTCTGTTTAATTGGTGTTCAGCTTTTGAGCAACTAGACTCGTTTGTTGGTTCACATCCACAATCGTTCACCAATCTAGACTCTCCATACCCTTTTGCAGTTAAACGTTCTGCATCTATGCCCTTATCAATTAAATATTGACGTGTAGATTGAGCTCTTCTATCTGATAGTTTTTCATTATATGAAGCTGGGCCTCTACAATCCGTATGGGAACGAATATCGATTGTCATTGTTGGATATTTATTCAATACTGCAAGTACTTTCTGTATTTCGATTTCAGCATCATATCTAATATTAGATTTATCAAAGTCAAAATAAATAATCGGAATATCTAGCACTTTAGCTAAATCATCACAAGGTTCAATTTCTTGTTCATCTTTATCTAGTAATAATTGTAGTTTTAATTCTTGCTTTCTATTTGGTGTTGTGAAGCGTTTTTCATCAGAGGCATACTTCTCTTTCTCTCCTCTTATTAAATATTCTTTTTCGCATTCTAAGTCAAATGTAAACGCAGCATCTGCACCCACCGTTTTGCGTTCTATTTCGTTTCCTTCATCATCAAATAATATAACGGTCGCATTCGGTATTAATTCACCCGTTTTTTTATCTTGAACAATTCCTTCAACGACCTGGTCGCATTCTGGTACTTCGAATGTATAAATATCATCACTTCCCTTACCACCTTCTCTATTAGAGCTGAAATACACACGTTTTGTAACTAAATTTTCATAATAACCAAAATCGTCATAAACACTATTAACTGGCTCTCCTATATTTTTAATTGAAAAGTTTTTATTAGAACCAATAAATTTCTGGTCGAGTTCCTCAGAAACGAATACATCTAATCCTCCCAAACCAGGAAACCCAGTTGAAGAATAATACAGATCACCGTTAGTATTCATAAAGGGAAAGGATTCTTGACCTTCTGTATTAATTGAAGTTCCAAGATTCTCAGGTTCTCCCAAAGTGCCATCTGCATTTACATCTACGACAAAAATATCCGATTGACCATAAGTATCTGGCATATCTGATGCAAAATATAATTTAGTCCCAGTAACATTTAATGTAGGATGTGCAACACTATAATCTTCGCTATTAAAATGAATTTTATGAATATCATCCCAAGTACCATCCTCACTTAAAGTAGCTCTATATAATTGAAGTCTATTTATACCCGTATCGTCTTCTTTATATCTTAACTTGAAAAAGTTATTTCTAGTGAAGAACATATACTTACCATTGGGTGAAAATACTGCACTAGACTCATGAAACTTGGTATTAACTTTACCATTAATTTCTTTTACTTCACCGTAGGACGTACTATCTGTTTTTTCAACCATGTATAAGTCTAAATAAGGCTCTTCATTCCATCTATATTTACGACCACCACCTCTTGCTGAAGCAAATACGAGTCCGTTTTCATACTCAGTAGTACCAAAATCTGATAGCTCAGTATTAAATTCTAAATTTACAACTTCAATATCATCTCTGCTTAGCTTTTCTATAGATGATTTATAGTCGACTTTAGACATGAATGCTCTACCTCTTAAATCATCAGGTTTTAAGTCATTGAATTTTTTCATCCATTTATCAGAACCTTCATAATCCTCCATTCCCTTAAGAGCTAGTGCATATCTGAAATAATACTCCGGATCGATAACTTCTTCAAGAGCCATTAATTCACCATACCACTTTACGGCATCCTCCATTTCATTTCTGAAATAAAATGAATTTCCAAGCTTCTGGAATAAATCAACAGACTTATACCCGTTTTTTGCAACTTCTAATAAAACTTCACTTGTTTTGACATAAGCAAAATCTCTATAGTCATCTTTAACACTTTGTATTTTTCCATTCTGAGCAAATACAGTAAATGAAAATACGAATACAAACGTTAATAATAAATATCTAGTAATTGTTTTCATAATCATAATTTTAGAAGAATCGTGGTGATAAAATTCTACCCAATCTTTTAACTTCAAATCTTAAGGTAATTTCGTGTGTTCCACTATTGTAGTTGTTTAATCCAGTCGTGGTCATATCGTAACTGTACCCAACAAACATACCAGGTGTGACCTGTAAACCTGCCAAAGCACTAAATGAATCGTCCCATCTCCACGCCAAACCTAAAGTAAAATTCTTTTGAAACCATAAATTAGCAGACACATCTGCAATTAAAGGGGCGCCAGCCACACCTTTAATTAAGAAGGCTGGTTTTAATTCTGTCGTTTCGCTTAAATTAAATACATAACCACCAATCGCATAAAAGTGCATTCGCTCTGTAGCTACAGACTCTTGAAAATCATCATAATGGTCTGTTTCTATAAAGTTTGGAACTGCTAGTCCTAAATACCATTTTCTTGTATGCATATACAATCCAGCTCCAATCATCGGAGATGTTAGACTTAAATTATTTTGAAAATTTGGATCCGTTTCTCTAAACGTCCCCTTACTCCAATCTGTATTTAAAATATGTAATCCTCCTTTTGCACCAAAAGATAATTTAAGGTCACTGGCGTTTAGCGGAATGGTGTAAGAAAAATTAGCATCTATAAATTGCTCTCTTGCTGGACCTAAGGCATCACTAACAATGTTAAGACCCAAACCAATACGCTCATTGCGCAATGGTGAGTGAATACTGAGAGATTGTGTTTGCGGTGCTCCATCAATACCAACCCATTGACTTCTGTGCAAGCCAACGATGCTAAGCGTTTCTCTTTGACCTGCGTATGCAGGGTTAACACTTAATGTATTGTACATATAGTGCGTGTACTGCGGATCTTGTTGCGCCATACTATGAACACTAATTAGTGTAAATACTAAAACTATTAATCCTTTTATTAGTGATGATTTATGTATCATTTTAATATATTTTATTATTCAGTCTTAATTAGTTGCGTCTATTTATGTATAACCAACCTACTCGTGGATCTGAGCCATCACCCAAGTCTAGTACATAGTAATATGTACCAACTGGTAATCGATCGGATTGACTAATAACGGCTCTACCATTAGACGTTCCTTCCCAATCATTGAGATAACCATTTTTGGTATAAACGATATTACCCCATCTGTTATAAACTTCTAACTTATTATTAGGGAATCGCTCTATACAATCGATTATGAACGTTTCATTAATTCCATCTCCATCTGGTGAGAATTCATTGTAGATGGTTAAACATATTGGATCTACTGCGACGCTACCTTCATCGTTACTTGGATCAACATCATTACCACCTACAGAACTTTGTACAAATGCTGTATTTAAGTAATCACCAAATCCTAGTACTTCAGCTGTGATCTGAAGAATTTCAACTTGATCCGGGTTTAATTGCGCTATAGACCACTCACCATCAAAATCAGAATACGTGCCTGCTGTCGTTATTGCTGAGACAAATACATAGCCACTTGGCAGTTGCTCACTTATCACAATATCAGTTGCTGTAACATTACCAATATTAGCAACTTCTATGGTAAAAGTAACTTCATCTCCAACCGTAGGTCTTAATTCATCTACAGTTTTAACAACTTCTAAATCAAAGATTGAATTTAGAATAACAATTGTTGGATCATCTGGTTCACCATCACCATTATCGTCATTGTTAGAATTATCATTTGGATCATCACTAGTATCTTCTGACATCATCCATTGGATCATTTATATCACCTCTAGGTCCTTCACTACTCACAGTCGCGGAGTTTGTTACACTACCAATGTCCATATCAGCTTGAGTAATCTCGTATGTTGCAGTAAATGTCGTAGCATCGATTTCACCTGGAACTAACTGAGCAATAGGTCCACCCATTAAATTAAGACCAGGTAACACATCTTGAACCATTATATTAGTGAGAGTAACATTTCCTGTGTTTTCTACAACAAACTCATATGATATAATATCACCTAAACTTCCAGCTATTCCATCACCATTAGTATCTGCCAAAGGCAATGCTGCTATCTTAATTAAGCTGATTCTAGCATCTTCAGGAAGATCAGTTATTGTAGGATCATCATCACTCGTCGTATCTGCTGGATCATCACTATCATCTGTTACAGTACCTCCTAAAGGGTCTATTCCATCTGCGGTAGCTTGATTCGTTACAAAGCCATTATTGATATCTTCTTGCGTAATCGTATACGTTGCTTCATAAATAATAGTTCCACCTCCTACAATCATATCTTCTAAATCGCCGTCTCCATCTTCGTCGCTTCCTCCACTCTGATAGACTGGTATTGGTAAAGCACCTGTTCCTGTAAAGTTTCCTGCTACTTCATTTACACTCACATCAAATACTGTTACATCTCCTGTGTTGGTCACTGTATAAGTATAAGTAATAACATCTCCTACATTAGCAACTCCATCTGCTCCTACTTCTAGACTACTCTCTTTAATAATACTCAACTCTGGATTCTGTACTATTGGTATTACTGTTGGATCGTTGGTTGGGTCAGAATCTGGATCTGGTCCATCTGTTAACTCATCGCCATTATCACTTACATCACTAACATCATCCATACCAGTAGGACTGTCACCTGTTGCTGTAGCACTATTAGTTATTGAACCTAAATCTACATCGTCTTGATCTATAATATAAGTTACTGTAGCTATGCCTACCTCACCTGGCAATAAAGTCCCTGGGTTGATTGCCAAGCCTGTTGTACCAGTTAAGTCATCATCTATAGTGATATTGCTTACCGCAACTTCACCAGTATTCTCTACTCTAAACGTATAAATTAATTCATCTCCTAAACTTGCCCCTGTTGGCGCTATGTCATTATTGATTGCGACTGTCTTGGTTAAAGTTAACTCTGCATTTGGCGTTAGGTTCGTTCGTGTTGGATCTTCAGTCGTATCTGTCCCTGCATCTGGTCCGTCTTCATTCTCATTGTCTGGTATCACATTACCATCTGGATCAACATCTGTATCCGATACATCGGTAACATCATCTGTTCCACTTGGACTATCACCGGTCGCACTCGCACTGTTCTCTACATAACCGTTGGCTATATCTGCTGCAGTGATCACCTGACGTACAGTAAAGGTTGCACTAGCGCCTGGTACTAAACTCCCTATCGTGTTACCTGCTGGGATAAACGTTACATCCGTATCAGTAACTTCAATATTACTTACCGTTACATTTCCTGTGTTCGCTACTGTAATTGTATAATCTATAGTATCATCCAATAAGCCTGCAGCTCCTGCTGACGTAATCACGCCATTAGTCGTCTTGGTTACTGTTAACTCTGCATTTGGTGTTAGGTTCGTTCGCGTTGGGTCATCTGTCGTATCCGTCCCTGCATCTGGTCCGTCTTCATTCTCATTGTCTGGTATCGTATTACCATCTGGATCAACATCTGTATCCGATACATCGGTAACATCATCTGTTCCACTTGGACTATCACCGGTCGCACTCGCACTGTTCTCTACATAACCATTAGCAATGTCAGCTGCTGTAATCACCTTACGTACCATAAAGGTTGCTGTTGCTCCTGGCGCTAAACTCGCTATCGGATTCGTATCTCCACCTACAAATGTAACATCTGGATCTGATACATCGATATCTGTGATCGTCACATTGCCTGTGTTCTCTACTATTATGTCGTAATTTATTGTATCATCCAATAAGCCTGCAGCTCCTGCTGACGTAATCACGCCATTAGTCGTCTTGGTTACTGTTAACTCTGCATTTGGTGTTAGGTTCGTTCGCGTTGGGTCATCTGTCGTATCCGTCCCTGCATCTGGTCCGTCTTCATTCTCATTGTCTGGTATCGTATTACCATCTGGATCAACATCTGTATCCGATACATCGGTAACATCATCTGTTCCACTTGGACTATCACCGGTCGCACTCGCACTGTTCTCTACATAACCATTAGCAATGTCAGCTGCTGTAATCACCTTACGTACCATAAAGGTTGCTGTTGCTCCTGGCGCTAAACTCGCTATCGGATTCGTATCTCCACCTACAAATGTAACATCTGGATCTGATACATCGATATCTGTGATCGTCACATTGCCTGTGTTCTCTACTATTATGTCGTAATTTATTGTATCATCCAATAAGCCTGCAGCTCCTGCTGACGTAATCACGCCATTAGTCGTCTTGGTTACTGTTAACTCTGCATTTGGTGTTAGGTTCGTTCGCGTTGGGTCATCTGTCGTATCCGTCCCTGCATCTGGTCCGTCTTCATTCTCATTGTCTGGTATCGTATTACCATCTGGATCAACATCTGTATCCGATACATCGGTAACATCATCTGTTCCACTTGGACTATCACCGGTCGCACTCGCACTGTTCTCTACATAACCATTAGCAATGTCAGCTGCTGTAATCACCTTACGTACCATAAAGGTTGCTGTTGCTCCTGGCGCTAAACTCGCTATCGGATTCGTATCTCCACCTACAAATGTAACATCTGGATCTGATACATCGATATCTGTGATCGTCACATTGCCTGTGTTCTCTACTATTATGTCGTAATTTATTGTATCATCCAATAAGCCTGCAGCTCCTGCTGACGTAATCACGCCATTAGTCGTCTTGGTTACTGTTAACTCTGCATTTGGTGTTAGGTTCGTTCGCGTTGGGTCATCTGTCGTATCCGTCCCTGCATCTGGTCCGTCTTCATTCTCATTGTCTGGTATCGTATTACCATCTGGATCAACATCTGTATCCGATACATCGGTAACATCATCTGTTCCACTTGGACTATCACCGGTCGCACTCGCACTGTTCTCTACATAACCATTAGCAATGTCAGCTGCTGTAATCACCTTACGTACCATAAAGGTTGCTGTTGCTCCTGGCGCTAAACTCGCTATCGGATTCGTATCTCCACCTACAAATGTAACATCTGGATCTGATACATCGATATCTGTGATCGTCACATTGCCTGTGTTCTCTACTATTATGTCGTAATTTATTGTATCATCCAATAAGCCTGCAGCTCCTGCTGACGTAATCACGCCATTAGTCGTCTTGGTTACTGTTAACTCTGCATTTGGTGTTAGGTTCGTTCGCGTTGGGTCATCTGTCGTATCCGTCCCTGCATCTGGTCCGTCTTCATTCTCATTGTCTGGTATCGTATTACCATCTGGATCAACATCTGTATCCGATACATCGGTAACATCATCTGTTCCACTTGGACTATCACCGGTCGCACTCGCACTGTTCTCTACATAACCATTAGCAATGTCAGCTGCTGTAATCACCTTACGTACCATAAAGGTTGCTGTTGCTCCTGGCGCTAAACTCGCTATCGGATTCGTATCTCCACCTACAAATGTAACATCTGGATCTGATACATCGATATCTGTGATCGTCACATTGCCTGTGTTCTCTACTATTATGTCGTAATTTATTGTATCATCCAATAAGCCTGCAGCTCCTGCTGACGTAATCACGCCATTAGTCGTCTTGGTTACTGTTAACTCTGCATTTGGTGTTAGGTTCGTTCGCGTTGGGTCATCTGTCGTATCCGTCCCTGCATCTGGTCCGTCTTCATTCTCATTGTCTGGTATCGTATTACCATCTGGATCAACATCTGTATCCGATACATCGGTAACATCATCTGTTCCACTTGGACTATCACCGGTCGCACTCGCACTGTTCTCTACATAACCATTAGCAATGTCAGCTGCTGTAATCACCTTACGTACCATAAAGGTTGCTGTTGCTCCTGGCGCTAAACTCGCTATCGGATTCGTATCTCCACCTACAAATGTAACATCTGGATCTGATACATCGATATCTGTGATCGTCACATTGCCTGTGTTCTCTACTATTATGTCGTAATTTATTGTATCATCCAATAAGCCTGCAGCTCCTGCTGACGTAATCACGCCATTAGTCGTCTTGGTTACTGTTAACTCTGCATTTGGTGTTAGGTTCGTTCGCGTTGGGTCATCTGTCGTATCCGTCCCTGCATCTGGTCCGTCTTCATTCTCATTGTCTGGTATCGTATTACCATCTGGATCAACATCTGTATCCGATACATCGGTAACATCATCTGTTCCACTTGGACTATCACCGGTCGCACTCGCACTGTTCTCTACATAACCATTAGCAATGTCAGCTGCTGTAATCACCTTACGTACCATAAAGGTTGCTGTTGCTCCTGGCGCTAAACTCGCTATCGGATTCGTATCTCCACCTACAAATGTAACATCTGGATCTGATACATCGATATCTGTGATCGTCACATTGCCTGTGTTCTCTACTATTATGTCGTAATTTATTGTATCATCCAATAAGCCTGCAGCTCCTGCTGACGTAATCACGCCATTAGTCGTCTTGGTTACTGTTAACTCTGCATTTGGTGTTAGGTTCGTTCGCGTTGGGTCATCTGTCGTATCCGTCCCTGCATCTGGTCCGTCTTCATTCTCATTGTCTGGTATCGTATTACCATCTGGATCAACATCTGTATCCGATACATCGGTAACATCATCTGTTCCACTTGGACTATCACCGGTCGCACTCGCACTGTTCTCTACATAACCATTAGCAATGTCAGCTGCTGTAATCACCTTACGTACCATAAAGGTTGCTGTTGCTCCTGGCGCTAAACTCGCTATCGGATTCGTATCTCCACCTACAAATGTAACATCTGGATCTGATACATCGATATCTGTGATCGTCACATTGCCTGTGTTCTCTACTATTATGTCGTAATTTATTGTATCATCCAATAAGCCTGCAGCTCCTGCTGACGTAATCACGCCATTAGTCGTCTTGGTTACTGTTAACTCTGCATTTGGTGTTAGGTTCGTTCGCGTTGGGTCATCTGTCGTATCCGTCCCTGCATCTGGTCCGTCTTCATTCTCATTGTCTGGTATCGTATTACCATCTGGATCAACATCTGTATCCGATACATCGGTAACATCATCTGTTCCACTTGGACTATCACCGGTCGCACTCGCACTGTTCTCTACATAACCATTAGCAATGTCAGCTGCTGTAATCACCTTACGTACCATAAAGGTTGCTGTTGCTCCTGGCGCTAAACTCGCTATCGGATTCGTATCTCCACCTACAAATGTAACATCTGGATCTGATACATCGATATCTGTGATCGTCACATTGCCTGTGTTCTCTACTATTATGTCGTAATTTATTGTATCATCCAATAAGCCTGCAGCTCCTGCTGACGTAATCACGCCATTAGTCGTCTTGGTTACTGTTAACTCTGCATTTGGTGTTAGGTTCGTTCGCGTTGGGTCATCTGTCGTATCCGTCCCTGCATCTGGTCCGTCTTCATTCTCATTGTCTGGTATCGTATTACCATCTGGATCAACATCTGTATCCGATACATCGGTAACATCATCTGTTCCACTTGGACTATCACCGGTCGCACTCGCACTGTTCTCTACATAACCATTAGCAATGTCAGCTGCTGTAATCACCTTACGTACCATAAAGGTTGCTGTTGCTCCTGGCGCTAAACTCGCTATCGGATTCGTATCTCCACCTACAAATGTAACATCTGGATCTGATACATCGATATCTGTGATCGTCACATTGCCTGTGTTCTCTACTATTATGTCGTAATTTATTGTATCATCCAATAAGCCTGCAGCTCCTGCTGACGTAATCACGCCATTAGTCGTCTTGGTTACTGTTAACTCTGCATTTGGTGTTAGGTTCGTTCGCGTTGGGTCATCTGTCGTATCCGTCCCTGCATCTGGTCCGTCTTCATTCTCATTGTCTGGTATCGTATTACCATCTGGATCAACATCTGTATCCGATACATCGGTAACATCATCTGTTCCACTTGGACTATCACCGGTCGCACTCGCACTGTTCTCTACATAACCATTAGCAATGTCAGCTGCTGTAATCACCTTACGTACCATAAAGGTTGCTGTTGCTCCTGGCGCTAAACTCGCTATCGGATTCGTATCTCCACCTACAAATGTAACATCTGGATCTGATACATCGATATCTGTGATCGTCACATTGCCTGTGTTCTCTACTATTATGTCGTAATTTATTGTATCATCCAATAAGCCTGCAGCTCCTGCTGACGTAATCACGCCATTAGTCGTCTTGGTTACTGTTAACTCTGCATTTGGTGTTAGGTTCGTTCGCGTTGGGTCATCTGTCGTATCCGTCCCTGCATCTGGTCCGTCTTCATTCTCATTGTCTGGTATCGTATTACCATCTGGATCAACATCTGTATCCGATACATCGGTAACATCATCTGTTCCACTTGGACTATCACCGGTCGCACTCGCACTGTTCTCTACATAACCATTAGCAATGTCAGCTGCTGTAATCACCTTACGTACCATAAAGGTTGCTGTTGCTCCTGGCGCTAAACTCGCTATCGGATTCGTATCTCCACCTACAAATGTAACATCTGGATCTGATACATCGATATCTGTGATCGTCACATTGCCTGTGTTCTCTACTATTATGTCGTAATTTATTGTATCATCCAATAAGCCTGCAGCTCCTGCTGACGTAATCACGCCATTAGTCGTCTTGGTTACTGTTAACTCTGCATTTGGTGTTAGGTTCGTTCGCGTTGGGTCATCTGTCGTATCCGTCCCTGCATCTGGTCCGTCTTCATTCTCATTGTCTGGTATCGTATTACCATCTGGATCAACATCTGTATCCGATACATCGGTAACATCATCTGTTCCACTTGGACTATCACCGGTCGCACTCGCACTGTTCTCTACATAACCATTAGCAATGTCAGCTGCTGTAATCACCTTACGTACCATAAAGGTTGCTGTTGCTCCTGGCGCTAAACTCGCTATCGGATTCGTATCTCCACCTACAAATGTAACATCTGGATCTGATACATCGATATCTGTGATCGTCACATTGCCTGTGTTCTCTACTATTATGTCGTAATTTATTGTATCATCCAATAAGCCTGCAGCTCCTGCTGACGTAATCACGCCATTAGTCGTCTTGGTTACTGTTAACTCTG